>JAJRWK010000118.1 GCA_024276795.1 archaeon | reverse complement strand
TGTGCCGAATACCAGTGTTCTTCACTAAGAATTCTTCAATCTCTGGATACTCATATGTTCGGCCAACGACTCTAACAAGTGTGTTTTCTAGGACATAGCCTTCAAAGGGAATCGTATACGCAATGGGTTCTCGACCAGTTGGGGTTCCAATTGTAATTTTCTCACTTATTGTAGACTCATTCCCTATTTGCTTGAAGCGGACTTCTAATTTCGTTACTTTTCCCGTTACGTCATTCGGCGAAACTGAATAACTAATACGCGTCCTTTCATAGCTTCCAATTTTACAAGGTTTGGACGAAACAACTTCTTTATCATTGATCCACAATGATAATTGACCGTTCAGAACAACATTCGTGAGATTGCGTAATTCAATTTCTCCAGCGATGCCTTTTTTCCCCGCTTTTGGAAAGTATGTTGGATATGGTTTTAGCCTTATTCCTCTCAAGATTCGAGCACCAGTACCGAAAGAAACTTGTTTTTCCTTGATTCTTGCATTGATGTCAAATCGAGACCAGGTCCGGAAAGACGGTTTTTTCTCGTAGGGAACCATCGGCTGAGCTATCGGTTTCCAACTCCATTCTAGTTGCTCCTTCGAACCCGGAGCAACTATGAATCTGTGTTTTAAACCTTGGAATCCTGAGACACCATTATGTCCGCTTATGTTGGCTTTCACTTCGAGGGGCTTCTTTCCTCTATTTTCGATATGAATCGTTGATTTTGGAATTAAGAATCCCTTGTAAAGTCGATGAGGAGTTGTCCTAACAAGTAGTTTTTCAATAATCTCGTCTTCTTTATCCATAATTTCGTAACCGCATATTTTTTGCGCATGCGCATCGACGAATACTCTCAGCATTCCTTCGTTAGTTGAGAATCTATAAATGAACCCTTCAATCCCTTCAAACTCTAGCTTATCTGGTGCTTGAGTGATTTTAGGCTTAAATACATCATACCAGTTTTTCCCAATTAAGTCGGCGAAGAACTCTTGATTTAGTATTCCCGGGATAAAATTCATCATATGAACAGATGTCTCTGGGTACCAAATGAAACCCGTACGCTTATAGAGGGGCATAGCTCGAAGATTTCCGGCCCAAGTGTGCAAGTCGAGTCTCAGTTTTCCCAACCTGATTGTTTCTTCAATGGTCTTTAAGAGAAGTCTCTTTCCAAATCCTCTCTTTTGATATTTTGGAGCCACCCCAAGAAGAGGAACGTACATGACATCTTCTCCGCTAGGAGAAAAGTCAAGGCTAATGTATCCTGCTATTTTCCCTTCATATTCCAGTACGTACTGCTTATAGACCGAATTCTTTTCGATCCATTGCTCATATACTATTTCTCCGGTGAGTTTTATCCCTCCTGTAAATCCACCAGGCCACGAATCGTCATCGTTCCACGCATTTACGCACTCCGCCAAGAGTTCAGCATCCTCCGCCGTTCGCCTTAATTCTCTGACAAGTGCCAAATCCATGTCGATAATAATTCAAGCGATCTATTAGAACATAATTGTTCCATTGAGCAAACCATCCAGAACCTATTATTTTACGAATTTTTTCCCATTCCTAACGAGAGTTTTCGAACTTCTGTAAGGTGTGTTTCAAAGATTGCGGAAAATAATTTAAGTTTCCGTCCCCTACACATACTTGTTTAGTGTCTAAAACGGTAACAGAGATGCAAAATGAGTAAGGATACCACTGTCGTCGTCAAACAATTCATGTCAGCCAACCCAGTTCGCGCACTTGTTCCAAGCACCCGAACAGATGTTCTTTCGATAATTCAAACTGAGAAATATTTAGGACTACCCGTGGTAAAAAAAGAAGACGACACTCTAGTAGGTATTGTTACTGCGGAAGACCTTATTCGTCAGCAAGACGAAACCCAAACAGCAATGCTCATGACGAGAGATGTTGTTACAGTCAATGAAGAAGATTCGATAGGAATCCTTCTTGAAAAAATGGTAAAAACCAATCATAGAAGATTCCCCGTTGTGAACGAAGACGGAAAACTTGTCGGCATAATTACCGTCACAGATCTCCGAGACAAACTTCTCGCTCGGGGAAAATATGAAGAATCCATTGAAAAATATATGCCTCCATATTGTGTTGTCAGTTGGGAGAATATGCCCATTCCTGTTGCCTCTGAACAAATGAGACTCGGAAAAGTTAAAATGATGCCAGTGCTCAACACAGAACTCAAAGTAACAGGAATACTGACTTATTACGATTTTCTCAAAGTAATCGAAATTGTCGACCGAGAAAAAACCGTAGACCTCCAAAGCTTTGGAGAAGGAGAACCTGGCTCATGGGACTCAAATGTTGTTTTGTTAATAGCCACAAAAGAAGTAACCCTTCCTTCCCTCCCCATTAAGACCGTCATGACGACTACTCCAATAACCGTATACAGGGGATCGACAGTAACTGATGCTGCAAAGAAAATGAGAAGGCACGATATCGACGCGCTACCCGTCATTGACTCCGATGGTAGTTTGATCGGAATAATCCGCGACAAAGATCTCATGAGGGCTCTTCTGGAAAATCTGGGACGCTAGTCTGAGAAATTAGCAAAGAAAAGCAGTCCCTTTTTTGCTTAAATATCACGGAGCCTCGTTTTAGCCCCCATCCTAAAACATTGCCCACAATCGAACAAAAAAACATGGCTCATAAAAGAGATAAATGGTTGTTTCAATGACTGTTTGAAAAGAATGGAGAATCCCAAAGTTGCTGTTTTGATTGCCGCAAAAAATGAGGCGAAATACATCGAGAGAACCCTTGAAGCGCTTTTTGAACAAACTCTTATGCCTTGTAGGATTGTGGTTGTAGATGACGGCTCAAAGGATAAAACTCCCGAAATTTTATCAAGAATCAAGGAAAAGCATCCTGAACTAGTAGTAATCCGTAGAAAGGACCGCGGTTTCTCTGCACTGGGATTACCTTTTATGGCTTTCACTTATAACTCTGGCATCGCGTACTTGCTTCAGCACGAATTTGATTATCTTCTCATTATAGGAGCCGACACTCTCTTACCCAAGAACTACATTTTCCGTCTTGTGGCGGAGTTTGAAAAAGACTCTCGATTAGGCCTCGCCTCCGGTGTGGATGATAGAGAAGAAATCTCTGCTCTACACGTTAGAGGAAGCGGCAGAATGATGAGATCCAGTCTTTTGAAAAAAATGGGTCTGCTGCCCCCTATATATGGATGGGAGACATACCAGATTGTTTTCGCGTTTTCCCAGGGATATAAAGTCAAACACTTTCCCCATATTAAGTTTGAGCTAGCTAGGCCAAGTGGAAAAGGCCACGCTAGAAGCTACTATGGATGGGGTCGAGCTATGAGGGAGTTAGGATACCATCCTCTTTATGCGCTTGGAAGAATAATCATGAATGTTGTTCGAGGACATCCGAAAAGAGCATATTTCCTCCTACGCGGCTATTTCGCTGGTGGGATAGAACACGCTAAACTAAAGGAAGTTCGAAAGTTTTGGAGAACGTATCAGAGCTCTTATCTTGCTCGACTTCCTTTCAAGCTGATTCGTTTTAGAAATACACCGATGTAAAAGTAGTTTTCAGAAGGATTCTCAAGTTTTATAAGAGCGCATAATCATAGAAAACACAGATTTGAGCAAAAGATTCTTTTTGACCAAGTATGAAAATTGTGATGCGATATGTCTGATTTGAGTCTAATACCCACTGAACATGACCCACACCCCTTGCTAAAACTAAAGGGAAAGGAAAAAAGACAGTATGCGATAACTTCGTTTTTGATCACGGTTTTTCTAACCATTACCCTCTATGTCTTCCCCGACTTCTCAGTTCTTGAATACGCGACGACAAGAGGAGTTTATTTCGTCCTTTACATCTTCGGTTTTTCTCCGAGAATGTTCATGTACGAGCTAGGGCTCAACGAACTTGGATTTTTTGATTCACTTATTTATTCACTCTATGATGGAAAACGCTCAACGTTCCCCTCTATCAGCATTGATGGTACGACGCAGAATAATTTCATCATCGTACGAGCATGTACCGGAATGCAAGCAGGTGCATTATTGATCGGCCTTATAGCATCCACTCCCGGAGAAACAAAAACCAAGATAAGAACAGCCTATATTGTCTTGTTTACCTTGTTTATCGGTAACATCTTTAGAATCGCAGCTCAAATAGCCCTAACTACCCTGTTTATCGAAGTGTTTCACTTAGATTTCGAAAGTGTCTGGGCATACTCGCATGACTGGACGGGAAGACCAATTGGATTTCTGGCTACCATCGGATTTACGCTATACATTGAAAAGAGTGGAATAAGAATTTTAGACACCATCACTATTTGGATGGATGAATTATTATCCATTGGGAACTTTTTCCTCGGTGGTAAGAAAAGCTGAGGGGCAATTATTGAATCCCGTTTTTCTCATTTCTCCTTTATGATGACAAAGGGGTTTTCTCCTCTTTTCCTGGCAATTTTAGAAAACATTGGGAGATTTCAAAAAAACGTCCTAAAATAAAGTCAGATATGTTCTCGTAAACAGTAGCTTTATTTTTCTGTAATCCCTTATCACAAACAGTGAGGCGTATGGACAGCATTCATAAAATGCTGTTGCGTAAATCCATACAACCCCTGAATAATAACCAATTGGAGGATGAACCTTGATCAGTATAACAGAAATCCTTAAGGATTTCCCTATTTTCGAAACAAAAATCCATGGAAAACGGCTAGTTTATCTAGATAACGCTGCAACAACTCAAAAACCCCGTCAAGTCATCGAAGCCATTTCGCAATATTATGAAACGAGAAATGCGAATGTTCATAGAGGAGTCCATTACCTGAGCGAAATTGCTAGTGAAGACTACGAAGAAGCCCATAACAAGGTAGCAAAGTTTCTGAACGCCAAGGGAATGGAAGAGATCATTTTCACCAGAAATACAACAGAATCCCTCAACTTGTTGGCATATTCACTTGGCCTGAATGAGTTGGAAAAAGGAGACAACATTGTTCTGACCCGATTCGAGCACCATTCCAATCTGGTGCCTTGGCAACAGATGGCGAGACGACAAGGAGCGGAAATACGCTTCATTGAGATGACGGAAGACTGTAGGCTCGATCTAGCTAGTGCGGAAAAAGCCATCGACGACAAAACAAAAGTCGTGTCAATAACTCACATGAGCAATGCCCTAGGAACAATCATTCCAGTCAAGGAAGTTTCAAAGTTAGCTAGAGAACATGGTGCTTACATGATTGTAGATGGTGCTCAAAGCGCTCCTCACATGCCCGTTGACGTTCGCGAGCTTGATGTCGATTTTTTTGCCTTTTCAGGACATAAAATGCTAGCTCCAATGGGAATCGGTGGATTATATGGTAGAGAAGACATTCTTGAAAAAATGGAACCATTCCTTTTCGGAGGAGACATGATCAGCATTGTGTCCTTCGACAATGCAACATGGAATCGGCTTCCATGGAAATTTGAAGCTGGAACGCCTAATGTTTCTGGAGGCATCGGTCTTGCTGTAGCGATAGACTATCTTGGGAAAATTGGGTTCGACAAAATCCACTACATTGAACACGAACTTACAGAATATGCTCATGAGCGACTGAACGAACTGTCTTTCATCAAGATTTACGGTCCTGAGCCCAAGTATAAAGGAGCCGTAGTATCATTTGCCATGGATGGAATACACCCTCATGACATTGCCTCCCTGCTTGACGAAGACGGAATCGCTGTCCGAGCGGGACACCACTGTGCTCAGCCACTCATGAAAATGCTAGGCACAGATTCGACCACAAGAGCGAGTATGTACTTCTACAACACAAAAGAAGACATCGATGCATTAGTTGAGTCCCTTCAGAAAATTTACAAGCTCTTCTCATAAAACTAGAGATGAAGACTATGAGTTCAATGTACCGCCAGCTCATCGTGGATCGATATAAAGCTCCTCTATTCAAAGGCAAGCTTGACAATGCAGATATTCATTTCCACGACGCGAATCCGCTTTGTGGTGACGAAATAGAAGTTTTTGTAAGATTGGACGATGAAGGCAAGATAAAAGAGGCGAAATTTGACGGAACAGGATGTGCAATCAGTCAAGCTTCAGTTGACCTTCTCCTAGAAGGAATCGAAGGAATGACACCAGACGAAGTCATGGGACTCGATGCGGATTTCATTAAGGAAATGCTTAATATCCCTTTGACACCTGTTCGCCTGAAATGTGCATTACTCGGTCTAAAAGTCCTCCAAGCGGGCATATTAATCCATAAGAAAAAACAAGAAGCTGGCGAAAGCTAGGATAACATACCATTCAAAATCTTGCCCCTCCCCTCATTTTTTTGAACACAAAAATCATGAACGAAAAACATCTAAGGGAAAAATAATTACTCCCCAGGAAAACGACGGGAAAAAATAAGCGCTTTCCAGAAAGCAACAATTCAAAAACCTTTGGGCGAATTGAACCATGAGTACGTATGGCAAGTACACTAGAGATCAAAAATCTGCGCGTCAAGATTGAGGACAAAGAGATTCTCAAAGGAATTAATCTTACCCTTAAGGAAGGAGAAATACACGCCATCATGGGTCCAAATGGTAGTGGCAAATCTACTCTTGCCTATACAATCATGGGGCATCCCAAATACGAAATAATTGAGGGAGACATTTTGCTCAATGGGGAATCCATCCTGGAATGGACACCAGATGAAAGAGCAAGAGCCGGAATGTTTCTAGGCTTTCAACATCCCCAATCCATCAGCGGAGTGACCCTAAGCAGTCTTCTTCGAACCGCAATGATTGTACGAGACGAAGAACGAAGACCGCCAAACATCATAAAATTCACCAAAGAACTAAGGGCGCTAGCAAAAGATCTCAACATGAGAACAGAGCTTACTGAAAGATATGTTAACGAAGGATTTTCTGGTGGGGAACGAAAGAAGAACGAAGTCCTCCAAATGCTAGTGCTAAAACCCCGTTTTGCATTCCTTGACGAGCCCGACAGCGGGCTAGATGTTGATGCCCTCAGAGACGTAGCAAAAGGAATAAACCGCCTCCATGAAGAAACAAATGCTGGAATAATGCTCATCACGCATTATCAGCGAATCTTGCATTACGTGCAACCAACCCGTCTTACAATACTAAAAGACGGTCTTATTGTCAAAACAGGCGGGCCAGAACTTGCAGAGGAAATTGAAAAAGAAGGCTACGAATCCATCACGGGCGAATAAGTGCTTTCCTCTCCCCGTTTTAAATTGTTGTTCAAACACCAGTGCCAACCGATTCAGCTTTCTAATAACATTTCGGTATACTTTGTGATGAAATCCATTTAAATAATGAGACGGCTAACCAAACTGCATGAATGAGTTAACTGGAACTGCAAAAGTCATTTTTGACGAAGTCATGGATGAAATCGATGAAGAAATCAGAGAAGCCCTAGAAACACTGATTTCTCCACAGAAAATAGAAGAAACCATCAAGGAAATCCAAGAAAACTCTAAAGAAAAAGTCGTTGCCACGATTCATGAAGAATATTCTGACGAAATGAGCGCCGTAAAAAAACTGATTCTTGGTGAAAAAATATCTAGAGTCGTAACAGCAAATGCAAAGACAACCCTAAGAAAACTCGTCTCCGAGATTCTGAAGCATTCCTTTGATGTTGTCGATGAGCTAAGAAATGAAATCATTGGAGAAGTGTTTGAAGAAACAGAGCGGAAAGAGAACCAATAGCCTTCTATGGAAAACCTCATGCAAGGAACGAATTTGAGGGGAAGAATGACATTCAAAGCGGCATTAGTTACGGTTTCAAGCAATCGGTGAGAAGGATAGCTCTTGTTCTCTGACCAGTCGAATCTGTTCATAATTCTTCTCAGCCGACTGTAAGTAACTGCTGAGTTCCTTTTCGAAGAAAAACTCTTTACCTTTGAAAGGCACCAAGTCATCCAGCCAAATCGCTTTTTCGTCATACCTTGCAAAGAAAATCTTGCC
Organism: archaeon; assembly: GCA_024276795.1. Lineage (GTDB taxonomy): Archaea > Asgardarchaeota > Heimdallarchaeia > Heimdallarchaeales > JAJRWK01 > JAJRWK01. The sequence continues at coordinate 2,625 of JAJRWK010000118.1, read as the reverse complement.
TACCCATTCGGGATTTCTTCCTTGAATAAACCTCAGAGCAATAGCCTTTTCCTGACCTAGCTCTACAACATCCGTGACCTCAACCTTTCCAGGAGTCGCGGACATCGAAGGGCCTCTTACTGTTCTCGCAACCCCGCTTACTTTGTTGTAAGCTTTTCTGAAGATGTCTACAGCTTTCACTAGTGGGACACTGAAGTAGTGCTGAGCACCCGTATTGCGGGCAATGAACATGTAATACGGAATCATGCCAAGTCTGACTTGTTGCTTCCAAAGAGTGGCCCAGACTGACGGCGAAGCATTGATGTGATTCAGAAGGGGAGACTGCGTTCTAATCACAGTCCCTGTTTTCAAGATATTTTCTGTGGCTTCTCGAAGTGCTCTAGTTCTTAATTCTTGGAAATGATTAAAATGAGCCATAAAGGCGAGATGATATCCGCTGTCTACGACATTCTCAAAGATGCTCAAGACTTCATCAGAATCTTCATCTTCAGTGTATCTGTACGGCCAATAGCTCAGAGTCTTAGATCCAATCCTGATGGTGTGTAGATTGGGAAGATCTGCTTCAAGTAAGGGCGTGATATAGTAATCCAGTAATTTTGCTTTCATAACCATGGGGTCTCCCCCAGTAAATAATACATCCGTAACTTGAGGGTTCGCTTCGAGATATTTTATCAGCAGATCTATCTCTTTCATGCCGAATCGAAGATCCTTCATGGTGAACTGAGCCCATCGAAAACAAAAAGAGCAATACGCGTGGCAAGTTTGTCCTTGCATGGGGAAAAACAAGACAGTTTCCTGATACTTGTGTTGAATTCCTGGCAACTTTTCTCCATCAATTGCTGGAACATTGTAAGTCTTTTGGCCAGCAGGATGCGGATTTAGTTCGTGACGAATGCGCAGAGCCGCTTCATGTATAAATTCTCTGTCCTCGGTCTCCAATGCTTCTTTCATTAAGTCATAGTGGTGAGGCAATAACATTTCCTTCTGGGGGAAATTCAAAATATAAATGGGATCGTGTGGGATTTTATCCCAGTCAATTAAATGCTTCACTACATAAGTATTGGTCTTGAATGGAAGAACATGCCCCACAACACTGATTGCTTCAAGCTGTTCCTCGCTAATCTGGGCTATATCCGCCAATTCGTGTATATTTCTCATAGTAATAGCTCTATACTTTTCCATAATGCCAAGCACCTCTAAGGGACTAAGTAAAGAACCGGAATATCAAAAGTGGACACACCCCACTTTAGTTAGTCCAGGGTCATAGAAAGGCGTCGGGAGATATTGTCATTCCCGTAGTATACTCTATGTCCACTTCATTACTGATACGTAAAAAAATAATATAAAATTTTTGACCATGTTCTGCTCACAAGACAAAAGAGCGTTTTGCTTCCTTGGAACAAAATCTTGCCATGAGTCGATTGCATAAGGAGTTTTCCTTCATTCATTATCAAAGAAAACTTTTGTTTATGAGGATTTGAAAAAACACATATTTTTGACAAAAAATTGACGACATGATGACGGACAAACCCCTGTCCAAGGCACAAATCTGGCTTCTTGCAATTCGTCCCAAAACACTTCCAGCATCACTTTCCCCTGTAGTGATAGGAATCGCCTTCGCTTATCACTACGGCAAGTTCAGATTCGACACGTCTATTGTTGCTTTGATAGATGCGGTTCTTTTGCAGATTCTTTCAAACTTGGCTAACGATTATTTCGACTTTGTGAAGGGTTATGATTCTGGAAAACGAATTGGACCTACTCGGGTAGCCGCCTCTGGATTATTGAGCCCAGAAGAACTTAGAAGGGGTATGTCCGTTAACGTTTTGGCAATCATAATTACTGGCCTATATCTGATCTATTCCACACAACAGGCCGAGTATTATGGTATCAATGGTTCTCTCATCGTTCTCGGAATCGGTATTTTTTCGCTTCTCTGCGCATTCATGTATAGTGGGGGTCCGTTCCCTTTAAGCGTTATTGGGTTGGGAGACCTTTTCGTATTGATTTTCTTTGGCGTGGTCGCTGTTAACGGCACTTTCTTCGTTAATACGGGATTCTTTGCTTTCCCCGTATTAATCGCTTCTCTGGCTCCCGGCTTACTCATAACCGCAATCCTTGTCGTGAATAATTACAGGGACCACGAGTCTGATCAACGAGTAGGAAAAAACACTATGATAGTAATGTTTGGAAAAAGATTTGGAGAATGGGAATACACCTTGTCTGTTATCCTTGCTTATATGGTTGTTCTCTTTTTCTTTCTAGAATACCCGGAATACGGGCTTGCCACTCTGCTTCCGTTCACTACAATGCCTCTCGGCTGGCGGCTAGTCCAGAAGATGAACGAGAAAACCCCTCCTTGTGAGCTTAATGAACTTTTAGCAAAGACAGCCAAGTTATCACTGTTCTTCAGTCTAGCCCTTGCTCTTGGAATCGCTATCTAATATCTCTATGCTCATAGCTTTTAGCAAAATCTAAATTATCAGTCAAACAAACGCTATTTTTTTATGTTTTCACTCTCAGAAAACTAATGAAGAAAGGCGGGGTCTCCTAGCCCGGTAGGGAGGCGGACTCGAAATCCGCTGGCAATTTGCCGCAGGGGTTCAAATCCCCTCCCCGTCACCA
>JAJRWK010000117.1 GCA_024276795.1 archaeon | reverse complement strand
GATATTTCTATGAGTCCGGGAAGCAGACATGAAGTGACAAGGCAAAAAATCGTCGATACAGCCATCTCACTGTTTCTCCAAGGAGACTACAACATGGTCTCCATAGACAAGATTGCCAAGGAAGCCGGGGTCTCCAAAGGTGCAATTTTTCACTACTTCCCCACAAAAGCAGCACTTGCATTTGAAGCGATAAAGCAATTATTCGAAAAGTTTGAGGCTACGCTCGCAGAGGAGGCTGAAAACCGATCACTAGATCCCAGAGGGTATCTAGAGGCCTACGTCTATTCGTCGCTCAAGATGGAGCTAGAAGAAAAAGGACTCACAAAATTCCTCCTAACACTGGCAAGTAGAGCAGATTTTCCAGATGCTGAAGATCTTGTTCAAATAATGGCGGTATATCTCGAAAAAATTGCCAATATCTTTGCTGAGTTAGACGTTGAAAAGCCAGTAATGAAAGCCCAGTTCTTATGGGCATTATTAGATGGGCTGGGTATTCAATTTTTCGTAAAGAATACGACCATGTCCAATGACGAAATAGTCGAAATGACGAATGAAATTGTAGGCTTATTCTTAAGACAAGGGTGATATGAATGAGAGAAGATAGACTACTCGTAAAGCTAGAAAATGTGTCTCGCTATTTCAAAATGGGGGATCAGAAAATTTATGCTTTGAACAATGTGAATCTAGAAATCGAAAAAGGAGATTTTATTCTGATTCTGGGTCCGTCAGGAAGTGGCAAAACCACATTGCTTAATCAAATTGGGGGGATAGACAGGCCAGACCAGGGAAAAGTAATTGTTGGTGGAAAAGACATTTCTAGCTTGCCTGATAATGAATTGACGAAATACAGAGCGAAGACAATTGGTTGGGTTTTTCAGTTCTTTAATCTAATTCCTTCCTTAAATGCATGGGAAAATGTTGCGCTGAGTCTAGAGTTGTCAGGAGACAATAAGAATATGGAGAAGAGAGCCAAGGATATCTTGGCACGCGTGGGCTTGAAGGATAAAACGGATCTTTTTCCGCCTCAGATGAGCGGTGGTGAACAACAGAGGGTCGCCTTATGCCGAGCACTAATTAAAAAACCCTTGTTGATCATTGCAGACGAGCCCACTGGAAACTTAGATCATAAGACGGGGTTAGAAATCGTTAATTTGATGAAAGAACTCAATGAAGAGGAGGGAACCACCTTTGTCGTTGTTTCTCACGACGAGTCTTTGAAAGTTGTTGCAGATAGAGTATTGCACCTAGTCGACGGCCAAATCATTGATGATCATAGAAAACCACAGCAAGCTATGGAGACACTCTAGGGGAGATATTGATGGCGCTGCTTGCTAAGAAGCTAGTCAGAGAATTGTGGAACATGAAAGTGCGGAGCACACTCATTGTGTTATCAATTGCGTTGTCGATTGCTTTCTATGGAGGATTGTTTTTGGTTAAGGACAACGTCCTGAGCTCCTTGAATAAAACCTATGAAGAACTGCACTACGAAGATTTTGCTTTGCGTACATATGCTCCAATCAACCAGTCTCAATTCCAAGGAATACTAGACAAAGTTTCAAACATTGGAGAAATGGATTATCGACTGACTCTAAAAAGTACGGTCGAATTACTAGGGGAAGAATTTTCAGCAAGAATGCATGGGATAAGCCAGCTACCATTACCGATTATAAATCAGTTCAAATTAGAGAAAGGTGAACCTTTGACAGAAGACTTACCAAAAGCAATCCTTGTAGAATTAGGATTTGCCAAAGAACGGAGCCTAGACATTGGAGACGAGATTACCTTGATATATGGAGGGGTATCTAAGCAATTCATAATCAGAGGGATCGTTTTTTCCCCAGAATACAAGTATGGCACAAATCCCGACACCGGCTTTCCTGAAATTGGTTCACTTGGTGCATTTTGGCTCCCCATTAATCAAGTAAAAACATTTCTTGGAAACCAGTCTCTTGTCAATGAGATTTTCTTTAGAGTAAGAGACAAGACATTGCTTGAACAAACAGCCCATGAAGTACAGTCAGCCTTTTCTTCACTCGGGATTGAGACGATTCTCACCCTAGGCACTGAAGAACCCGATCATGAGGTTATGAGCGAAGACGTGGGATTTCTGGATGACTATGCTTTTGCTCTGGGAGGGATAACAGCACTGATAGCAATTGTCATTATCTACGACTCTCTGTCAAAACTGGTCTTTTCGCAAAAACAGATAATTGGTGTTTTACGAGCAATGGGGGGAACCAAAAGAAAAATCACAATCCATTATACAATGTATGGATTGGTGCTCTCCATCCTCGGAGCGGCTATAGGCATTCCGTTAGGATTTCTTCTCTCCATATTTCTTCGAAATTTCTATATTTCAATAGTGAATTTACCTTTTGTAGCTGCAAAGTTCCAAGCCGGGCCATTCATTGAAGCGACGATACTCGCCCTAGTTTTCTCTTTTATTGGTAGTGGGTTAGCATCCTACAAGATCGGAAAAGTAAAACCAGCTCAAGCAATGACTGGATTTGAAAAAGGCAAGCCCATGCACATACCCCGAAGAGTAGACAAAGCAATTGAGCGGCTTTCAAGAAAACATAAGATCACGAACAAAATTCCTGTTAGACAAGTAATTGGTAGGAAGAAGAGATCATCTTTGACTATTTTCACCATCGTTCTGTCTAGTCTTGTAGTAATCACTTCCCTCGGCTTCACAGATTCGATATTCGCTCAAATTGATACGTATTATGATGAATACTATAAATACAACCTCGAAGCCTACCTTGCTACACCCATAAACCCCTTCATTGGCGCGAACATAATTTTTCAAATTTCGGGCATCTAAAATGTAGAATCAATAGTACGACAAACAATAACGGTACAAGCTAACCAGAAAAACGAGTCCACATTCCTAACAGGATATTTGCCGAATTCTGAGGTACGGCATTTCGGAATTAGGGAAGGAAAATTGGAAGAAGGCTCAGTCTTGGTTGGAAAAAGACTGGCATCTAAATTGGGCCTATCAGTCGGAGATTCAATCACGATAATCGGAAGAGGATTTGGAGAAAGAATGTTTATTAAGAAGACCGCTAAGGTTAGCGGTATTCTAGCAGAACTAATTGACCTTGAAGTCTTCACCACTCTGACAACGGCTCAAAAAATATTCGAGCTCGGAAATAACATTACGGCTTATGCAATAAAAACAAACGGAGACATCAGACAGATCAAAAGAGACTTGAGAAACAGTGAATTACCGATAACATCCATTTTTAACCTAGATCAAGCAAGAAAATCCTTTGAAACCCTCATGCAAGGCATCATGGGTGTAAACTTCATGGTGATGTTTGTTGGCTTCGTTATTCTCGTACTCTTTTCGATCAACACCATAACCCTCGACATCCTTGAAAGAGACCGAGAGGTTGTGAACTTAAGAGTAAACGGTGCCACGCGAGGCGTCATTGCAAAACTAATCATGCTACAAGTAGGAATACTAGCATTGTTCGCGATGCTACTTGAATTCCCGGCAGGAAAACTGGCGACACAATGGATTAATGAAGAAGTCATATCAGGGTTCATGACCATCAGAACATACATCTCCCCAAGATCATATGCTACAACAATTGCAGTGCTTATTGCAGGATTGGGAGTTGGTGTGTATCAAGCAATCAAAAATGCAATTCGAGTTAGCCTAGTCATAGCGACACGCATCCGTTTCCAAACATGAGAGATCAAATCCCCTCCAAAAGTAATCTTGTTTTTACTCGCTCTAATTTTTGGACAACCTTCTTCGAAACCTAACGTTTTCATATGTTTATGCGCGTAAAATATATGATGGAAAAAAACCACTTCAGCGTTGTTACTCAGCCTCCAAAAGAGACAATCCCTGAATTAGTAACGTGGGATACAATTGCAACTGTAGATGACTATGCTGGAAAAATGAAGGTTGGAATATTAGAATCTAGAAAAGAACCGGCTACGGATATATTGATGATTCATGGATGGTCATCAGGAGGGAAAATCTGGGGGCTAGTAGCACAGAAATTAGCAACGCAAGGATTCCGAGTATTCTCCCCGGATTTGCCGGGTCATGGAATGAGCGACGCACCAAAAGACATTGATTACGATT
>JAJRWK010000116.1 GCA_024276795.1 archaeon | reverse complement strand
GTAGATTTCAAGAAATTCTGAAGCAGATACAACACTGTTAAATCCTTGGGATCCATGTCCGGGAAGCTGAACCGAAATCACATTATACGGCAATTTGCAAAAATACTTACTCAAGGGATGATGGTTTGGGATCTTAGGCATAGTAGCGCCATGATACAAGAGAATAGTGGGCTCTTGCTCACCGATTTCCTTATGGATCTCGTATTCCACACTAATGGTTCCCGATCCCCAGTTAAATAGTTAAGCAGGTTCTTAGAGAATAAATGACAACATCATGAAGGAGAGGTTCCAACACACCCAAGTTGTCCTTAAAATAATCGTTACTGTCGAGATTACTGTCGAGAAAATGCCCCCAGTTAGAAACGGAAACCGTTCTTAGAAGATGCGTAACATTCTAAACAAGTAGAAACACAGAGTAACTGAGCAGCTATGTTACTCTGGAGAGATCTTGTTCCAGGACCTAATCCTCCGCAACGGATTTTTGCCTTGATAGAATGCCCCAAAGGGACAAGAAACAAATACGAGTTGTCGAAAGAAGCCAACATTCTGATCTTAGATCGTGTCTTACACTCGAGTGTGATTTATCCCCACGATTACGGATTAATTCCAGGTACGTATGCTCAAGATGGCGATCCTCTTGACGTATTGGTTTTAATTTCTCAAGCGACAGTCCCTCTGACAATTATTGCGGCAAAGCCCATTGGCGTCCTATTAATGGAAGATGAGAAGGGCATCGATGAGAAAATCCTAGCTGTTGCCGAAAACGATCCCGTCTATAGGGAATTCGAAGACATCGTTCAAATCCCCCATCACCTTCTCGAAGAGATCCAAGAATTTTTCAGAACCTATAAGAATCTTGAGAACCCCAAGTACGCAGAAGTCAAGGAATGGAGGGGGAGAGAAGCTGCCTTCACCACAATTGAGGACTCAATTCAGCGCTTTGACGAAAAGTTCAGTGCTGAAGAACCTATAAATCCATTGTAAATTGCTGACTCGAAGAAACATTGTTTTTGAAATTTGCCATGATCAGGTTACACAGTCTTCCATGAGATCGTCGTCTCCATTCTCGTCGCCCTTAGCAACGTTCATTATCGCTTCTGACCTCTTATCTACTACTTACATTGCTTTGCTTTGTTTTTTCTATCTTAACCAGTCGTGAGGAGTAAATCGGATCATACGACAGATTTTGACTCCAAGATCCAAAATCGCAGAGGTAACAACAATATTACTTCACTACCTCAAATTTAATTTGAATGAAAACGTGTTGCTTTCTTAGACCTAGTGAGTGGATTATCATGACAATTCGACCCGAATCGAAAGGAATTGATGTTTTTGGCATTCTGAAAAAGCGAATGCTGGTTGACGGTTTTGAGATCGTTCTGGATTTAGAAAAAAGCAAAGGAGCTCATTTAGTGGATAAACGCACTGGTGAAGTGTATTTGGATATGATGTCCTTTTTCGCAAGCATGCCAGTGGGAATGAACCATCCAGACCTTTTTGAATCTGACTTCCAGAAGCGACTAATGCGTGCGGATGTTACTAAAGTGAGTAACAGTGATTTTTACACTGAAGAAATGGCTCTCTTTGTTGATACTTTTGACCGAATTGCAATTCCTCCTTGGTTTCACTATGCATTTTTCATTTCAGGAGGAGCATTAGCTGTGGAAAATGCTCTCAAGACAGCTTTTGACTGGAAAGTGAGAAAGAACTTCAAGAAAGGCTACAAGGAAGAGAAAGGGCAGCAAGTCATGCATTTTCGCGAGGCGTTTCACGGGAGAACAGGGTATACATTGAGCCTGACAAATACCGCAGATCCTCGGAAGTACATGTATTTTCCAAGGTTTGATTGGCCAAGGATTGACAACCCAAAAATTACTCACCCGTTGGAGGACCACCTCGACGAGGTTGTTGAAAAAGAAAAGAAAGCAATTGCTCAGATGGAAGAAGCATTTGCTCAAAGAAAGGACGACATTGCTGCCATCATTATTGAGCCCGTTCAAGGTGAAGGAGGAGACAATCACTTTAGATATGAGTTTTTCAAAGAGCTGAGAAGGCTTGCTGATGAGCACGAAGCCATGCTCGTGTATGATGAGGTTCAAACCGGCATAGGGCTCACAGGAAAAATGTGGGCTCATGAGTGGTGGCCGGACGCCAAACCGGACATCATAGCATTTGGCAAAAAAATGCAAGTTTGCGGTATTCTTGTAACGGACCGCGTTGATGAAGTGGAAAACAATGTTTTCCACGAGTCCTCAAGAATAAACTCCACATGGGGAGGCAATCTTGTTGACATGGTCAGAAGTGCAAAGTACTTAGAAATAATCAAGAATTATGACCTTATTGAGAACGCCCGAAAACAGGGAGAATTCCTCATCAAGAGAATGACTGAGATTCAGAACCAGTATTCCGACATCATTTCTAATGTGAGGGGGCTTGGAATGTTTGCAGCTTTTGACTTGCCAAATTCAGAGGTCAGAGACCAGTTCCGTTCCACGCTATTCAAGAAAAAAATCCTTATTCTCGCAACTGGTCAAAAAGGAATTCGATTCAGACCATTCTTAGATATCTCCACAGAAGATCTTGAAAAAGGCTTAAATATTATTGAAAAAACAGCTAAAGAGTTTGCTTCAAAAAAATAGAAACAAAAACCCTATGTCTTCTAAATTCCTCACCTACATTTCATTTTAAATAAAAACAGAACCGGTAGGTAGTCCGATAAAACCGTTCACTCTTGCTAAGTTTGATTGTTAGCACTTCATAGATACGTTTATGATGGAACCATGTTAGTTTAATCTAAATTATTGTGCCATAAAAAGAAAAATAGAAATGAGGGCGGGAAGGGAGAGATTATGAAGCAGAATAGGAGTAAAAATGATTAGAATTGATTTTTTTTCTGCCAGCTACGATAGAACGGATCAAAGAAGGGTCTTACCAATGTATCATCAAGTTCTAGCCTTTCCAGAGGGTACAAATTCCGGTTGCTGAGAGAATTTATTGAGATGTTATTCTTTGAGAAATTTGAAGAATAAAGCTTTGATCTCAATATGAATTTGTTTTTGATATTCTAGAGGTACCTCCTCATTGGTTAAAACGACATATAGATATTACCATTGCTATCTTTAGAAAAAGTCGCGTGAATGCTACCAAAAGCCAATTCATTGACAATTTCACCCGTTGCCTCTATGGAGTAAGTATTAATCGCGCTCATTAAAGGAGAATTGTCTTTTCACCCCGTAATGTAACTGCCAATATTGTAAAAAGCCGAAAACTCCGTAAAGAGATAAAAACTTGTAGTCGTTGAGTCGTTTCAATGTTGCTTCATCGAATAGATTTCAAGTGCTAGGAACTCGGAAAGGAAAACGAGAGTGGATGGAAGCGAATTTCCCGTTGAAGAAAGGATTAACTTATTTGCTTTTCTTGATTTTTACGATAAGAAAGAAACGAAAATGCATAGGTTCGCGGACTATGGTGAAGAGCCCATTGTTTGGACTCCAAGCAATTTTTCAAGGTTGTTTTTGAGAAGGGCCCCGGCATGAAAGTAGATTTCCCCTAATTCCGTTTCGTAGTAAACAGGTTCTTGATCTTCTAGTTGTGGAAACGTCCGCACGATAAAATCTAACAGATCACCGAGTTGGTAATCCCGTATTCGTGTGGAAGGAGTGTTTGTTGGATCAAAGTGCCTAGACG
>JAJRWK010000115.1 GCA_024276795.1 archaeon | reverse complement strand
TTTCACCATTTGGCATTCTGAATACGAAGCTACCCAGTCCAAGGTTCTCCTGAATGAAAGCACGAAGCTGATAGAGCAAATGATGAGACCGCTTATGTAGGAACTTAACTCCAAGTTCCTTGGCGATTGCCTCGTTTTTTTATCTGAAGATTGGATAAGGATTGGCAAATATGGGTTCTTTTGATGGAGTTCTTCGACGAGAGTGAACCCTGCTTGGGCATCTTTCTTCCCATGATAGGGAAAACCAACATCAGAAATGACTCCCAAAAGAAAGTCTTGATATTTTTCTACATATTCCATTGCTTGCTCGTAGCTAGTTGCGAGCAAGATTTTCGGACGAATCCGCATGCGCAAGAGTTTTTCTGCTTGGTTTACGCCCTCAGCGACAAGTCTTTGAGTCTCTCTCATGACCTCCTTGTACATTAGTGGTAAGAACATGGAGTAATAGATTGGGGTGTCTTCGATCAGAATTATTACTCGTACGAAACCCAGTTCAACATCATGTTGCACATTTTTGAGATCTTCAATGATTTTGATAATGGCGAGGAAAATGGAGGAATCGCCGTTCCAAACAAATAAGAAATCTATTCCTTTTTGTTGCTCTTGCGGTGGGAGCCTTTCTTGTTCGGCAGCATTTGCCAAAAGGAGAATGACGGGGATGTCAGGGTTGATTTTTTTAACATTTTGTCCGAATTTGAATGGATCGATATCCATTAGTCGAGTCATTGTAATGACAAGATCGAAATGCTTGGTTTCTAGTAAATTGAGAGCTTCAATTCCGCTTGAGACTCTAGTTACTCTTGGGGGAAAGCTGAGGTTTAGGCTTTGATATTCTGCTATGATTCTCTCAGCTAAGATACCGTCTTCTTCAAGGATGAATTGATCATAAAGAGAAGACACGAGCAAGATTTCTCTAACCTTGAATGGCATTAGATCATGGAGTATGGCATACTTACTTTGGAATAGTGAATTGTCAGAAACAACGGGGATTGAAACGTCTAATGCAGGCATGTTAGTTATTCCCTCAATGAATTCTTTTCTTGTTAGGATTAAAACTCTCCTTTTCGTTTGTGGAAGACAGAAAAAATGAGAAAAAATGAAGAGAAAGAGAAGGAGGGGAAAACATGGTTGAGCGTTTGAAATATGAATCGTTCTAATACTTGATCTTCCATTTGGTGGGATAAATGATGCCAAGGATGAAGAATCCTGCTACTAAGAGTAGAAGAATAGGTAGAACAGTGTAAATGAAGTCAAGATTGATGAATCCCATAACATCCTCATCTGGTGACACTACTTTAACAAGGGCCAAGAGCATTCCACCAAACGAGATTAGAATTCCACCGATGGAAAAGTAGATGCTTGAATTCTCGGTGATGCCTTGCATGGCAGTGTAGATTGGGACAAGTACGATAACTAATGCACTTGGAACGTGAATAGACATCACCAAGAAAGGTGTTAGCGAGTCATCGCCGACTAATGTATAGATGGCTAGCACAATGATCATCAAGAAGGCGTAGAGTGAGAAGTAGAATCCGTACTTTTTGTCTTCCCAGACTGCATAGAACAGGCCTATTGCTAAGCAAGCTGGAATTAATGCAGCAACTGCTGGAACTAGCTTGGCACCAAGCACATCCCAATCAAAGATTATTATCAATACCCCGGATACGAAAAGTACCAAGAAGCTTATCGCCCAGTACAGATGATAGAGCTTCTTTTCTTCAAAGTAGTTCTTCAACAAGAAGTAGCCATAAGCTGCAGCTGCTAAACCGGTCAGTAAGAGAAAGATTATTCCTATTATGTCGGGCATGTCAATCACCCAAAATTATTTGCCAAACATTTTTTAAATTCTCTCCCAGATCAAAAGGTAAGTTGGTAAGAAAAAATAGAGAAGAATAAAGGAAGAAATCGTTTATTTGACAAGTTTAGTTTTCTTTTTCTTTCTTTTATTCGGATTCTGCAGGAACTTTGTTGATATTTTCTTCTTGTTGTTTTTCTTTTGGGAGATCGTCGTCGTCTCTCTCTTTGACTTCTTTCTTGCCTTTTTCTTTTTCTTGGTCAGTTTCTTTGGACTTTTTAAGGAATTGGGAAAGTATTTCTTTGAATTCACTACTGGTAAAAGCGATGGTTTGAAAGAGAGTCTCGAATTCGAAGGTTTTTTTCGAAGAAGGCGCAGTTGCGGCATAGTTAAGAACTTCTTTTGCGAGGCTAAGAGCTTGAGGAGGTAGCTTTCTGATGCTTCCGATTATTTCTCTAGCTCGGATTTCAAGCTCGTCATCGGGAAAGACCTTATTAACAACTCCCATTTTGAGCGCCTCGGGTGCAGTCAGGCGTGCTGCAGTAAACACTAGATATTTTGCTCTTTTTTCACCAAGAAGCCGAGTCAAGAAGTAAGATCCGTGTGGCGTAATTCCTACTTTTGCATATGCCGCGCTGAAAACAGCAGTTTCGGAGCATATAGTTAGATCGGGAGCAAGAGCCAGTGCCATGCCGACCCCGTATGCGCTTCCTCTAACAATTGATATTGATGGGATGGGGCTTTCATGAAGCATTTCAAGTATTTTAGAAATACCGGCTAGCACTTGTTTTCTTTCTAGTAAGAAGTCCGCGGTGTGGTTTTGTAGCTCCTCAAGGTCGGTCCCAACGCAAAAGTGTTCACCTTCCCCTTGAAGCACTATCACTCTCGGATTGCGATTCATTGCTTTTTCCAAAGCGTTGATTAACCCTTGAATCATTTCATCATTTAGAGCATTGAGCTTCACTGGGCGATTGAGGGTTATCCAATAAACGCCGTCTTCGTGATTGGCTTTAATTAGATCAGCCATTTGTGGTACCTCCGTCTCCAAAGCAAAAAACCTTTGCGCTAAGAAACGGATTGTGGCGAGGCAAACTTAATTGGATGATAAAGCAAAAATTTGCAACTTCAGAGTGTTTGGTTCAGATTAGGGAAAGGAGATCCTATGCAAATTCGCTCCCGATATCTGATCTCCAACGAATCCGACCTCTGATTCCGGATAAAGAAGAATATGCTCTTTCTCGAGCCTCTTTCACGGTATTTCCAAATCCAAGTATTCCTAGTGTCCTACTTGAAGTTGTGAGGAGTTTGCCATCGGCTTCTAGATTTACGCTGCCATAATGGATAACGGCATCTTTGCGAGGATTGACCGAAATAGGAGCTCCACTAATTGGTTTTTCAGGATATCCCTCGGGAACTACATAGACAACGCATGTTGCTAGGCTTTTGAAAACGGGAGTTTTCAAGTTTTTGTCGTTGATTTGCAAGGTTATGTCAGCGAGAGAGGTTTCCAACAGAGCAAGCACATTCATTGCTTCAGGATCACCGAATCTTGCGTTAAACTCAATGAGTTTTGGACCATCGTCTGTCTTCATGAATTGTCCATACAGAATTCCGTGATATGTTTCTCCGCTGTCTTTCTTGATTGCATCTACGGTTTTTTCCATGATTTTCTTGACCATTTTGAGATCTTGCCTGGAAATATAAGGAAGCAGATGGTCTTGAAAGTTGATTGATCCCATACTTCCTGTGTTGGGGCCTTTATCCTCATCGTATGCTCGCTTGTAGTCTCTTACTAAGGGCATGATTTCGGCCCTTACGCCGTCAGAGAAACTTTGAGCCGTGAATTCTAGACCAGTTATCTTTTCTTCAACAATTACTACCCCATCTTTAGAGACGAGACTTAAGGCATAATTTAGGATCTCATCTTTGGTTTTCAGGTGGTCTCCCGTAACTTTTACTCCTTTTCCTCCAGTGAGACCATCAGGTTTGATCGCCACAGAATAATTCAAGTCTTTGAGTGCAGATTGAATTTCGTACTCTGTTGAACAAACATGGAATGTTGGGAGACCATCGATTTTGTAAGTTTCCATAAGTTGTCTTGCGTAGATCTTGGATGTTTCAATACGGGCTGCTTGGCTTGTAGGGCCGAGAACAGGGATTCCTTTTTCTTTTAAAATATCTGCATACCCCAGACTTAAAGGCAATTCTGGTCCGATTATTGCAAGGTCTGCGCTGATTTTCCTAAGCTTTTTTCTTCCATCGATGAAGGAATTTACGAAGTGGGTTTCGCTGGAAAGCTGAATGATTCCAGGATTTTTTTTATCAATTAGCGAGACAATTTCAATTCCTTTTCGATTTAGAGCCATGGCTATGGCGTGTTCTCTTGCACCTGATCCTACGAGAAGAGCTGTTAGCTTCATTCATTTTTCACCTGATATGATTGGTTCTTCATATGGGGAGGAAGAAGAGCCAAGCTGTCCTTCCTTAATGAGAATACGTATTTTTTGAGCATGGGGCGTAGGATAGTCGTTTGTGATACATGCAGTACATAGAGGAAGAGGAGAGAGGGCTTTTTCCAGATCGTCTGTTTTTTGATAATAGAGTTCACTTACGCCAAGAATTTCTCGTATCTGCTCAATTGATCTTTTGTGAGCAATTAGTTCTTCTTCTTTCGGAAAGTCAATACCATAGTAGCAAGGATATCTTTGTGGTGGAGTAGTGACTGCTACACTTATTTTCTTGGCCCCAAGTTCTTTGAGGCGCTTAACTATTTTCTGACTCGTCAGACCTCTAACGATGCTGTCGTCTACGACCAGAAGCTTTTTTCCATTGATCAAATCCTTAATGAACTGATATTTCATCGTGGCAGCGGTTGATCTTTCTTTGCTATCGGGAATTATGAAGGTTCTGAGTAAGGCCCTATTTTTGATTATAGCTTCGCGGAAAGGAAGCCCCAGAGTTTCGGAAATTGCAATAGCAGCTATTTTTGACGTGTCTGGAACCGGCACTACATAATCATAATCAGGACTTGGTTCTTTCTTCAAGATTTGTTTAGCGAGGTTTCTTCCCAAATTCATTCTTGCTTGGTATACGCCTAGAGTATCGATCTTGCTACATGGATTGGCAAAGTACACCCATTCAAACATGCAATGTGCTCGTTTCTTTGAATTAACAAGGCGTTTTGATTTTTCTTCGATGTAGCGGTCTTCTTTCTGAAGGATAACAAGTTCTCCGGGCAGAATGTCCCTCCAATCCATTATTCCTAGAAACTCATGAACATAGCTTTCAGAAGCTACAACTGCGAATGTTTCATTCTTGCCAATAGCTAGGGGTCTTATGCCCATGGGATCTCTAAACGCAAACAGTCGCCCTCGGTGTATTCCAGCAATAGCATAAGAACCGTCAACAGTTTTATGAAATTTCTCTACTGCACTCGTTAAGTCTCCGTCTAGATCATCAAGTAATTCACCCAAGTAATCAGCGATGAACTCTGCGTCGCTGTCGTATTTCTTATCAGAGAGTTCGGGGATATTTGTTATGTTTCCGTTGTGTGCAATAACAATTCTTTCTTTGCTTTTTGCTTCAAATGGTTGGGCGAAGCGATCAAGTGTAACTCCTTTTCCTCGGCTTCCAAAAGTTGGGTATCTAGTACTTCCCACGACGATTGGGGTTTTTTTCTCGGGATGTTCTAATGGAATTTTGTCCGGCAAGCCTCTGTGTTTCCGAATCTCGAAATGACTTGTTTCTGTATCCAGCCAGGCGATTCCGGAGGCATCTTGTCCTCTATGAGACAACAGATGCAAGGCTTGTCTTGCAAGGCCGAGACTCGGATTTCCAATTATTCCTAATGTTCCACACATGGGGATTCCTCATTCATCTTCTTCGAATATGACTCGTCTGCCCTTGATTCTGAATTTTCCTTCAAGGAGCAGGTTGGTTGCTTCCACAATTGCAATGTGTTCCTGTTCAAGGATTCTTGCAGACAGGGTTTCTTCCGTGTCATTGGAGTAAACGGGTACTGTTTTCTGGACAAGTATGGGTCCCGCATCAACGTCTTTGGTTACGAGATGAACCGTACAACCAGCGACGCGAACCCCATAGTCTAGTGCTTTTTTCTGTGCGTGGAGTCCAGGAAAAGCAGGAAGAAGGGACGGATGTATGTTGATGATTTTGTTAGGGTACTTATTGATGAGGACTTCAGAAATGATTCTCATATATCCAGCAAGCACGATATGTGTGATTTCATGCTTCTTCAGAATTCTAATGATTGCTTTTTCATGTTCTTCTCGGGATTTGTAGTTTTCATGACGGAAAACGTAGGTTTTCTTGTGATAGTAGTGGGCGACATCTAGGCCTTGAGCATCAGGATTATTACTAATAATTACTTCGATTCTCCCTTTGAGTCTGCTTTGTTTTTCTGCTTCCAGTAGAGCGTTCATATTTGATCCTCGACCAGAGATGAAGATCGCGACTCTTGGATCCATTAGAGGTTCACCCCATTGAATTCGAGCACAACTTCTTCGGGTTTTTCGCCAACTCTTCCAAGAACAAATGGGTGATCTCCGTTGCTAGCCAATGTATTCACTGTTTCTTCGACGCGTTCTGGCGGGACGATGAACATGAAGCCAATACCCATGTTAAAAGTTGAAAACATTGTTTCGTCTGAAAGTTCTCCTATTTTCTGGATTTCTTGGAATATTGGGGGAATATCGGGCCATGAGGAGAGGATATACCTTCTTTTTCCAAGTCTTTTGAGTTTTAGAACTCCTCCTCCCGTGACATGAACCATTCCATGTATTGGTATTCCA
>JAJRWK010000114.1 GCA_024276795.1 archaeon | reverse complement strand
GCTTCTTCGAATTCCACCATCTGCAATCAGCGGAACCCCGTGGGCTTCTGCTATTTCGGCTGCATCTATTATGGCAGTGAGTTGAGGAACTCCGGCTCCTGCAACAAGCCGAGTGATGCATATTGATCCTGGACCGACTCCAACCTTGATGCCATCTGCCCCTGCACTGATTAGGTCTTCAGTCCCGTCTTTTGTGGCCACGTTTCCAGCTATGACTTGAGCATCGGGGAATTCTGTCTTAATTTTCTTAACCGCATTTATTGCTAGATCAGAATGTCCATGAGCCACATCAACAACTAAGACATCTGTGTCTGCAGCTAGCAAAGCTTCGCTTCGTTGGAGATAGTCTCCTCTTACTCCTACTGCCGCTCCCACTCTTAGTCTCCCTTTTTCGTCTTTTGAAGCTTGAGGGAATTCTAGCCTCTTCACAATGTCTTTGCTAGTGATCAGCCCTACAAGTTTTCCCTTTTCGTCGGCGAGTGGAAGTTTTTCAATTCGATGTTCTCTGAGTACTTCCTTCGCCTCCTCTATGGTGATTCCTTGTGGGGCGGTAATCACATCGCTTGTCATGAGATCTTTGACTTGGAACTTCTTGAGATCGTCCAGGAGTAGAAAGTCCCGCCGTGTGATTATTCCTTGAATTTTTTCATCTTCACTAACAACTATCAATCCTGAAACACCACGGTTTTTCATGAATTCAAAGGCCTCTTGTGCGGAAGCATCTGTTCTCGTGGTGTATGGCTTTTCAATAACGAATCCTTCTGCTCTTTTCACCCTTTTTACTTCGCGTATTTGCTCATCTATGGGTAAGAATCTGTGAATTATTCCTATTCCGCCGAGTCTTGCCATGAGAATGGCCATTTCGCTCTCGGTAACAGTATCCATATTGCTACTTACGATGGGAATGTGGAGCCGAATGTTCGGAGTAAGGTTTGCAGAGACATCGATGTTTTTCCTAGACGTTACTCTGGATCGCTTGGGGACTAACAAAACATCATCGAAAGTCAGACCCATTCGTATTGATCTTGGTGCCATCATTCACAATTCACTAAGGGGCAATGAAAAAGCTTGTTGCTCGGAAAGAGTTAAAGATTCTACTTTTTCCCCGCTTATTTTGATGTTTTTCTTTTACTTCTTACCCAAACGTTCTTGAATTTAGGGCCTCTAGACCCCTAGGGAAAAGACCACTAGCTGTGAGTGGGAAAGCTAATGATAACTCAAGAAGGATCGCGCTCGCCTCTTATCTTTATCGGAACATATACGGCTTCTAATGAACTCTCTGCTGTTACGCTTCGTCTCGATTTTAACATGAAATTCTTTGATGGGATTTACGACTCATGGAGGGATGAGTTAGAAGAGATTCTGGCTTCTCTTTTTGCTTCAGATCTTGAAACCTCAAGAGTAATTGTTGAGAGAATATCTAATGACGAAACAGTCTTTCGCAACTTAGTCTGTCTTGTGGAAAAAAGAGAGCAAACAAGATTTCTCGCTGTGGGAACCTCCTACTTACTGTCCGAAAAAGAAAGGTCTTGGATACGAGAAGCATTGTCTAACATAGACCGAGAAACGCTGGAGTTCAGCCCCCAAGTTATTGCCAAAAGATTTCTTGACGCGCGTTTTACTTCTCTATCGGTTCTTCTTTCAGCAACGTACCCTATTCGCCGCGTAACCATCCCCCTATTCATTCAACATGCTTGTGATCACTGTTCCTTTAGGCAATTTCCATCTCTGAGTCATGAGAAGCTTACTGGTTTGGAATTCCTTGCTGAACGAGCTCTCGCGACTCCTATCTCTGATCCGACTGATGGGCTTCACAAAGCAAATCTCCTCCTCCGCCTCAGCCAGCATTTTCTAGTCGAAGGTAAGAACCAAGAGGCAATAGATGTTGCTAAGCAAGCTTCTGCATTAATGAAAACGGTTTCCTCTTCTCTCATTGCTAATAAGCTCGAGTTAGATGCTGCTATTCTTCAGTATAATTACGCGATCGTTCTTGAGGACGTTGGTGCTATAGACGAAGCAAAGAATCTCTATGAGTCAGTAGCTAATATTGCTTTTCAGTACCAGGCTTATGTGCTCTGGATTGTCACTACACTCATAATAATTGATATTTCTATCACCCATTCCATGTTTAACTTTGCAAAACACAAGATACAGCATCTCTCGGCCTATGAACAAGTAAACATTCCCAGCGAATATCGTCCTCTCCTTGATGTGTACTACGGAAAGATCTTGAGAGAAGAAGGAAACTTCCTCGAAGCCCATGAACACCTACTAAACGCTCTAGTCAGTTACGAAGGCAAGACAATGGAACTAGGAATCATTACTGAATTGTCACATGAACTAGGCAAAATAAATGCGAAACTTCACGCATATGAGAAAGCTACTCAATATCTAATGAACGCGTCAAGACTCCTCGAAATGCAAGGAAAGGAACAGGACGCTACACGGATCCTAGATCAGGTTCGTCGTCTTAAGAAAGAAGCTGCCGATTATTTGTCCATTACATGCTTGACCTTGGCCCATGATGGAAAGACTGATGATGCACAGCCCTACGCTGTTCGAGGGGTTCTCTCCCTTATTGCCCATCTAAAGGACGAACTTTATTCTATCCCCGGTCATGAGGTCTCCAAGAGCTTTGTTTCAAGCATTGCTGAAATTCTTGAACGTTTCATTTACGCAATTCGGCTCTCCAAATCGCGTTCTATCGAACATTTCTTGAAAACGCTTGAGGAACTAAAACAATTGATCGTTTCTAAGAAAATCAATTTTCAAGAGTCATTCAGCATTCTTAATAATCTTGTTGAGCAATCTATGATATTGCTACCAGCTTCCAAATGGGGTTTTCTTCTCTTTCACAAGGATGGGAGGAAAATCATGGGTTATTCAATCCAAGAACACTTCAATGCAACCCCCGAATACCATCCCACCCCTGAGATTGCAGCAGATTTATTCGGTGCTGGATTGAGCGCTTTGACGGCAATTTTCCAAGAAGCGCTCTCTGACACCTCTGTAGTAAGAATTATGGATTTTGGAAACGTCAAGATTCACGTAGAATATGGGGTATTCACCGTCGCAATTTTTATCTTCACTCAAGAACTTGATGCCATCCGGCCCTATCTTCGAGAATTCATAGAATATGTCGAATCAACTTATGCTCCTAAACTGAAAAATTGGAAGGGAGGAAAGCTCCTCAGAGAAGAAGTCCTAAATATATTTAACCAGAAACTTCTCCCCAAACTACGACTCCTGATTGACAATCTTAAGATACCAATTGATGAAGCTGAACCTCTTTCTCCTTTGGGAAGAATGAATCTTCTTCTTACAAAAATTAGAAGGGCCCATTCTTTGCGGAACAACAACGAAATTCTTGCAATAATTGAGCGAACCCTCCCTATTATCGAAAGCTTATCTCTCAAGGAAATCACCGCTGATCGGACGGCGTCTCAATTTGTCGAATTCTTACTGATATACAACTACCTTTCTCCAGCCGAATCCCTCCTTTCCAAAATATTCTCAGCTCCTGATATAAAATTCCCCAACATCCTGATCCTAGGGGATTTCTTGCGCCTAAGAGGACATCTTGCGCTTCAGTCCTTTGCTCCTTTTGAAGCATGGTATTACTTTGCTGAAGCTAGCCTATTGGCCTCTGGAATATCTGAATTAGAAGATTATCACAACAATATTCTGAAAGACCAATTGTTTGCGAGTATTATTGCAGGAAATACTGATTCTGCAACTTCACTTATTGATACATTGGAGAGCTCTGCTCTAGGAAGACCAATGCTCGTTGAATCTTTAGATTTGCAGATTCTTAAGCAATATTTCATTTACTTAACATCTGAGGCGACTCCAAATATTCCTCTAACGATGTTTCAATCCGAATTTCACGAAGACGTTCTTTCACATCAATACGAAGGTCTCAGGGTTAGGCTTCATGCATCGATGACCGCCCTTATAGAAAATATTCGTAATGCTTCTTCTATGTTCAGCAATCTACTCTCTCCTGACAATCCAATCGGACTTCGCGAGCGCTTTCTTGGTTTAGTTACCTCTCTGTTTCTAGACCTCTGCTCAGATGAAAATGAAATTCAAATTGTTGGGAAACTCCACGAGATTCGATACTTGTTTGAGAAATCCGGCTTTCCAATCATTGAAACATTCGAGAAACTTATTCATGCTATCCATATGCTCCGCCAGAATAAAATCCCCGACATTGATGGTGAGGAGATCCTAGCGTCTATTCTTGCCATAGAGGACATTGAATTACAACAATGGGGTTTAGTATTCCTGGGAATCTTGCTCCATCATCGCGTTGTGTCTACTTCCGTGATCACCCAGTTTATTTCAAGAGTTGAGAACATTTTGGGTTCTACTCGTGGATTTCTCACTCCGCTTCTGTTTTTAACTCGAGCCATTCTTGAGTATAATGAACCAAAGAAAATTCAGCTATTGCATCAAGCATTAGAGAAATCACAGCTCCAGAACCAACAAGGTGTTACTGGAATCATTTATTCGCTATTGGCTGCTTTGGAAAATGAACCAGCATTCAAGATTCAAGGAAAATTAATGATCGAAGAGAACTCCATGTATGGTGGCTTGCGTCTTTTTGCTCACATGGTTTAGTAGCCCACAATTGCCTTCGTATCCGAAAGTTTATTGCATTCTCTCATTGTTCATAACATGATACGAATGGCTCCTCCAAAAGCCGAGAATCCTATCCTTGAATATTCTCCCTCTTCTCGGGCAAAATGTAGAATCTGTAAAAAGAATATTGAAAAAGGAACGATTCGGCTAGGGCTTCCTTATGTTTTTCGCAAGAATGGAGAGGAAATCTTCTCTTTCAGATGGCATCATTTAGATTGTTCTTTGTCCAAAAGCCCTCAGTCTGTTGTTAAGGCATTGAATCATAGTACGTCGTTAAGCGCAGAAGAGCGACAAAAGATTCGTCGTGAACTGGAGGATAGAGGCCTAATCGAGGGTAGTTCTAAACCAATCAAGATAGGAAAGCTTAGCCCAAATCTGAACCGAATAAACCTAGTCGCCAAAGTGACTTATGTTTTCCCGCTCAGAAACGATTTGTTGATCACATTCCGCAAGATACGACCTGTTTACTTGAAGGATGACACTGGCGAGATTAAGTTAATTCTCAACGAGGATCTTTCCCGTCGTGCTGATCTTTCTCCAGGAGATACTTTGGAGATCACAAATGTGAAGGTGCTGAATCCCTATGACAACGTTGTTGAGCTATTTGCTGACGACAAAACCGTAATTAAACCCATCTAATTTACTACATTGTTCAATCATGATTTCCGTATTCTGAATTCTAAGTAAATGTTGAATAGCTTCGTCAATAAACAAACTTCGTGTTTGCTTCGATAAACCTACATAGTTTATGAGATACTTTCTGTTGTGAAGAATGAGCGGAATAGTCAAAGTTTCAACACTCGGGCATGGAACGTTATTTCACGGCTCAAGAAATTTGAAAACTCTTGGCTAACGATTTTTGAGGAAAGAACGGTATTGCCAAACCAAAAGGACTTTGTCTTTACTGTTGCTAAAGCATCAAATTGGGTTTCAGTTCTGCCCATCACAAAAGAGGGGAATTTTCTTCTCGTGGAACAATACCGCCCTGCTTGGAAAAGTAATAGCTTGGAGTTTCCAGCGGGGAAAATCGAGGGAAAAGAATCACCCAAACAAGCCGCGATGAGAGAAATGCAAGAGGAAACGGGCTATATCCCGAAGTCTTTAACGCTCCTCTACAAAGCTAGACCTGTCACTTGGACAACCCAATGGGTTTATGCTTTTCTTGCTAGAGAGTTGGAGTTTTCCCCAAAAATCGCTGATGAATCCGAGTTTATCACTATTGTTGAAGTAAAGCCATCCGAGCTTGAGCGTCTTATAGAACAAGGGAAAATTGTTGAATTACAAACAATCGCGTTATTCTATTATTTCAGCCAAAACCATTCTAACACGATTTAGAGTCTGCTTTTCTCTTTCTGTATCAGTATAGACTGAAACCGAAAAGAGAATATTTTGAGTCCGTCTCAGAATTACAGACATGAGTAAATCATCACATCACACCATACCTCCTAACGTGCGAAAACAACCTCTTCGTCTAGTTCTTGCTCAGCTTAGGAGCAGTCTAGGGGACTTGAGCGGAAACTATACCCGTGCCCATAAAGCGATACAGTTCGCAGAAAAAAAGCGAGCCGATCTCCTTGTCCTTCCTGAGCTATTCTTACTGGGCTATTACTCCCGAGATTGGTTCTACAATGCAGATCTCATTAGAAAAGAGCAAGAACTTAAAGAAGAACTATTTCACGTTGCCCAAGATACGACAGTCATCATTGGTAGTACTTTGCCACAGCCCGATGGGAGGATCTATAACGGTGCAACTGTCTACTCACCCTTTGGGTACCAAATTGATATTCCCAAACACTATCTGCCTTTTAACAACGTGTTTTATGAACATCGGTACTTCGATGTTCCTCCAACCCCCTTCAAGCCAATAATCAACATCAAAGACTGGGCGATCGGCGTTGTCATTTGTGAAGATATGTGGAGGCCTTCTCATATCCTTGCTCGACACTTCGAGCAACCACTTGATCTATTAATAATCATCAACGCGTCTCCTTTTACTCCTGAAAAGTACTCTAATCGTTATCGTCTGGTTCAAGAACATGCAAAATTCTTCAACAGCTATGTAGCGTACGTCAATATCTGGGGAGCCCAGGAGGAAGTGGTTTTCGACGGCCAATCGTTTATTTTGTCTCCTTCCGGATCATTGCTTAAACAAGCTCGAGCTTTTGGATCCGAGTATCTTATTCTAGATCTGCCCACAAAACAATTCTTGCAAGCATCTTCCTCCCCACCCAGCAAGGCTGAGCAACTATTTCATGCCGTTTGGGAGAGTCTCAGACGATATTTTCATTCTGTGAACAAAAGAAAAGCGATTGTTGGACTAAGCGGAGGGATTGATTCTGCGGTTGTTGCAACCATTGCAACAAGGGTACTTGGCTCTCAGAATGTTACCGCAATTTTTATGCCTTCTCGCTATACTTCTGAAGAGAGCAAAAATGCAGCGATGCAACTTGCTCAAAACTTAGGAATTCACTTCAAAGAAATCAGTATTGAACCAATGTTAAGGGCGTTTGAGGAAACCCTTGGCATTTCTGAAATAGACGGAATCGCTTTTCAAAACATCCAGAGTAGAATTCGAGGATCAATTTTGATGTGTGAATCAAATCGAACTGGGGCACTGGTACTTAATACCGGAAACAAGTCTGAGTTAGCAGTTGGATATTTCACGTTATATGGTGATGGAATCGGGGCTTGGAGTGTTCTTGGCGATGTTTTGAAAACGGAGGTCTATGAAATTGCTGAATTAATTAACAAAAGATGGCCTGGACTGATCCCCGAGATAATTATTTCTCGGCCTCCTACTGCAGAGCTTGCCCCGAATCAAAAAGACGAACAAGACCTAATGCCCTATTCAAAATTAGACCCCATTCTTAAAGAAATGATACCGCTGTGGAACACTCCAAATTCTTCAAATGAAAAATGGATATTGAAAAAAATCGTCTCAACTGAATACAAAAGACGCCAAACTCCTCCGTTCTCTGTCATGTCTGATTGTAACTTAGGAATTGGACGAATGCTTCCAATGACAACAAAATATCTGGATGAAATGTTAACTTATGAATAGATGGAAAATGAAAGTCGATAATGAATTCTGGAATAATTATTCCTTCTTAGTTGCTGGAGGATCATCTGGCCTGGGGAAAGAACTAGTCAAGCAGATTGCGGAGCGAGGAGGAACTGTTGTTGCTCTGGCCCGTTCAGAGGAGAAGTTAGAAGCACTTGTGAAAGGCCCGAATACTCACATTTATCCTGGAGACATTAGAGACGAGAGCACGGTTAAGAAAGTAATTGAATATTGTGAGGCCCTAAAGCCATTATATTGTGTTATTCATAGCGCCAGCAATCTCCACTTAGGCCCTATAACTGCAAAAGAAGAAAAACATTATCGAGAGACTGTGGATACACAGCTGTTAGGTGCACTGTGGCTTTCAAAATTCTCCGTTCCACTTTTTAGAAAACGAAATGAAGGCATTCTACTTTTCATTGGGAGTTCCCTTGCTCACGAAGCAGGCCCTGATTCCTCACTGTATATTACTTCGAAACACGGGCTTATTGGATTTACTAGAGCTTTGGAACAAGATCTGTTTGGAACAAACATTCGAGTCTCTGTTGTCTGTTCCTCTGACTTAAACACTGATTTCATCCCGGGAGGTTTACCACATCCTTTTTCAGCAATTGATCCCGTAGATCTCGCCAAATTTCTCATCTCCATAATTCCTCCAAGATCAAATCTTTGGATAAAACACATTGATATTCAAGGTCTACATCGTCTGGATTAGCCTAGGAATGCTCCGAGGTTAACTACTTTGTCTTCGTCTTCGTCATCTTCTTCCTCCTCGAATCCTAAACGGAGGGATTCAAGCCTACCCTTCATATAGTTTGAAAGATTATACTTGTTGGCCAAATGAAGCGATAAGTCAAAGTATTTCGTAACTGATTTTTTGTAAATTGTTGGGCTTATTTTTTGTGCCCCACACTTTCTGCATCTGCCATTTAGTGGTACTCTTCTGTAGCTTGCATTACAAGCAGTGCAACGGAATTTTTGGGCTCCAAATTTTCTTAAATTCCCGAGAATGTCCGGTAGGAAGTGTTTTTCGATGACTCTTCGCGCTACATCCTCTAAGTCAACGGCTTCCAGTATCTTGGCGACATGGAGTTGAGCATCGACTTTTTCTCCCATCGATTTTAGTCTTTTATAGAGGGTGCTTTTTGGTCCCTCATGGATTAACTCTGCCCAATGCGTATATCCGATTCCTTCCAGCGCTTGGTTTGTTTCCAATCTTTTCTTCGCATTATCAAGCAGTGCTTCGATAATGCTTGGATCTTCTTCTTTCCATGAGGAGTAATAAAGTTGAAGGGGATATTCCCAGTTACAATCCAAATTATGCGCCTCATCATCAACTTCTAGGGGATCCAAATTAACAACCAATACCAAAGGAGCATCCATTTTGCTTCCTCTTCGATCTGGCAAGAATGCTTTACTAAAGTTGAGCAAACCATCCATCAGTAGTACCGAAGCGTCTTCGTCTGAGTCACAGTTTCTTCTCTTAGCAGCATGCCAATAAGGATGTGCGAAACTCACTTTTGCGTCAGTGAAGCCAATAATCCGACCAATGATGCCTGCGCTAGTGTGTGGTGCCAATCCTATTATCAACTGCCCCACTAAGTCATTTCTGGTTTCAGCATTGTAGAACGATTCGAGACCGTAGAGCTCCCTTAGTTCATCATCGATAAATTTGGCAACTTTAACCAAGAAATCGGCTCCTGCTGAGTTAATAATTACGTCTTGAACTTTTAGTTCGAGAATTTGATCTGAAGATGTAAGAGGTTGCCCATATATATCATGAGTATATCCTAACTCAACCAGCTTGTCAACACTAGTGCCAATTTCTTTTGGAATAAAATGCGTGAGGGGGGCATTTGTAGAATCAAATCTTATTGTCCCGTCGCGGAATATTGTAACTTCATGTCTTGCCCTCAACACAGCCTTTTCCAAAGGCTCTGCAGAACGAGTTGGGCTCATGAGGTTCTTAACGAGTTTGACTGGACTTGGCAGGGTGCCAATCCGAGCCTTGACCCTATTTATCTCCTGAGTCATGGCGATTTTGATTTTTTCAAAGGCTCTCGTTCTCTCACCACAGTACTGGCAGATCTCCTCTGTACCTTGCTTTCCGCATCTTCGACATTTATAT
>JAJRWK010000113.1 GCA_024276795.1 archaeon | reverse complement strand
GTTGAGCTATCTCCTCCCGAATCCTCAGATCCATTTTCTCAGACCTCATCTTCCCAGCCAGTAAGGGATTAAGTACGAGGCTGGTTTTCAGACTCAATGCGAGGCGATGAGGAGGCTTTTTTACTGAGATAATATCGAGGCTTTTTTGAATATGCTACTGTATTAGCCTTTGTGTATTTATCAGACTTGGTTACCGCTCTGGAAGGAAGCGCTACCGCAGAGATTTTTGCAGAGGCAAAAAAACTCGAGAAACTGGGAAAAAAAGTTTATCACTTGGAGATAGGGCAACCTGATTTTCTTCCTCCACAACCCGTTCTTGATGCCATTTGCGAAGCGACTAAAACGGGGAAAACCACTTACACGCCAAGCAGAGGAGTTATTGAGCTCAGAGAGGAAATCAGCAGCTATCTATTGGATACTACGGGAGCAACTGTAGATCCAGAAAAAGAAATTATCGCAATAACTGGGGCAAAACATGGCTTGTTCAGCTCAATGTTTTCTGTTTTGAATCCCGGCGACGAGGTTCTTTTGCCAAATCCGTGCTGGGTTTCTTATGAAGCAATTGTAAAGTCTGTAAGAGCAAAACCTATCTTCATTGATCTCGAATCTCCTCATTTTGATCTCGATGCGAATTTGATTCACGAACACGTATCAACGAATACAAAAGTCATAGTCATAAATAGTCCAAACAATCCTACGGGTACCATATATTCTCAAAAACAACTCCATGAAACGCTCAAACTAGCGAAAGACTTAGGAATATACGTTATGTCTGACGAAATATATTCTGAATACGTTTTCGATGATCCATGGACCTCACTCCTTTCTTTTCCAGAATGGCGAGAAGTTGGAATAGTAGTTCACGGGTTTAGCAAAACATTCAGCATGACAGGACTTCGCTTAGCCTGGGTCGCTGCGAACTCCAGAATAATAGATCAAATCAACAAAGTAATCCAGTTTACCACAAGCTGCCCTCCGAGTATTTCTCAATGGGGTGGGATTGTGGCTCTCAAGAACATAGAGTTGGCCCGTGAACAGATCGCAAGAACAATGCCAGATAGAATTTCGGCTGTTCTCGAAATCCTAGGTGACTTACAAGGAATTCAACTAGCCCCGATCGAAGGGGCAATGTATGCATTCCTAAGAATAGGAGATGGAAATGTTGACGATGTTGATCTTGCAAAGCAACTTCTAGCAAAAGAAGGAATTGCAATTACTCCAGGTTCGGCTTTTGGCCCTGCAGGAAAAGGACATCTCCGAATTAGTTTGGGAGTCAGGCTAGAAGAATTAAAAGTAGCATTAAGGAAACTCAGAAACTTTCTTTCAAGCATGTAAGTCCACATCCTCGAATTAAAATCGTAGTGACTTGAGGAGAGGGATAATTCAAATAATCACGTGATTTACTCAAAAATGTGAAATTCAAAGTAACAAGCCTACAAATTCCCTTGCAATTATCAGTAGGAGTGGAACACAGAATCAATTGGCTCATAGATTTTCTTGACTCAAACGTTACAACCCCAGAGGATGTAGGTTTACATTTCATAGTCGCTCCAGAATATTTTTTGGGGAGAAAGCCAAGGAATTGGGAGATGCTTGAGGAGGAAGGAGCTATTCACAGTCTTTACGAATGGAGTGAAGAAAATGCAAGAGTAATACTCATACCAGGATCGATTGCTTGGATGGAAAACGATTCAGTTTACAACAAATCACCAGTGATTTACAAAGGAAAAATTCATGGTACGATCACGAAAAGATACCCGTTTGGAAGAGAAAAGCAACTGGGAGTAAAACCAAGCACAGAAGTATTTGTGAGAACAATTAAGGGAGTGAGTTTTGGGGGCGTCATTTGTGCGGACTTATGGTATCCAAAACTAATTGATCGCTATGAACAGAGCCTTGATCTAATTCTTGTTCCGACCCAAGCAGTTGTCCCTTCCCAGGATTTGGTGGAGTATGGAAAATTTCTTTGGCAATCTCTCACAGTTACTAGAGCCAAGGAAAACGTTGCGGTGGTAGCTAGTGCAGACCCCCCACCTGGCAAAATTTATCCGGAAAGTGAATGGAGTACTTCTGGGGCTTCGTTTATTGTTGATCCATCTTTTCGTTTCAGATCTAAGGATGAGTTTAGTCAAGGCATTAAGAATTGCGAAAAGAGTGGGTTCTGTTCTCTGATTGTTTCCTTGGAGAAAATAAAAGAGTATAAGAAATACAGAAATGAAATGTTTAGTAATTATTCTGCATAGTGCTTTCGAGCATTTCCACCACGCGATAGCGTTCTTTAAGCGCTGTAATGTATTAGAAATTCGTCGAAAAAAACAAGAGATAAATTGGCTTTCAGAGGAATTCCTAAATTTATTTAAATAACCGTGAGAAGTTCAACTTAGAGTATCTCTCGAAGCAGCCATGCTTCAGACCACTCCCCTCCCCACATCGCGAAACAGCATGTTCCAAACTTACTGGGAGTACGGAGTAGTCCGTAAAAGAGATGGTGATATAAATGACTGGAAAATTAACATTAACAGCATTCGGAGCCGCAGGAGAAGTCGGAAGGAGTTGCTTTGTTCTCAAGGACAGAGACAGAGCAATCGCTTTAGATTGCGGCATCAAATTAAGACCAAAGCAACCTTCCCTCGCTCCTGCGGGAGTCGATGAAATTGCTAGCGAATTAGACGCAGTTGTCCTCTCCCATGCTCACGTTGATCATTCGGGTTACATCCCTGCATTATTCAAGCACGGGTTTAGCGGTGATATTCACACAACCAACCCAACTATTGACATAACCTACGAGCTTTGGAAAGATCATTTCAAAATCGAGGGAGAAAGACATTGGAGAGAAGAAAACCTAGAACAAGCATTCGATGCGATGAAGGCACATAGATACCGCCAACGATACAAAATTGTCGATGGTGTCTATGCCACGTTTTATCGTGCCGGACATATTCTCGGAGGAGCCCAGACTGTTATTGAATGGGATGGAACTCTGATTTTGTATACTGGTGATATTAACGATAAGGCTACTCCCTTGTTTGATGGATTTGAGCTCCCAGGGAATGAACCGATTGACATTGTGATCACAGAGGCAACAAACGGAGGCAGAGCGATTCCCGATCGAGAACTTGTAAACAATGAGTTACGCGATACGGTGATGAAAGCAGTACAGAGAAAAGCAAAAGTCGTGGTGCCCTCCTTTGCCATAGGC
>JAJRWK010000112.1 GCA_024276795.1 archaeon | reverse complement strand
TGGGCAAGAGTCGGCCAAGTTGAAGGTACCAAAAAAGAGCTTGAAACCTCTATAGAACAAAGAAAATCCATAGTACAAGTTTTCCAAAGTGAACTAGAGGAGTTGCAGGAAAAAATCCAATCCTTGAAAACATCCAAAGAGTCCCTAACCGACGAACTCACTGAACAAAAAGACACCCAAAGCGTACTCATTGGAAAAAAGGCAGAGCTTCAACACCGCAAAACCATGCTGCAGCAAGAACTTATCACTCTAAATAAGAACTTGACCATGTTGCAAGAGAAAGTTAAGCAAATTGGGGACTCCCCCAGAAACATGATTGACGCAAAGATTAAGCAATTACAGAGCCATTTAAGACAAATCAATCGACAATACGAATCGCTCTCGTCACAGAAGAAAACCCTAGAATCAAAAGTACAGCAACTGAAACAAGAAAAATATGCTTCTTCTTCAAAGAACCCGTCTCGAGAAATGACGAATTGGGAGAAAACGTTGCTAAGAGACGCGGGTCGGTTCAAATATGCTCTCAACGAGGCCAACGTCAACGGTGTGCTCGGTCCAATAATTGAAGAGATTGAGCTAGCAGCAGATCCCTCTTGGGAATCCTCCGTAAAACGAGCTATAGGCAGATATCTTTTCTCTTTTCTTGCCATTTCACGAGACGCGTTTTACATGGCCAAAAAACCTACGACCAAGAATTTGGAAGAGCGCGATCACCAATTCTTGTTGTCCGTTTTGATTCCTCAATGGGTAAGAAACGCGAAAAGAAGGCCTTTCCCAAAGAATCAATGGGCTTCGCAGACGATCTAGTTCTTGGTCCTTGGGAAATAAAAGCATTCCTCAAAGAAGTAGTAAACACAGTTCTAATAATTGATCACGAAAACCCAAACTATCTTGCAGATCTGGCCAGAAAATATCAGGTCGCCATTCTTACAAAATCCGGGTATGACTATTTCGAGCGCATTGGAGGTTTTACCAGACCACCACCACCAGTTCATTCAAAATTAGGATACCCCATTCCTGAGTCTAAATCCCCGACTCCTACGCATGCTGAAAAAGATGAGCTTCAGGAAGCCCAAGAACAACTAACCAGCACCATGCAGGCTCTAATTTCAACAACCAAAGCAAGATCAGAGATCCAAGAAGAAATCCGGGCTCTTGAAAGCATAATCCGAGAACAATATGCTGGCAAGGACTACAAGAAAGAAATCCAAACCCTACTTGAAAAACAAGAAGAGACCAAAGAAAAACTAGAGGAAACAGTAAAGTCCCTATCCGAAATCTCCCAACAAATTGAGCAAATAAGTCATGAAATCCTAGAAAAAGAAGCTTTACTGAAGGACATAGATTCAGGGATCTACGAATCAAATTTGCGCATCGCTAACATTCATGGTCAACTAGAGCAATTACGAAAAGAACTACAGAGAATAAGCCAATCTCAAGATATCTTGCAAAAAGAATACGATTCTTTACTTCAAGAAGCCCTTGCTGTTGGTGATCGTCCTGAGCAATTGAGACTGCCATCAGTTGTCGAAGAAGAATTGGCAAAAGTCAAAGGCCATCTTGAGTCAATCGTTGGAGGGCAGATCAAGGAAGAGGATGTTGAAAAAGCCAGAAAGGAAATAGACGGGCTTGAAGAATATCTTGAACACCGCCATAAACACATGGCAGGCTTAAAGAGCGATATCGAAGCCAGATTAGAGCAGTGGAAGCATGATGTTACTGAGCTAACAGAATATTTGTCGGAGACCATCACACGTCTCCTTGAGCCAACGGGAGTTGGAGAAGTGGTCATCAAAGTACGGAAAGCTCATGATCCCAGCATTGCAGAACTCTCTATCATGATTCGAGGCGCTGGTCGCGTCGAGCGAAAATTCTCCTCGCTTAGTGGGGGAGAAAAAGTCATGATTACCACTGCACTAGTTATGGCGTTGCATCTGCGCTCCGAATCCGCCATCCATGGTCTTGATGAGTTTTCACAACGTCTCGATCCCAAGAACACGGCTCTAGCATTTGAGATCTTGCATCAATCCGCTCGCCTCGCTACAACACATGCCTCGAGTTTTATCCCACAATATCTGATCTTCATGCCCGGAATTCACGCCAATATAACTCTAGACGAAGAATTAACGGAGGTGTTTTTCATTGGGAGAATCGCCAAACCCCTCACCCAAGAGACAAAGCCCTGAAAAAATCCTCCGCACTATTTATTCAAAGGTTAGGCGACAATTAATTACGAAAGAGCCCACAAGCATTCAAGATGCTGAAAAAGATCGCCAAACCATCAGTGGAGTAGCCTTGGGGTCGAATAATTTTGTGATTCTTGAGCTAGACAAAGAAACCTATAGTGGCTTTATTGATACTCAAAAACTCAGAGATCACCAAAAAATAAGCAATAGCGTTTCCCCAAGACAAAGAGCTGCCTTAATCTCCGCAATACTTATGCAAAGATGCCGCCCCCTATTTGTTACGCTCAACCCTTCTCCCCCCTCCTCAATAATACAACTCCTCCAAGGATTAGAACCAGAACCCGTCTCCCTCACGTCAAAACAATCACCACAAGCTCTATTCCACACAGTCACCGATGACAAAATGGGTGATGTCGAGCCTCTTGACACTACAAAAATAAAGAAGTTTTTCAAAAAAAATCTCGGCAAGAAAATAAAACTCAGCGACCTATCCTCTCAACTTACTAAAAACGAATTCATGGCTTTGCCATTGGTCTTTTCTGAACTCGATCTTTTATTCCTCAAACCCGTTGATGATGAAAACGACGAAATTCTCATAATCTCTTCGTCTGAACTTGGGAGAATAGATCAATATCGTTACGAATCTGTCATGGTGAGGGCACAATGATCGACGAAGATACTACTAAACGAGAGCCCAACTCAAAAGAGCAACGAAATGACGAAGTACCGTTTGAATTCGTAGACATACCTACACTGACCGCGATCTTCTCAGCTAGGGCTCAGGATCCAGAAGGTATTTTGAGATTTGGGATTCAGAAAAAACAACTCCTTTCAGTTATTGGAATAACGGAATATCAGCTCAAATCATTGTTGGAAAAATACTCGGAACTCATCGCTCCTTTGGGACTAGAAATCATCGAATTCAAAGATGGAGCATCTGTGTGGCTTGCGCTTAGACATGCAAGAATTGCTCCAATGCAGCTTTCGCATTACAGTCAGTCTTTGTTAGGAATCTTAATTAGCAAGCTGTACAACCAGAAATCCCCCGTAAACGCAGAAGACCTCCGCCAAGACCTTGTAACACGAGGCTTTGTTACAAACGCAGAGTTCACAAACGGGCTCCAAGAACTAGTGGTAAACCGTTTCATTTCAAGAAAGAGAGGAAAGCTAAGGCTCGATGTGCGTTGCTTCTTAGAATTCACCGACAGCGATCTTCAAGAAATCCAAAAAGAAGTAAGTGAAATATTGGGAGGAAATGATTAAATGGAAACTTCAGAATACCCTTTTCCGCAGCAAGTTGTTCTTCGGTGTATGTCGTGTACACAAAGTATTCACATAGATAACCCTAATACAGAGAAGTGGAAAATGTGTGATCACTGCGGATCAATCCTCTGTCCAGCCTGTCTAGCAGACAGAATCCGGTTCTCGGAAAACCTATGTCCTGGGAGCAAAGGAGGAACTCTACACAAGATCAAAGCCGTCATCTTAGATAAAGACGCCGTCAAAACTTACTGCACCAAGATAATTGACGACATAGATGAAGACCTCGTCTTCAAACTATTCATAAAGCCTCGGCATAAAGCGTCCCTTGCAACCCTCTTTACCCCAAAACATGGTAATTCCCGTTTGCTCACGCCTATTGAGCAATTCTGGAAAGACCACAAACTAATCATCGCAAGAACTGTGTCAGGACCATTTTTTGATCTTAGAAACCCCCAAGAAGTATTTCTCTCACTTGACACATCTGGCCACAAATCACCTCATCAAGAACACGAAACATCCGCAACAAGCTAAAGAAAAGACTTTGAACATCGAGGGTTATCTCAACTTAATGGCGAGTGTCAAATACTATGCACGGGGCAGTGGTTCTTGCTCCCTAGAATTGATGAGAGTCGAGAATAAATTCCGTCTTCACATTCTCATAAATCCTGAATCATTCCATAAAACAACTGTCTCTTTGAAAAACAATGAACTTGTTTCGGTGAATCCAGACACGCTCAGCCATATTATTCTCCTAAATGAATCACCAAGAAAGAAAAAAAATAACAAAACCTATCCCTCTGATCGGGCAATTTCGGCAACCATTGAACTCGCCATGATCAGTAACGCAACAGTCATCACCTCTCCGCTCTTCGATTTCTGGAAAATACTTTCCGATCAACTACCTAAGCGTCTCTTAAGCTCGATCCCTTTCCAAAGCCAATTACTCTCCGTTAGCCTTTTTTCTTTCTATAACCCGCTAGGGAAGCAACACAAAACACCCATCTCTAAGATCATTAAGTCCTCCCGAATTCCTTTTTCTATGGGTGTCCAATTTGAATTTCCTGAAACAACCAAAATTGCTTGCTTATCTCACTGGAAAGCAATCCCCAAAAGTCCATTACTCACTGATTCGCTTGACGAGAAATTCACAGCAATACTCCCACTCACAGATCGTGCCGAACTTCTCCCTTTTGAGTTTGTAGCGAAAAGAAATTCTGAGTTAAGTGAGAATAAGCCATTGATCAGAAAAGAATGGGAGCTAATCACAACAGTGTGGTAATTAAATGCCTATGACACAAGAACCAGGTTAGGAAGCTAGGGTCTCTGCATACTCGTGATTCGAAAATTCTTTCGATCAGTCGATATCTTCCACTGGTGGGCGGGGAATAATGCCCTCTTTCATGAGTAGCTTTGTCATATTTTGAGTCCTCTGAATAATGCTGGTGGCATGTTCAAACAGTTCATCCCTGGTTTTCTTTATTCTTGCAATCCCTGTCCTCATCGCTTCCTCTGCAACAGCGACCGCTTCCCTTGGGAATACTTCGCTCTCCTGCATTGAAGGAACAATGTAATCTGGGCTAAGCCCTTTTTCTTCAGCAACCTTTGCTATCTCCTTGGCCGCTGCGATCGCCATGCCGTCGGTAATAGTGTAAGCGTGGACATCCAAAACTCCTCTGAAAAGAGCGGGAAACACTAAGCTATTGTTCACTTGATTCGGAAAATCACTTCTGCCAGTTGCGATCACAGCAACTCCAGCTTCCTTAGCATCCCAAGGCCAGATTTCGGGATAAGGATTCGCCAAAGCAAATACTATGGGATCATCGCTCATTGCACTAATATGATCATGAGAAATGATACCCGGCTGGGATTTCGAAGTTGCAATGATCGCATCAGCCCCTCTAACGGCCTCATTCAGCCCTCCAGAAACACCCTCTCCATTGCTGTGAGCCGCAAAATACCATTTCTCGGGGAATCGGCTTCGCAAAATATCTGCGTCTTCACGACTTGGCTCCAAGATACCTCGGCTATCAACCATGATCATGTTCTCAATCTTTAGCCCTGCAGCAACAAGCAACCTACCAATACCAATGCCAGCCGCACCAGAACCGAGAACAACAAGTTTTACCTCATCAAGTTTCTTATTAACTAGTTTCAATGCATTATAGAATGCAGCCAAGGAAATAGCCGCTGTGCCTTGTTGGTCGTCATGCCATACCGGGATTGTTATCTCTTTGTCTCTGCGGAGGTGATCCAAAATCGTAAAACACTTGGGATGCGAAATATCTTCTAAGTTAATGCCTCCAAAAGCCGGTTGAACCCACTTCACCAGTTTGATGATATCTTCAGGGTCATGAGCATCTACTACGAGAGGAAATGCATCTACTCCTCCAAGATATTTGAAAAGCATACCTTTTCCTTCCATCACTGGGATCGATGCTTCGGGACCAATATCCCCCAGACCAAGCACACGGGAACCGTCTGAGAGAACCGCTACCGTGTTCCACTTATTTGTGTGAGTATACAAGGCCTCGGTAGATCCTTTGTCAAGATCTTCCCGAATAATCGTGCAAGACCTCGCTACACCCGGAGAATACCAAACTGAAAAATCTTGCATACTCTCAATCTTGCATTTCGGGATAATTTCGATCTTACCTTTGTAAAAAGGATGCCAGCTCTCTGCAAGCTTTGCCGGACGTTCTGCCTTTCTTTCAAGCTCCTCTCTTGTCACCTTATCAAGTTTCTTCTTCTCTACCAAATTCCTTTCACCTCAAGTTCGGCTCAATTCCTGAGTTTGCAATTAGCCAATTTCTTGTTTTTCATTTAGTCAAATGCTTTCTCGATCTAGGTGAATCGATGCAATTCATCAGATCATTTTTGGTAAAGCATTCGATTAATCTCTTCAAGAAATCTCTCAATCCGCTGGTTTAAAAGCACAATGTTGCCACCATTCTATATATGCATCTAAAAGTGCTGGCAATCAATATCAAGCCACGAAAAGAAAACGAGAGAGGAATTCCAAAGGAAAGCACTGATTATGCTACAGTAACCAAACAAGGATTAGAGAACGATTTTAATCGGTACCGATGGGAAAGAAAAGAAAATACCCCCGACCAAGCAATTCTTTTTCTGCACCAAAGCACGATTCGTTTTCTTAAGGAAAAAGGCTGGCCCGTTGAAATAGGACACCTCGGAGAAAATATACCTCTAGACGGTGAGCCATCCCAACTAAAAGAAGGGACGCAAATACGAATCGGAAATGTGACGCTCCAAATAACTAAGAGGTGCTATCCCTGTAATAATCTCAAAGCGCTACCCTACGTTGATGACAATAACATCGAAGAATTCAAACGACTTCTGTATGACAAGAGGGGATGGTATGCCCGGGTTCTAGAAGAAGGCGTCATCCAAGTTGGAAGCCCAATTGAACTTATTTCTTCCGAGTAGGAAACAAATCGCTCTGTGCTGTTTAAGTTCATGATATGTTTAAATAGAAAGACCCGACTCACACATCTAGGAATCACTTTCTTAGCATCGCCACAAAAAAAAGAGCGGAGATTAATGCATGTCGCAAGAAATCTCTTCACCAGACGATAAGGGAGAACTATTGGTAGAAGTCCTCAATAGGCTTGGCATTCATTTGGCTATTTTAACCAAGCCTATCACATGCCTCACTCCCTGTCCCGATTGGATACGAACACATTTAGACGAATTGGACACTGTGGTTGCTAATGAAAAAATCACCATTGTTAGCCCTTTGAATGATGAATATGTGGCCCGAATTGCTCCAATCACAATAGACGGAAAGCCCGTAGTGTATGTCATGCCAGAACAAGGAGAAGTCGTTCAACTCCAGCATGAAATACAAGAGCTACAACAACAATTAAAATGGGCTCAAGAAGAAATCGACTCGTATGTTCGTTCTTTAGCTCATGACTTGAGAACGCCTTTGAGGGCCATCATGAGCTTTACGGAGCTACTACACTCCGAAATAAGAGAAGATCTCCCAAGAGACGTTGTGCAAAATCTTCAGATCATTCTGGAGAACGCAGAAAAAATGGAACAACTGTACAACTCGCTTGTTGAACTAGCAAAAGTCACAACTTCAGAGCTAGTTATCTCCCGAGTGAGTCTCTCGGAAATTCTGAACACTATTTCCCAAATCCCCAACAAATATATCCAAAAAACCACTATCAATATTCCCAAGCAATTGCCAGTCATTGAAGGAGATCCTGAAAAGCTGAGAATGGTCTTCACAGAGCTCATATTGAATGCAGCAAAGTTCAATTCAAACCCCCGACCACGCGTCGAAATAATGTGGCAAGACCTCGGAGAGCGAGTCCGTATCCAAGTAACAGATAACGGCATAGGAATCCCCCCCGAAAGTAGAAACCGTGTCTTTTGGGTCTTTCAAAAACTAAACCCTAACTCTGAGGGATTCGGCATGGGTCTATATCGATGCAAGCGAATCATTGAAAGACACAGGGGAACAATTGCCATTGTTGATTCTCAACCAGGAATCGGAACGACTTTCGCCATTACTCTTCCAAAAAAACAGCCCAAACACAATGAATACTCCTCTTAAGCATGTTTACTAAGTTTCAATCTTCTAGCACGTCTTTTCATCTGTCATTGCTCAGACGCCACATTTGATTGCAGTAACGTTTCAAATTGAAGCGCGTTTCTCACAAATACTTTTTTATGACCACAAGCAATCTATGAGTGATGTCGGAATCTGAAATTCAAATTGGTCCAATCGCGAACCAAAGAAAGATCGGTCTTGCCAAAGCA
>JAJRWK010000111.1 GCA_024276795.1 archaeon | reverse complement strand
TTCTTCTCCTTAGAAGCCAAGCACTCGCAGACAATGACACTAGTTGGATAAAAACAACGGAAAGCTTCGGAACCACTCTTTCCTATCGAGAAATCCCAATCGCACCCATTATCTCCGCAGTTCTTTCCGCTCTCGACCTTAGGAAAAAATAACCCCTACAATAGAAGCAACACTCATAAGGAAAAGTACCTATTTTTTTAAGAAGACAAATGGCAATCCTAACATCAGTTTCCGCGAATTATGAATTTGTCCTCCTGATCGCTGGCATAGCCGCTTTTTCTTGGGCCTATGACAGATTCATCCACAAGGCAAAGGAAGAATCCAAACTGCTGGCAAAAATTTCTGGCGCAGCGGCAATCATTATCTTTGCAGAGTTGTTCCTAATGGTGTTCAACAAGGAGCCATTCCACTGGTTCACATTCCTCATCTACTTCGTTCTCGGAGCATTCATGCTCGCAAAACCGCTCAAAGAATTCCCCTTCGCCCTTTCCCTAACTCTAGTCCTCATTTCGTTACTACTGAGCATTTATTTGTTCCTCAGAGAACAATACACTCTACTGCGAGTCGTGCCTCTCTACGCCATTATGATCATTCTCTTCGTCATTGCCGCAACATTTTTCGTAGCGACCATGCTCGCTGAGAAAACCGCCGACATTTTCTTAGGAATATTCAGCTGGTCTCCGAACATCATAGTACTCAGCGTTGTCGCCATCTTTCAAATCCTTTTTATCCTCGTAACAGGAGACGACCGCGGCATCGCCCAATACCTAACTTAATCCAAGAAACCTAATCTCTCCCCTTTCGTTTTCTCTCTCTTTTCCCTTTCAATGACTCTCCTACCTGTTCAAACAACTTCTCCAACAACCATGAAGGAAGAGAGGTTAACTGCCTTGTGCTCATGACTTTGCAAATTCTGCAACGATATAGAGAATACCAGCAATTAGGATCAGAATACCCGCTGGAGCGAAAAGAAATAAGACAACATACAGCACTCCCCGCGCGGCATGAGACGTTAAAACCCATTTGTCAAGCTCCAAGAACAAAACGAGGATGGCAACCACAATTGCAATAACTAAGGACACCCATTTACTCACATCCTTACCCTGATTCAGGGCGACCACCGGCTCGTTTCCAACCGCTGCAAAAAACTCAAACGTTTCACCCAAGACTAGCATGACAGCACCATAGAGGATCAAAATCGCTGCCAACAATGCTAAAATCCGACCAACAGTAGCCCAAGCATTACGCTTCACCTTATCAGCCATAGTCTCACCATTTAGTTCCAAAAAATCCAAGCTCACTCAATACCAATAATGTCCTTATTAAATAGGATTTCGGGAACTGTGCGAAAACTCTAACATCACCGTCTTACCAATCAACCGCTCCTTGAAACAACTAAGGACAAAAAGACAAGCAACACAAAAACCACCACGGGAAAGGAGAGCAATAACGTTCCTCAAAAACGTTCGAAAGAAACAACACAATCAAGTCAAGAACAAGGATTCCAAAACGAAGGAACAACCCCTCCTCCCCTTCATATCGTCCCACACGGTATTTTGAAAGAGATATATATTACTCCACCCGCTAAATAGGTGATGCAAGTTAAAGATCTGGAGATCGACGATGAATATATCTCGGTTCAAGGATCTGCCTCCGTTCTTGAAGTCTCCAAAAAAATGGAACAAGCCGGAATGCCTGACGCTGTTGTTTTGGACTCTGAAGGTAAGTTGCTTGGGGCTCTTGATGCTTATGATATTGTCTCGAAGGTTATAGCCAAAGAAAAAAACCCCGAAGAAGTCACGGCTAAAGAAATCATGTACGCTCCCCCCATAGTCACTCTAACCACCCCCGTCCAGAGAGTGTATGAAATCATGGACGAGCTAGATGTCTCTTTGATTCCCGTATGTGACATGGAAGAAAAATTACTTGGCGTCGTTACCATCCTCGACGTTCTTAATGGGCTTGCAGAGCAAGAAGCCAGAGAACGAACCATGATTGGCAAAATCAAGAAGCATTTGTCGAAGAGCAAGACGAAGGGTGAGGAAGATGCGCGGAGGTAGGGGGCGAAGAGGCTCGTTTAGCCGATCCGTATCTCATCGGAGATACATAAGAGGAAGACACCGTTATGTTGATGATGAACTCCGTAAAAGAGAACGAAAAATAGCCGTCTCTATCGTGCTGGGGATCTTGATTATTGGGGAAATCGCCCCATACCTCTTTCTCCTACCCACTGTTTACATCTCGGGAGTATCACTCAGTCTTGATTCCCATGTTTCTCGGCCACTCGATACCCTTGACCTATCATACAACGATTACACTATTGAACCATATATTGCCAAGCCTCGAACTGCTTTAGACTCCCGAATTAAATTTAGAGTCCCTGAAGGAAAGAATATTCACATCATGACCTTCCAAGAGAAACCCGAAATGCTTCCATGGGGCAGAATCCAAGAAGAAGAGAGTTTCACTCTTGCGAGCCAAGAATACCAGTATTTTGTTCGATTCTTTAATGCAGGGGAAAATTTCTCGCTACGCTGGAACTCTGAAGGGATCATTCGCTTCATTTTCTTCACGAAAGGAGTTGATTTTTCTTATTGGAGAAATGGAGAACGTGTGGGTCCTGATTTCCAAGAAGAACGTAGCGAAGGACTGTTTGTTCACCAAGCAAGGAATTCAGCCGAGTATTTCTTCGTATTTGAGTACTTGTCAGCTTACAACAACCTACCAGTACAAACCAACCTCACACTCACTGTGGACACATTAAGAGTGGACCCAACAACAGCTACCAGTATTTACATCAATGACGTTACGATAAAACCTGATGAATTCAAGTACATTTTTCTTCAAAACAACGAGTTCTCACCCGCAAAAATTATTATTGAAAAAGATATGAAACTGGAAGCTAGTGTTTCTTTGATTCTCCTCACTCTAGCTACATTTGTCTTGGCCTACCGGATAACGAAAAAGGTTTTCTACCCTGAGAAATCTAAGAAAAAACGCGAGCGAAGGCAAAGAAGGCGACCCAATCCCAAATACTGCCCCGAATGCGGCAAACCAGTCTTGCCAACAGATCGCTTTTGTGAAAACTGCGGAAAGCAACTTAAAACATAAGAAAAGGACCATTTTTCCTTTACAATTTCGTTTTTCAAGAAAAGATCTAGTTAATTTTCCCGATATTTTCCATTAGCCCAAGATCTAACGCGAAATGGTCATATCCCAACTGTTTTCTGAAATAGCGAATTGTTTGTTGTAGGGTCGCTTTCCTTCAGATTATTCTACATCATGGTGAAAGAGGATTTATTAAGATTCGCTTAGCATATCGCCCTCTCTAATCCAGACACACAAACACAATCCTGGTACTCTTTATTTTTGTTGCTCTAAGATAGATGGATACTGTCTTCAAAGTGAAAACTACTCTTGCCAAAACGAAAAATCCCTACAAAGACGTTCATAAAGAAGCGAAATCGTTTCGATTGCTAGTTTGCCAATCAAATCATGATTGCTCAGACTAAATGCAAATAATTATTGCTCAACCTTTTACTTATAGTTGTTAGTCTGTTTAAATGGTTGTTTTTTTCAATAACTTCCAATCGCCGCTTAGACCTTCTGAAACTCGGTTTTCTAATTGCTTGATTCCACCGAAAAACGTGTTTTCAAGTAGCGTGTCTCTCCTCTTCTAAGAAATCACAGAAACTGTAGTAATCATCATTACTACTCTGTTGTTATATCGAGTATATTCTTGTATCACATATTTAAATAGCATGTAATACTCTGCCTATTTCTAGTTATTTCGCCTGCTTTGGATACACACTTGACATCTTATCATTTTTGCTCGAAATGTATTCAAATGGGGTCCTTAATTGGGACTTAATTGTGATGAATCTTAGGTCGCGTAATTTGCGGATTATTTTTCTAGGGGTATTCAGGATTTAATCTATTCCCTAAAGAATATGGTTCTAGGACCAGAGTTTTCAAAAATTACATTCTAGTCAATTCTTGCTGGATTTTTTCAATGTGGGCTGTGC
Source organism: archaeon (assembly GCA_024276795.1). GTDB lineage: Archaea > Asgardarchaeota > Heimdallarchaeia > Heimdallarchaeales > JAJRWK01 > JAJRWK01. The sequence goes on along the minus strand of JAJRWK010000111.1, from coordinate 1,359 downwards.
TGAACAGGTGAATAGGGCTAAATGTGATACGCGTATGACGTTAGTTTATGAAATGAAATTTCAAAGATCAATTAATTCGTAATATTTATCGTTAAAATTTGTTTTTAATCGGCATTTTTTTGTTTAAAAATACTGGCCTTAATCAATATTTTTGGTTAATCTATTTGTATTGTTCTTGCATAAATGTTTGTTCTGTAACTTCACGTCCCTTTTTTATGATGGATCTGAGTGGCTCATCATAGTGTTGAATCTTATAGTGATCTGTTTGGTATTTATTTGTTTTTCATAAATAAAAAGCTAAAACCTAGCCTTTTTGCTTATTTTGTTATTTTTTTCAGCATTTTATTTAGCGTATATCTTCAATCGAAACTCCATAACTAGCAAGTATGAAAGGAAGTTAATACAAGTGGTTGGTTATAAAACCAGATGTGTGATTGTGGTGTTGGTTGGTTTTCTTTCCAATTTTTCGATTGCTCTGATTTGTCTCACTTGCTCAGGTTGATTGGATGATATTTGATTTGGACAACAAGGGACTGGGCAATGTGTAGTCAAGTAAGTTGTAATCTTACAGTGTTCCAACGCAATTGTTATGCCACAGGGAATTAGATGGGATAACCAGAAGTGAATTGCGCTTAAGCTTTTGGAGCAGTCTTGGGCGATGATCTTGTTTCCTGAGGGATCTACATTCTCGTTATTGGGCACCTCGGGTGAAAACAGAAGGTGAGGCTTGGCGTAAAGATCGACCAAATGTTCGTTTTTGCCCGTTTTAGTGCTTGGTGCAAAAACTCACCTAAAAGGCAGAAGACGTCGGGATGAATGCTATGCTGGCCGAGGGACCTACGCGTCTGTTGTCATCTTCTCAGACAATGAGTGCTTCGACAAGCGTAACGGGTTTGTTGGCTCTTGGCCGCCGAGCGAGTCGCGGGTTGTACTGCCCCTCCGACGTATTCTCTTAAATGCAGACGTGAATGATAGCTTATGATTTCCATTATATTCTAGAAGGTTAGGGGGGGAGGTTGTTAGTTATCGGTTAATGGTTAATGGTGTTTGTTTTGGTTTATGTTATTTTCAGAACTGAACTGTTTCTGGTGTGAGGAACCATTGCTCGATTTGATCTTCTGGAAGGTTGGGATCGTTGGCAACTTCCCTAATTGTGTTTATGGCGAGTTGTTTGAGTTGTTCTAGATCCATATCCTCTTTGTAGTGTTCTTTTAGGTATTTGATGGCGACTGTTTCTCCGTCTCCGATGGCTTTTGCTTTGCAGGAGATTACTCCTCCTCCTGGGTTTACGAAGACTACTTCGGGGAGTTTTGTAATAGGGTCGATTCCTCCGTAGAGGAGGCCGACGCCGAATGGTCT
>JAJRWK010000110.1 GCA_024276795.1 archaeon | reverse complement strand
GGTTTGATGAAGATCGTTAGCTTATGTCCTTCAACTTCCCATTCAGTTTTGTCAAACTCTGAGGAGTTGTCTGGAATCCCAGTGTTTAACGTTAAGGACTGGGTTTCAGAGGAGATGTAATCCTTGTAAGCTTCAACACTTTGGCTTAGCTCTTTGTCCGCACTTATCCAAGTCTCAATGTTTTGAACAAACTTGAGGTTTGCTTGACGACGAGACTCTTGAATGCGTCTTACGATTTCTCTGGCAAATCCTTCAAGTTTAAGTTCAGGAGTGATCGTTGTGTCCAAATACACTGCCACATCATCTTGGGACGCGTATTCGTAGCCTTCGATGGTTCCAACTAGGACTTCGACATCTTCAGGATTAAGGACTACTTCTTCACTATTAATAGAGAGAACGTATTGTTCGCCTTTGTCAATCTTTTCTTTAAGGACTCGTGCTTCTTGCGGAGTTAGGCCGGTTAGGGCTTCTTTGACCTTGTTGATTAGGCCCTTAACTCTTGGTGCAAGCCTTTTGAAATTAGGTTTTACGGTATAGATGACGAAATCCTCAGATTCAGAGGTTATTTCAAGTTCCTTGACATTGAGTTCTTCGGCAATTACTTGCTTGAATGGCTGGAGCTTCATTGCATTTGATGCACTAACAACCACGACAAGCTTAGGTAACGGTTGGCGAAGCTTGATGTTGGCTTGTGCCCGAGCAGTTCTCCCAGCTTGGGCCACTTGGAGTACAAGCTGCATTTTGCCCTCGAGATCAAGATTTCTAGCTGATTCATCGGGCTGAGGGAAGTCCTCCATATGAACTGACTCTTTGCTAGATGAGGGCGTTGTTTTTCGGACAAGATTTTGGTATACGTGTTCTGCCATGAAAGGAGTGTAGGGGGCGATTGCTTTAGATAGAAGAACCATGACTTCGTAAAGAGTACTGTAGGCTGATTTCTTAGTGTTTGTTAGCTCTTCACTCCAGAATCTGCGGCGAGACCTGCGAATCCACCAGTTGCTGAGCTCTTCTACTACAAACTGGTCAATGGCTTTCGCACCTTGGTGAAAAGCTAGAGCCTCAAAACCAGAGATTATTTCTTCGAGGACCTTGTTTGCTCGACTGATCAACCATCGGTCGAGCTCTTCCCGTTTTTCAAGAGGGATGTAAAAGGATTTAGGATCAAAATTGTCTGCATTAGCATTGTTTACGAAAAAACTGTATACATTCCAGAAAGTGTTGATAAATCGTCTCATTGACTCATTGACTAAGTTTGGCGAGTATCGTGTTGGATTCCAAGCTACTGTTGAGAGCAAGAACCAGCGCATGGGGTCTGCCCCTTCCTTGTTGATGACTGTCCACGGGTTGCCTTCTGCTTTGCCGGATTTGCTCATCTTCGAGCCATCTTCATTCAATACATGTGCTAAGCAAAGCACGGATTTGTAAGCAGGCTCATCGAATAGAGCGGTGCTTACAGCTAGAAGCGTGTAAAACCAGCCTCTGGTCTGGTCAATTGCCTCAGTGATAAAGTCGTATGGAAATGTTTCCTTAAACATTTCGTTGTTTTCAAAAGGATAATGATACTGGGCGAATGAAGCGGACCCGCTATCGTACCAGCAGTCAATTACAAACTCTTCTCTCTTCATTGTCCCCTTGCATTTAGGGCAACCATAAGTGATCTTATCAACCCATGGTCTGTGAAGCTCGAAATCATTAGGAAGGGAACCAGCTTTCTCTTCAAGTTCCTTCTTACTGCCTAGGGCCTCTTGATAACCGCACGAGTCACAAGTCCACACGGGTAATGGAGTTCCCCAGAAACGAGTTCGAGAGAGGTTCCAATCCGCTACGTTTTCTAACCATTTTCCAAATCGCCCGTGTTTTAAGTGATCGGGAACCCATTGGATTTGTTCGTTGTTCTTAAGCAGATTGTCTCTTAATTTGCTCATTCCGATAAACCATGAGTCGATTCCATAGTAGAGCAATGGTGATTTGCATCGCCAGCAATGAGGATAGGAGTGCTCGTAGGTTTCTTTTTTCAGGAGCTTGCCTTCTTTTTCCAATTTTTTGATTATGAATGGATCTGCCTCTTTTACGAATTTCCCCGCGAAGTCAGTTATTCGATCATCAAAGGTCCCATCTTCTTTGACGGGGCGAAGCACGGTTACGCCATATTTCCTTCCAGTTTCAGCATCTTCTGCACCAAAGGCAGGAGCGCTGTGAACGATTCCCGTTCCTTCGTCGAGAGTCACATATGTGTCCAAGGAAACAAAATATCCCTTATCAACTTCTTTTTCTAAGTATGGAAATAGAGGTTCGTATCGTTTTCCTTCTAGATCAACCCCTTTGAAGACTTTGACGGGTTTTATTTTTTCACCAAAAACAACTTCAATCCGTTCTTTCGCAAGGATGTATTTTTCCCCTTCATGTTTGATGAGAGCATACTCGTAATCTGGGTGGACTGTCAGCATCACATTTGAGATGAGCGTCCACGGAGTAGTAGTCCATGCGAGGAAATAGACAGAATCATCATCAGGAAAATCAATGGCTTTAAACTTAACCGTGATTGCAGGGTCTTTGACATCCTTATACCCTAAGGCAAGTTCGTGGGTAGACAACGTGGTTCCGCATCGAGGGCAATAGGGAGCCACTTTAACGCCCTTATACAATAGCCTTTTTTCCCACAATTGCTTTAATGACCACCAAACACTTTCGATATATTCATCACTCATTGTGAGATAGGGATTATCCATATCTAGCCAGAACCCAATTCTTTCAGTCAATGCTCTCCATTCTTTCTCGTATCGCAACACAGATTCTCTACACTTACGGTTGAATTTGTCGATACCATAGTCCAATATTTGCTGTTTCTTGGTAAAACCTAATTCTTTCTCAACCTCGATTTCAACGGGTAGGCCATGGCAATCCCACCCAGCTTTTCTTGGTAGTACTTGCTTACCATTCATAGTTTGAAATCGAAGCATCGCGTCCTTGTAGACTCTTGTGAGTGCGTGTCCCATGTGTGGTAAGCCATTAGCTGTTGGCGGTCCTTCAAGCCACGCAAATACTGGCGCTCCTTTTCGGTTTTCTTGGGATTTTTCAAAGACATGTTCTTGTTTCCAGAAATCCAAGATCTTGCTTTCGACTTCAGGTAGTTTTGAGATGGGTGGAACTGTGTCAAATTTAGTCTGTTCTGATTGTTCGGTCAAGTTGGTACACCTCCAAAATCATCGAGCTCTAGGACGGATTCTCCATTAGGAAGAAGAAAAAACAAATCATTATCACTGGAGACGAATTTGGCGATCCATCCTAGAATTTCACCAAGAGTAAATTTGTAACGTCATTTTAAAGGCTTTCCAATTTAGTTAGAGCCATAAAATGAAGCAAAACCAAGATCACATGCATTACAAGATAGGTGGGCCAGAATAGTAAGCAAAACTGATAATAGATTCAACCACAAAGCTTCGATGAATGAGACCTATTAAGGTTCTTTTGAATTGTGCAGTGTCTTCAGATGGTTTCCTTGGAAGAAAAGGGAGGGAAACAAAGCTTAGCAATGATGAAGATTGGAAACAAGTCCATCTTTTACGAGAAGCGTATGATGTCATATTAGTAGGAGCAGAAACGCTTCGAATCGATGACCCTTCCCTCCTTGTCAAGCAAGAATGGATAGGCAAGAAACCTAGAAAACACCCCCACAGAGCGGTGCTTACAATTTCCGGCAACATTCCGATTAAAGCAAGAGTCCTAGATTCGAATGCTCCTACTACACTTTTTTCTTCTCCTAAGGGAGTGAAAGTATTACAAGAGAAAGGTGTGCTTAACCAAGCAGAAATTGTTACAATTAACCCGGATAATGCAGTTGAAGAAATATTAGGATGGATGGAAGACAAAGGTTACCATAGCCTTTTTGTTGAAGGGGGAAGCAAGATTTTTTCTTTATTCTTGCGTTCAGGGATAAATCTGAGACTTAGGGTCTTTAGATCACCATTAATCCTCGGAGGCACAAATAGTGTCCCTTTAGCTTTTGAAACAATTGTTGATCTTAAGAGAATTAGAACATATTTGCTTGGAAATGGGACGGTCGATATTTATGAAAAGTGATAGCTAATCCTTTTTTTCAGCTTTGAACCCGAGACGAGAAAAAAGTTCCAGTCCAATTGTCTGTACATTGGGAAATATGTTTTTTTCAAGCATCAGCTTGTTAATATCAAACAATGAAATAGAGTCATTTATGCGTGGACCTTCGTTTGCTTTTGCTACATAAATAAAATCTAGATGGTAGTGCTTTTCTTCAATCAATTCTTCGAGAATACGATATGGTTCTGGAAGCGATTTGACTCTTGAATCATAGTTCACATTGGGTTTAGTGAAAAGGAATTCCAAGTTTTTAATCCCTGTTTCCTCGAGGATTTCTCTAATCGCCGCTTCATGGGGAGCTTCGTTTAGTTCCACATGACCCCCGGGCGGAAGCCATGACTTCAGCGTGTTATGCCATACAAGAACCAATTTCCTCTGAAAAAAGAGATACGTTGTTGAAGTGAAATGACGAATCATCTTCTAGTGTCTAAAATGAAAGATATTTGAGAATTTGGAACAGCAAGCGTTATCATTCGTTGATTACTCAGAACTGAAAATAGGGAATACATGAACGTTTTTTATGATCAAGATGGATTCCATGCCCATGTCAGAAGCGAATGATACAAAACACTTTGATCTAATTTCAATAGGAAGCGGTTCCGCAGGGAGAAAAGTTGCAGTAGTTCTGAAGCGGGCGGGATGGAATACTGCGTTGGTCGAAGCAAGAGTCGAAGATCATTTTGGTGGAACTTGCATCAATACCGGATGTATTCCAACAAAAGCCTTAGTAGAAGCAGCTCACAATGGATATTCATTTTCAGAAGCAAAAGAGCATGAAAAGAAAATCGTGGAAAGAATACGCAAGGGAACCCTACGTCATGTGACTGAAAGAGTTGGAGTTACGGTCATAAGGGGGTTTGCATCATTTGTTGATGACCACACAATTGAAGTTAACGGGGAGAGGTATTCTGCGGATTATTTTGTCATTGCAACAGGTAGTGAGCCGGCTATACCGCCAATTAAAGGAATTAATCAAGTTCATTACAGCACTAATGAAGATATACTGAAGCTCGAAAAACCTCCAAAGCGATTACTGATTATTGGAGGAGGAAGAATAGGCCTCGAATTCGGGCAAATGTTACATAAATTTGGCTCACAAGTTACGATCTTTGAAGGGATGCAACAAATACTTCCTGGTGAAGATACAGAAATGGCAAATGCATTGAAAGATTACCTTGTCTCTCTTGGGATTAATATTTACACGGGAAGATTTGTTGACGAAGTAAAGGAAATTACCAAAGAAAACGGGACAAGAGAATTTGAAGTTCATCTTTACGAGGGGGAGAATGCGGGAGTGTACAAGGGAGACATGTTACTCGTTTCAACAGGGAGAAAACCAAGAATCAGTCAGTTGAGAGTCGAGAATGCAGGTGTGGAGATCGAGAAAGGCGCCATTAAGGTCAATGAATTCTTTCAGACCAGCAGACCCCACATATTCGCCATAGGAGACGTTGTCGGCAATCCAATGTTCACAAACTGGGCTGCATTTCAAGCAGGAGTGCTGATCAAGAATCTGAAAAAGTCAAAAACAAAATCAGATGATTGGAAACCACTTGTTTCACCCAGTATCCCCCGAATAACTTTTACCGTTCCAGAACTGGCCTCAGTTGGTCTTACGGAAGAAGAGGCGAGAGAGAAATACGGAGATCAAGTAGTTGTATATAAGTTCTACAATAAATGGCTCGGAAAATCAATGATAGTCAATGATTGGGTCGGATTTCTTAAAGGGATAGGAATCAAGGGATCAAATGAAATCATCGGCGCACATTTATGGGGAATGCGAACCGCGAGTATCATTCAAATGTTGGTTCTTGCTAGAGACAATGGGCTTGGATGGAAAGAACTGGGAGAAATGATCTATGGACATCCAGTTTTGGCAGAGGGCATAGAAGCGCTTGGCAACAACATGGCTAGACTCACGCAATCAGATTGATCCACCAGTCAGGAAGCACAGACCTCGAAATAGCAAATGCAAGCCACCATTCTTTCTTTTTTCTTGACTCTGCTAAAAATCTGCATCGGCAAAGTCAACACAGCATAATTAAACATATTTGGTAGACATGGATGACAAGGGATAAAAGAACTACTGGAAAAAATAGCATGTCATCTGCGCTCGGGGCTACTACGCACGCCGGGGGGTTCGGCCTCCCCTGGAAGCTGGAAATGGTCGATATGCCAGGGCGTGAGCGGGGTTCAAGGCTCTCCTAACCCGTTGAAGAGCGCGGGAAGAACAATGAAGCCTGGCACTAGCAAACGGGCCGCGCCGCGAGGCTTTCTCGGAGGAGAAAGTTAGAAGCGGCTTAGGCCAAACCGGGTCAGGGCCGGAAGGCAGCAGCCCTAAGGCCGGCGGTTCGTGCTGCTAGAGCGCTGGGCAGAGGGAACCCGTGCACACCCAGCGGGGGATGGAGGGTCGAGGCTTCGCCGCGTAGCCTAGACGAGCGCAGAAGGATTAGAACCAAAGGGAATGTGAAAAAGTGACCAGTGAAGGCCTAGCCCAGTGGAAGGCAAGTGCAGAAGACGCATTTAGAATGCTCATTTATTTCTCTGTGATTTACTTGATCGGATATTTTGCAATTATTTACCCTCTAAGCTTCTTACTTTCTAACATTCCCACACTACAAAGTCTTATTCCGATTCTATATGCTGTTATCATTGTGTATGGGGTTTTCCTAGCAATTGCCAAAATGCTAAATGACGTAATTGGAAACCCTAACAAACAGCAAGAGAAGCTTGGTGTAAAAACACTGAAAATCAAACCTTGAAGAAATGGTGATCAAAATCACTGCAAATTCTATTGAGAATTCATGGTTTGAGCTTCAGCAAATTGACAAATGGGTTTATGCGATCAGAGAAAGACTAGATTTAATAGAACCCCGTTTTTTGACAAAATTTGCAAACAGTTACCTAATCGTTGGAAAGAGTAAAGCGGCATTAATCGACACAGGGATCGGTATTCACAGCATGAAAAAAGTTGTTGAACCTCTTGTCAAGAATAAGACGATATTGGTCTTTAACACTCACCATCATTTTGACCACATAGGAAATAATTATGAGTGGTCTAAGGTTTATGTTCATCGATTTGATCTTAAGCGAGTCGCATTACCAGAGAAGCTTGATTTCCTAGAAACTGCAAAGGGACCTTATGCTCATGAATTGCTCAAGAAAGGGGGAAAAACCGTCCCAGCAGATGAACACTATCCTTTGATCGGAGGAGAATTATTTGAATTAGGAGAGATTGACCTAAGGATTATTCATACCCCTGGACACACACCGGGATCGATTTGTGTTTTGACATCAAGGGGACACTTAATAGCTGGAGACACTATCCATAACGGTATAGTCTATCTTCCTCCTAAAGAGTTTCTTCCAAGTTATGCCAAGTCACTAAACGATCTATTGACTAACTTCATTCAAGAACAAGACCTAATCGTTCTGGGAGGGCATGAGAGCACCATTATCACTAATCAAGAAGTCGAGCGACTGAATCAGATCATACAAGAGTTGCAGAAAAGAATTCCAGAAGAGAAGCATGAATATGATACTTTTCTAAATGCCTATGTTCTAAACCAACCCCCTTTCAAGTTTGTGCTTCCTAAATGATTACAGTCATTGCTTTTTGTTCTTGCATTCAAACAATTTCTTTGGAAAAGATTCAAACGTCTACTTATTCAATTATACAGATGGGATGCTAATGGAAACACAAGTTACTTTCGAATTCTTCGTTGATATAGATGGAACAATTCATGAGCAGTTTAGGGCTGATGAAGAAACGTTGATTCTCAAGGACACGAAAAAGGAAAAGGTAGGGGAGCAAAGATTAATCGCTATTCCAGCGCCAATTAACGGCCACGTTCATTCAGCAGATTACAAACTAGTTGGACAGGGATACGGAAAAACACCAGTAAGCTAGTAGGAAGACAAGGATTGAAAAAAGATCTCCTTTCAAATATGTCAGAAACAGAGCTGAAAGAAACAGTCAAAGCCTTCATGAAAAAAAGCGAAGCCGAAGGAAGCCTTGTTATTTTTGATTTTCGAGAAGGAGGAATAAAGGGATCCCGGATCGCCCGAGAGGTTGCAGAAGAAAAAAATATTCAAGCATTCATCCTTGGGAGAACTCAAAAAGTGAGGGAACTTTGGGAGCTAAGAAAATGGGCAGATGGGATAGGGATTCCAGACGCGACGCGTTGGCCCAGGAAGACTATTGAGGAACTTGTGGAACAAGCCAAAAGCCTTGACATGTTCACAGCCATACACGTGTCAGAGACTAAGGAATCAAGGAATAGATTCTTGGAGCGAGAAGGCGAATCAGATATTGAATTCGCTCTTGACCTTGACATTGACATGCTTGTGCATCTCACACACGCAACACAACGGGATCTCGAATCAGTGATCAGATCTGAAGCCATTCCGGTTTTTTGCCCTCGTTCAAATGGCTTTCTATCCAATGGAATCCCACCTGTGCTGGAATTCATCAGAAAAGACTCACCCTTTCTTTTAGGTACTGACAATGCTTTCATTTCTTCCCCCAACATTTTTCGAGAAGCAGACTATCTCGCAAGAATAGTTGAAGAGAAAAAAGCAGAATATCTTAAGCGAATCTTTCAAGCAATTACTGGAACGCATCCAAAACTTATTGAACGGTTTGCAAAGCGATTCCCCATTTTAAAGCATGACAGATACTTAGTTCTGGCTTATCCTGCTGACCTTGACAAAGAAGATCTTATTTCTTGGGTTATCCTACATGCCCACCCAGGTGTAGTTAAAGGATCGTTCTGGAAAACAGATCTCCCATTGTGAGCCATCAAAACACTAATGAGAGCGATGCATGGAAATAAGACAGAAAAGGAAGCTTCTAAATATGATGCCATAACGTGGATCCTAAAAAATGAGGCATTAAACCGAGAAAATGGTTTTTCTTTGGATTCTTGCAGAGAATCCCGTCATTTCATAATAATTATATCATATAAAAAAATGAGGGCTTTTAGAGAAGATAGTTTATGGTGAATTGAATGCAGTCAGTCCTAGCCCCTGCTTACGTTGTCTACACTAGAAAATTACTTAGCCAAATTTCCCAAGGACCAATTCCAAAACACATTGGTATTATCCTGGACGGCAATCGCCGATACGCCGCTTTCAAAGGGATTGATTATGCGTCGGCCTACGAACAAGGAGCCAAGAAACTTGAAGAAGTTCTAGAATGGTGCTGGGATTTGGATATAAAGGTAGTTTCGGTTTGGGTGTTCTCCACTGAGAATTTTAATCGTTCAAAAGAACAAGTGGAACTCATCATGAAAATGGCAAAAGAGAAAATGAGAAAGATTCGTGAAGACAGGAAAACGCATGAAAGAAAAGTCAAAGTAATAGTTTCTGGTGCGAGGGAGCTCCTTCCGCCTGAGCTAATAGAAGAGATAGAGTTAACCGAAAAAGCAACTGAGAATTATGATCAAAGAATATTGAACATATTATTGGCGTACGGGGGGCGCAGAGAAATCACAGATGCGGTCAGGAATATCGCACGGCATGTTAAAAATGGAGATCTAAATCCGGAGGAAATTTCTGAAGAAGTCATTGCCAGGAATTTGTACACAGCCGGACTTCCAGACCCTGATCTCATCATTAGAACAAGCGGCCAAGAACGATTGAGTGGTTTCTTGATGTGGCAGAGTGCCTATTCGGAATTTTATTTTGCAGAAGTTTTCTGGCCATTATTTAGAAAGATCGATTTACTAAGGGCGATTCGAACATATCAACAAAGAACAAGAAATTTCGGGGAGTAAAGTATTCTAAATCAGCCCTGCTTTTGTCAAGAGAATGAACTCATCCACTGTCAATCCACGGCCAGACTTGAAATTCTCAAATGCAACGGTCAGTTCTCTTGAAACTTCTTCCTCCATTTTCTTCCTTTCTTCGGAGTTCAGATTTCGTGGCAAGCGGTCGATTTTCTTCTTAAAACGCTCATATAGGGCAAAAAGGCTCATATATTCATTATGAGCGAGTTCCGATTGCATTTTGTATTCTCGTTCAGATCGACTTAGCCCAACGATCTTGGCCTTAATGTTATTAAGCTCATCCATTAGCTCAGACAGTTTTTCTGCGAGCACGATTGCTTCTTCAACCTTATCATGAATGGATTGATCTAGACGTTCTAACTCCTCGGTTGCATGTAATAGAGAGTCAACCATGATCGTTTCAGATCGCAACACATCGAGCTTTTCTTGAAGCTCGTTCAAGCGTGAAATTAGTTCTTTTTCTTCACTAAAGCTTAGTTGGCGCGTTTCATATTCCCATTCAAGTTTCTTGATTTGTGTCTGAAGGTGCAACATTCGTCTTTTTTTCAACATTGAGACCTTAATTTTCTCGTAATCCTTGATAGGATCGATTTGGCTCCTTTTCTTTAACTCTTCCTGCCTAAATTGCATCTGAGTAAGCTCATCATTCAATTGAACAACTTGTTCTTGATAGGATTTCAAGATTGCCATTTTTTCTTGAAGTAGTTTTTGCCATTTTTCAATTTCTTCTTGGACACTCTTGCTCTTGGTGAAAAACGCATCTCTAATTTCCCTTAAGTGTTGCAACTTTAGTTGCAATGTGTCCAAGTCTAGGAGATCTTCTTGACGTTTCACATGATCACCCGAATACTTCGTGGTCATCACCCCACATTCTCTGGAGCATTCCGAATGCGATTTCCATGTTTTCATTGGTTTCTGCACTCACAGCGGGAAATTCGGAAACATAGTTGTGGTTTTTCAGAACTTCAGTAATGTCTCTGGATAAATCAGCCTCAAGTTGAGTTCCTTCTTGTAGCAGATCAGTAACGAGCAATTCGGGATCTTCACCCCACCTTATTAGGCGTTCTTTAGTTTTCGGACGGAGAAGGTCACTCTTAGTAATCAACAGAGTGTGAGGGAGTTGTAAGCGATAAGATACACTAAGTGAGAGCAAGAGAATGCTTACGAAGCTACTTGCAGTTGAGGCCAAAGTTGGATCAACAAGAAATAGGCCTGCACCAAGGTTGTCTGCGCCTAAAAGTAGCTTTTGAATAATCGGACCGCTTTGGCGGTAGGCAAAAATCTCCATCTGACCAGGAGTATCTACTAGTACATATTCAGGCCCAATGGTCTCAATATCAGTGATGAGTTTGTCAATTATTGTTAAAACATGGTCCATTGCAGCCATTAGAGCCCCGTTAGGTCCTAGCATATAATTCTCTGTGATTTTGTCAATATCAATGTAGTCTCTAACATCAATATGGGGAGAATAAGGGAGTGCTCTTACTCCGGGATCTAAATTTAGAATTGCAACATCTAATTCTACAAGCTCCATCCAGTGGTGCAACGCGTAGGTCATCAAACTTTTTCCACTGCCAGCTGGACCAAGGATGAAGCCGAACTTACTCACAAGGAAACCTAAGCCTTAGCGATATATCCTTTTTCCGATAGAACCCTTCCTTTTTTCCAAGAGCAAGCCAATATCTTGGCGACATTCTTAGATGTTTTCTACTTCGGGATCTTCTTCATTTACGACTCGAATCGGCCCGATGTCAGCGTTAGGGAAGCTTTTCCTAAGAAAGAGCTTCACTTCTCTAGTGATTTGGGCAATGAGAGTGGGATCTGTTGTGAAACCATAAATATTAAAGTCCAAGATGGGATTTCCTTCCGAACCCTTGGGATGGGTCTTGAAATTAGCATACGGGTATTTTTTAACCAGCTTAGTCAGTACTGCGCTGATTTCAGATTCGGGCACACCTTTAATGTAAAAACCGTAAGTAAAGAAATTCAGCCCTCTCGCTTTCATTTCTTCTCTAATAGTTGGGATAACCTCTTCACTCATTATGGCTTTCATCTCTGAAGGCACACCCGGTAAGCAGACAATGGACGTCTCATTGATGGAGAGTAAACAACCAGGAGCTGCTCCGACAGAGTTAAACAATGGTTTGCTTCCTTTCGGAAGTAAGGCCATTTTTTCTCGTGCAGGGTTTAACTCATAGCCTCGTTCCTTGTAAAAAGTTTCTATCCACTTTAAGGCAGTTGAATTTATTTCCAAGGCCAGGTCAGCGGCAGCAGCAACACATTCTAATTGAATGTCATCAAATGTAGGACCTAACCCACCAGTTATGAAGATAAAATGTGGATTTCGTTGAATACTCTCTCTGATGACCCTTATCGCTTCTTCCTTAACGTCTCGGAAAGTCACTCCTCTCACAGGTAAAACACCTAGTTTGACCAGTTCCCGACATATCCACGTAGCATTGGTATTTACTGTTCTGCCAATAAGTAATTCGTTTCCCATTGATAGAATTTCGGCAGTTACTTCGCTCGAGTGCATAAATATTCGTTGATTCATCCATCGACGAACTAAATATGTCTTAACTTATCGATCAAAGAAAAAAGCAAGAAAATCATTGAACCAAGGTTCGAACAAGGCGAAGAAAAATTGAGGGTTTTTAGAGACTTAGGTGATTTTCACAGAATACATGAATAAGGATGTCAGTTACAATCAACCAATGATACTAGGAATAGAATACGTCCGATTCCTCACAGATAATTTCAAAGAGATGCACCAGTTCTCCGGGGAGCAGCTTGGATTCAAAGCAAAGTTCTCAGCTCGAAACGGTCCCTACGAAGAATTCGAAACAGGAGGTAGTAAGTTAGCCCTATTTAACAGAAAAGAAATGGTAAGGACGTTGGGAATCAAAAACATCAGAATAACGTCGCTAATCAAATCAATCTAGATTTAGTTCTGACTATGCCCGTAGAAGATGTTGACAAGAAATTCAAAGAACTAAAGGCGAAAGGTGTCAATTTCTTAACCAAGCCAATCAACAAAAAAGAGTGGCGAATTCAAGTGGCTCACTTTGTTGATCCTGAAAGAAATATAATCGAATTGAATTCCCCAATTCCAGCGTAAAGATGAATGACACGATTCACTACTCGAAAGAGAATTATTTTCCAGAATTTCTGTGTTTTGCTTGTTCGATTAGCTTCGTCGTGGATCTGCCCTCAACTCTAGCAGTTAATCTTTCAACTCGAATATGTGGATATCCCTTTTCCTCAAGAAATGAGAGGATCCCCTCGATTTCCATTCTTTGATCGTGTCCCATTACGATCATATCTGGCCGAAATTGTAGCGCAGTTTGAAGATAGTTCTGACGTTGGCCAAGCAATGCGAGATCAACAGGACGGAGTTGCTCTAAGATCTTACGCCTTTCTTCCTCAGGCTTTATGGGTTTTCGTTGTTTGAATTTCATAACAGTCTCGTCTCTAGCAACTATCACTAGAAGATAGTCCCCTAGACTCTTTGCTTCTTGCAATGTTGCTAGGTGGCCAACATGTAATAAATCATAGACCCCACCTGTGAACACAACTCGGAGAAGGGAACGTCCGGAATAAGTAAGTTCATAGCCTTCACTAACTGGAACTAATGCTCCTGCTCCCACAAGCTCTTGAGTAAGTTGTTGTGCTCGCTGATCAGTCATGCACGAAATTCCTTTCGGAGAAAATGGCGTGGAAAAGTAAAATGCTGACAGAGCTTTCTTTAGAATGCATAGATTGTCTGCCTTCCGCAACTGTACTCGTCTTCCGGGGAATTCAAGACGTACCCGATCACCATCCTCGAGTCCTAGAGAGTCACGAAGTTTGGACTCTGCAATAATCTCAACAGTAGTTTCAGTGTGTGTTGTTTTGTGAGGCGCAACGATCGCAGCAGGTGTTCCATTGATATCGACGTGAGCGAGCTGAATAGCGCCATATTGCTTGCCATCCCAGCGAAATGACCGAACGTGTTCTCCCCTTTGTTCCACGTATTGCCAGATGAGATGACTTTCTTTCTTGCCGAGCTCGAGATTCAAAGTTCCGGGAAATACTTCCAAACCCATTAAATCGCGAAAGGCATTACGGTAGGGAAGCAATGAACAGAAACGTCGACCTCTTCCTAGACCCGAAGCTACTATCCCCGTAACCGTTTTCATCGTCATTCCCCAGAGTATTGATCAAGTTTGGATTCTAGTCTGAGTGTTAATACAGCCCTAGCATAATCACTTTCACTCTGTTCAAGGACAAACCTAATACGATCAATCTTTTTCCTAAGATTTGAAATAAGACCCTTTGAGAATTCAATTTGCATCATGGAGGAATATATTTCACCGATCAGCTCAACGAAACGCCTCGGTCTTTGGGTTTCTCCTTTAGAGAGGTCTCGAAGTAGAATTCTTCGTAACTCTCCCGGAACATCTCCAATCCCTAAAAGGTATAATTCTTCAGGCACACCTAACTTATCGGGAGTTGGCAACGGAGCATTGGTTATTATCGCATAGAGAATTTCAGCTTCACAATATTCTTCGATCCCGGAATGAACACCTCCCCAGCCTAGGAACCAAGGGTATTTTTCAAGTAAATCCATGATGTTCACTAACATTACCTTTGCTTCCGACAACCATTTTTGCACGGATCCCATGTCTTCACGCTGTATGGCTTGAATAGCTTTGCCACTAGCCAGCGTAAGTTGTCGATTATATTGCAACAATTGCTCCCGGATGTTATCTTTAATTTCAAACGATTGGTATAGAGAGGAGATCAAGTCAGATATTTCGGAATTCACTATGGTGATAAAAAAACGAGAACTATAAAGTTCTATCTAAGGGAGAAAATGGAGGAAATAGAAAAAATGGTTTTAAAAAGAATCTCCAAGTGTTTCACGAAAGGAGTTGGGCGATTTTCTGGGCCGCTTGCTGCATGTCGAGGAAGATTAGGCCGAGTTTGGCATCTTTTCTAGCCGAAACGGCGAGTACTGCATTGGGGCCGGCTGCTGTTGAGATCACATAACCATTGGAGCCTTCGACAAAGATTTTTTCGAGATTTCCTCGTTTGAGCTCTTGGGAAACTCTTTCTCCTAGGCTCAGCATGGAAGCTGTCATCGCTGCCAACATGGTTTCCTCAATGTCGTCAGGCAATGATGCTGCTATGGGTAGCCCCTCGATGCTAACAACTGCAGCTGCTTCGATTTCTCGAATGTTCATTTCCAGTTCTTTCAATATACTTCGCAATTCTGTTTGTTTTGATTCGAATCCAATGTCAAACAATGTGATCGGCCCTCGCCTTTGTGTTTATGACATTAGTACTTACTTCGTCTTTGATTTTAATGCTTTCTGTGTAGTGTATTCATTCAAATGATTTTTCGGCAAAAAGATAAGAGCAAATATGCAAGAGAATAATACGAGTTCGAGAGGTCTGACATTCTTTTGCCTTATTCTGTTGTGGTTGGTTTTGTTTCAGCACTTGGTGCGTAAAGTTTTCTTAAGATGATTTCACGGGACAAGCTTTGAAATGCTCTCTTAACGCCTACTCCTTTTGTTGCGATCGTCTCGAACACAGGGGTGCCGGGTGGGAATGACAAGTCCTTGATCATGTCGTCTCGATCCATCGCATTAGGAAGGTCTCTCTTGTTTAGAACAATTACCAAGGGGATTTCACTACCAAGCTTGTCACCGAAGAACAATCGAAGCTCATCAGCAGATTCTATATTGTCGTTTCGTAACTCGGGATTAGAGTCTGCAACAAAGAGTAACCCGTCAACTCCTTTCAAAATCAATTTTCTCTGATCGCGATGTCTACGTTGCCCCGCAACGGTGTATACATCTAGCAATACTTTCCCCGTAGCACTAAACGGGACAAAGTCAAAATAAATCGTTCTTCCACTGGGATCCTCTACCGAAGTGAGACTCCCCTTGAGTAGACCCTGTACTTGATCATGCAGGTATCGGAGGAGTGTGGTTTTGCCGGACAATGACGGCCCAACGAAAACGACTTTAAAATGAATTCTTCCCTTGGTATCCTTTCGCATGCTTCTATTCTCCTTCCTTTGTTCAGCAATTACAATGAGTTCCTATGTTGATCCATCAGGACATTAAACTTCGAGATGTTTTATCTGGTCTCTCACGTATAGCAATAACAATATAGTCTTGTTCGAGAGCAACCAGAATCTCACCAGTGGTTAGATCTAAGGTGAAGAAATTAAGTTCTCCCCTATTGATCTGTTTTGTTGCCAGATTTGCCTTGCCCACGAGGGACGCAAATACGGCAGCCGCTACTTCAGCATCATCTGAGGTGAAGGAAGGATCCTTCGACTGAAATGCAAGAGGAAATCCTTCCTCATTTGCAATGACCACGGACTTGACACCGTTGTATTTGAGTAGGTTTTCTAGTATTGGTTGGAATTTGCGTTGTGATAACAAGCATCACTCGCCTCAGAAATCTCTAAGTTGTTTATTCTTTTAAGGAGTTTTATACATTTGCCCTATGTGATCTGCTAGAAAAGAGGCTCACTTATTATTCCACTTGGGTGAAATCCCATCAGCAACTTTATGTAAGTGCTCCTATCGAAGATTCGAAAGAGAGGAGATCAAGCGTGTCAACGATCAAATCGATTTGGACCAAATTCGGGAGTGAAAAAATCCGCAATAGCCAAGTGTTGAGAGCCCTAATTAATGCATTATTAGAACTTGGAGAGCAAGCTCAGAATAAAGGGGAAGGAGAAAATGAGGAATATAAGCTAAGCATAGCAAGAATCTTTCGGGAATACTTCCAGCCAGACATTGCATATAATATCAACGAGCAAATCCAGATGTTTCTCCTCACGCTCGGATGGAAAAATAGTGAGATCAGAGTGGTTTCGGCAACCGAGGCTAGAGCGGTCCTAGGGAACAATCGATTCATTCCGGAAACGGGAATATCTCATGAAGCGGTCAAAATATTCATCGAAGGTGTCTTTACTGGAATTGGATATTATGTGTTCTCAAAAGAAGTCAAGGTTGAAGCCACGTTCGACGAGCTAGCAGGAGCAGTTTGGAACGTCGTCTTAGCGCCCAGCAGTAGCATTCTGATAGGGACAAAAGTGATCGCAAAAAAACAGACCACAAGTGCTACACCCCAGCTTAGCAACAAACAAGAAATGGGTATTAGTTCAACGCCCTCGACCAGTATAAGCAGTCTGGAAGAAGAAATCCAAGATTACATCGCAAACATCGATCCAGAACAAATACTTACCCCAATTTTTAATAAGGCACTAGGGCTTGACACGCTTTATCGTATCCTAATAGAAATCATGTCAGACTTCATTCAAACAAAGTATCAGACTAATCCTCTAGAGCAAGCAGGAAATGTAGACCACAAGGTAGCAGTCTTGATTCTGGTAAAATTTTTAGTCGAGAAATCCTTGGCTGAGGGAGTCCCAACAAATAGCATAGGATATGATGTTGGGAAATTTTTTGGGAAAGGTGTCATTGGTATTGCGGGAAACGATCCCAATGCAATTCTTATCCAAGAAATTACTGAATCCCAAAGTACTACGATTATCCGAGACATCAAAGCGAGGTGTTTCTGCTTCCTCAAGCCAGGGGAAAGATGCCAACCTAGCAACGTTCAATTATGCGATTTCATAATGGGTATATGGGAAGGAGCTCTTACTGAAATTCTAGGGAAGGAATTCAAATTTACAAACAGATATCCTGCGACAAAACGTAAAGACAAGTACTGTTTAATGGAGCTCTCAGTAAAGTCCGTTTAGAGAAAAAAGTAAGACCATGGGAAAATGTATTATTTCTTCTGCTTGTCCTTAATAGCTACAATAATGGAATCAAGCATTGGGGCAACTTGTTTGTATGATTGCCCCATAACTCTTAGCGCATCCTCAAGCGTTCTCTGATGGGAATATGTATCAATAATTTGTTGCAGTTCAACCACATCTTTCCCTTTGAGCTTATCAGCCATCTTCGTCATTAGTGGTATAGACCGTATCAAATTGTCTACAATCGTAAACGACCCGGCAAGCGCGGTTCGCGAAAGTGGGTTTAAGTCGATTGCAACAACGAATTTATTAGCCGCTCTTAAGGCGATTGTCCGATCTCCATCTTCCAGCATCACAAGCACAATGTCTGCGTTGGCTATGCCACGATCATCAACATATCTTCGCTGATGTGAGATTCCTGGAAGCAAGGTTCGATGATCTAGGTCGACCCCTAGGACTTGCTTAGCGCCAGCTTCGAGGAGAGCTTCTTGTATGGCGAGCTCCCTCTCGCGTGAACGATAAAAAAGATTAACTTCTAAAGGAGCTGAAACTGCTTCTGACAATCCAACTATTTCTTCGGCAACGAGTGCTGCTACATTGCCATTCACGCTGATCACAGGATGCTTGCAAAGTAACATTTGCGCAACTGAGGCTTGAATTGCTTTTTCCGCACTTTCAATGGTTTTTTCTCCAAGGAGGTAGTCAAAGGCTTCCCCCCGCCCATGAGCAATTAGTCCGGCTTTTGCAACTAATCCCTTTTCAAAGCCTTCTACCAGTTTATGCCTAATTCGTAGGGACTCCGAGCGAGGATGATCATCTGGAATGAAATTATCAGTTGAACCTGTTTCAGTCAATAAGTTCACCTAGCAAATGGTTTCTCGGAAATTGAGAGTTTTTCAGTAAGAGTTCTTCACGCAACCTTCAATTACCTTCCCGTAATGGCAACTCCCTTATTTTGGTTCTAATAGTAGTTGGTGCTGAAAATGATTGCACGATCTCATGAAGGACGTCATCATTAGCAAAAATGAAAATCGTATTTCCCAACATCGCCATTCCTGCTCCCATGACATCAAACGATTCTAACTCAGAAAGAATAGAAGCTAGAAACGGTGGCAGTAACTGGCTTTGATTCATGAAGTCCTTGGCAAGAAAGAGTGCGTTTTCAAAAGTTGGTTCACTCATAAGATTATGTGTGTGGCTAAGACCAATTTTCTTGATTCTAGCAAATTGTTGATGGTCTTGAAGGATCTCTGACGTAGAGAGACCACCCCAAGACAAAATCAAAACCGATCGGTCCCATGAGTTGGGTAGCTTAAAGCGAATAAATGAACCGATGCCAGGAGCCCCCGGATAACTTCTAAGAATAAACCCACCATGAAATTGGGTGAACACAGAGCCCAGACCGGTTAAGCATTGTACTTCAGCCTTATGAGCGACTTGACCCAAGGTTGTGATATCTAAACCCAGAGAAAAATGCTGATTTAGCGCGATTGCTGTTGCAAGTGCTCCCGCCCCACTAGAAGAGAGCCCGGCAGATATGGGTAGGACTCCTTTCTGTTCTACCATGATCGGGGGAATGTATTTATCCGACAGAGATCTCAGATGAGAGATTACCTCTAGTGAGGGACCAGATGAAAGCTTCATGTTATTATAATGGACAATGTCTCTTGATTCTATAATGGAAGAGATCCTTGCGGTTATGCCTTTTTCAATAGTGAATGAAACACCATAAGAGCCCGAGAATAAGGGATTTGTAGCTTTGAACGGAGAAAAGAACATAGTTATTTGACCGGGTGCCCATGCCCTCACAGATTTTCAAAAAGGAATTGGGTTCATTTTAATTACGGTTGTTGCGGCGAAAGAAAAATCTCTACATCGAGGAAAAATCGAAAAAGGGCCTTAGGCCTCTGGATGAGGCTTTGTCTTGTGCTGCTTGATCTTGTTTTCAATGATCATCCTCGTAATTTGCTCTATTGGCTGAGCAACTCTTCTCACACTTTCGGGTCTGGCTTCTCGTTTCAACCTTCCTTTTCCATCAATAAGATCTCGCCAATCTGGACGACGAGGCAAGGCAAGCAAATCATTTCTCGCATCAAGACAGCTAATCTCGAGGGTTTTCATGTACGCTTCTCCAACATTTGCGGCAAGTCCCATCTCAACCAGAAGTTGCATAAACTCTTCAGTAGGGGTTCTTTCCTCCTTTGGTAGATCGATTTTGTTTACAATTACCAAAAATGGGATTTTTGAACCTAATTCATCACCCATTAACGTTTTCAGCTCAGCAAGGCTTTTTTTGTTGGCCTCCCATTGTTCTTTGCTGGGATCAAACATGATGATAATGCCATCGGCACCACGTATGACGATTCGGCGCGTATCTCTGTGTCGTTCTTGACCAGCAACAGTCCAGACCTGGTATCTTAGTAACGGGAGACTAGTTCCCTGACCCTTGGGGAGCTCAAATATGCTCTGATCGTAATAAATCGTTCTTCCCGAAGGATCGTCGATTCTTTTCAATTCAGAATAAACCAAATCAGGATCTTCAATCCTTTTCAAGATGTTGAATACTGTTAGCATGCTGGTTTTTCCGGCTAGAGAGGGTCCCCAAATAACAATTTTGATGTGCGGGACTCCTTCTGCGTCTCTTTTAAACAGGTGACTACTTTGCATAGCGAATGACCCACTCTAGGTTGATTCCCTGATATTGAAAGTTGACGACTGTCAACTTCGCAACAATTCCTATTGAAAGAAATGATTTTTCTGTTATAAGGCTTTCTCCCAAGGGTTTTTCTGGTTCTTAGCACTTTCAGACTTCCTAGGGGGGAACATCTGATTCAACTCTCCCTTTTTTTCCTTCATTTCTGACAAATTAGTCAAAGTAATGCCGGGAAATGAGGTCGTGTATGAGTCAAGAAAAAAAACGAACAAATGAACAAAAAACGATAGTTTCCTAAGCCTTAGTAACCAAGGTTTCCACAAAAACTCTATTCAGAAAATAGGGCAAAGAGATAAACAAGACTTTGATGGAAAAAATCAACATGGAAAATAAAAAGCAACAAGCAAGCTATAGAAGCATTCTCGATAAGAAACCTAGTTATCAAAGGCTTCAATTCCATCAAGTGAATCGTAAGTTCGTCTTACAGCCAAGTGAACTTGTTGTTCAGTCTTGGCACCAGTACAGACAAAATTACCACTCTGAAATAGAAGAAGAACTGTCTTAGGATCAGGTAATCGGTAAATAAGACCAGGGAATTGCTCTGGCTCATACATGGAATTATCGAGCCACATCGCTGCAAGTTCAAGATTAATAGTTCGATTGTTGAAATTTCCACTTGCAACAATATTTTGGATCGTTACTTCTGCTTCCTCGTCAATTGTTGTCCCAGTTGATCTAAGAATTTTGATTATTTCTTTTAATGCCTCGTGAACCATCATGGTACTCTTGGCTCCAGTAATAACCAGTTTTCCACTTGAGAACACAAGTGTCGAGATTCTGCGCTGAGTTAATTTCATGATTAATCCAGGAAATTTCTCCGGATCGTAGGAGACCTCCAAATCATCTTCATCAATTAGATGCTGAAAGACATCCGTCAAGTTGATTGTTGTGAAGAGATTAACGCTCGCAACTACGTTTTGAATGACGATCTGAAAGTCCAGTCCGTCTTGCGAGTTCTTTTGTTCTGGAGTTAATTCTTCATTGGAGTTTTGATCTGACACAAGCTAGCAAAGAACTATGTGTATTTAAATATCATTCAAAAGAAGCAGAAAAATCATTTATATACGCAATTTTTTTGAAGCGAAGAAATTCTAAATCGTTGTTTTTTGTAGACAAGAGAGCAAAGCAGAAAAAAATGAAAGCGCCAAAAAAGAAAACACGAATTGATACAGAGGAGAGAGAAAGAAAGAAGCGAGGGGATAGGCAAAAAGGAGGTCTTTTGCCTACTACTTACACAAAAAATTCTTGAGCCACTTGGGTCGCAAAATCAACAATACTGCGTGTGTAAAAGATAGCTCCAAGGGAAAGTGCTAGATTTGCGAGTAGCAAAGCTACGAGTAGAACCAAGAAGCGTGGTTGTGATTGGTCAGAGGCATCATCTACAGGTTCATAGAAATACATGACATGGATGATGCGAGCATAATAGAATAGCGAGGTCGCACTCATAATAATGCCAACCACGGCAAGATACATATTCCCTGAATCAACGGCAGCATAGAACAAGAAGAATTTGCCAAAGAATCCGGCAAAGGGCGGCACTCCTGCGAGGGAAAGAAGAGCAATACTCATGAAGAATGCGACGAGAGGATCGCGCTTGCCTAATCCTTTAAAGTCATCCAAAGTGTCCCCGCCTTTCGTCAAAACTACGATAAGCACTACTACGAATGCAGTTCCTTTCATGAATACATTGGCCAAGATATGATACAGCGCACCAACAACCGCAAGCTCTGTTGACCCGTCTGCAAACGCCACCATGGCAATAAGAATGTAGCCAACATGGCCGATACTTGAATATGCAAGAATTCGAGTAACGCTTGTTTGTGGCAAAGCTGCAAGATTTCCAATTACCATTGTGAGCAGAGCCAGTCCCGCCCAGACGGGGGCCCAACCGGCCTTGATCGTTAGAAGTGCTACAAAGAATAGCTTAAAGAGAAAGGCGAAGCCTCCTGCTTTGCTTCCAATGGCAAGGAAATTCGTAACGCTTAATGGTGCCCCTCTATAAACATCGGGTACCCATACATGGAATGGAACAGCCGCAATTTTGAAGCTCACCCCAGCAACTAATACCGCCATGGTGAAAAGACCGAAGGCGTTGGGTGATGAACCCGAAGATACTAGCGCTGCGGCAACTGTTGAGTTCATTTGAAGCGTATGAGTCGCCCCGTAGTATAAACTCATTCCAAAGAGGATGATCCCAGATGAAAGAGCACCTAGTAAGAAGTATTTTATCGCTGCTTCCGCACCAGATCGTGATTTCTTTCTGAAGCCGATCATTGCATAGGTTGAGATGCTAAGTACTTCGAAGCCAACGTAGAGAGGGATTAAGTTATTTGAGGCACCAATTACGAAGATGCCAATGTTTGCTAACATTAACAATGCATAAAACACTCCCAAGCTTAGCTCAAGTTCCATGTCCTTCCAAGCAGCAAGAACAACGATAATACTCGCTGCAATGCTTGTAAGGGCAAAGAACACGTAATAGCTCCCGAAGTAAAACATTGCGGGATTACCAGGAAATAGAGCAGGGTCTGGTCGATTCCAGACAGAGAATGCAGAGAGCAATAATGTGAGTAAGGTTATGCTGGGCAATGCATGTTTGTTCTTCTCTTCATTAAGCAACCAGTCCATTAGGAGAGATAGGATGCTACCCCCTATTAGGATGTAGATCGGCATGAATGATTTTATGACAATTTCATATTCTGACATGAATTATAGACCTCCTTTTTGCTTTTTCCCTTTTCTTTTATAAGAGACAAGAGAGGGATTGGGCATTACACCATGACGTGAGCAAAGCGCGATATTGTATGATTGCTGGTTTGCAATGTAATTAGTTGTGGATGCCATGGTTATGCCCCGATGTTCAACCTCAGATTGGAATAATAGTTCGTGCAAACTCGTCGGTTACTTTGAGCACAACGAATGGGAACCAGCCCAGGAAGAGGATGAAGAATGCAAGTAACCAGAGAGGCATTAGTTCATACCAATGCCCGTCATGTTCAACCTCTAGACCTTCTGGTTGTCCAAACACTACTCTTTGAAGCATCCACAAGTAGTAACCGGCGACGACGATGATAGAGAGCAAGGCAACTACGGTTATCCAGAAGTAGGTGTCACCGTATCCAAACATGTCACTCTTGAATAAACCAGCAAACATCAGGAATTCCGCGACAAAGCCGGCAAGGCCAGGTAATCCTGCGCTTGCAAACCCACTGAATACCATTAGAGTGCTCGTGATTGGCATTTTGTTACCAAGACCTTTGAGGACAGTCATGTCTCTTGTGCCCGCGTTGTGCTGGATGACTCCGCTGATCAAAAAGAGAGCAGGACTAATGACGCCGTGGGCAATCATCATGAAGATAGCAGCATTAATTCCTTCTGAGGTATAGGACGCTACGCCGAGTGAGACAACACCCATGTGCCCGATGGAAGAATATGCGATTAGTCGTTTCATGTCTTTTTGACTTAGTGCAACGAATGCCGTGTATGCCATTGAGATCATACCAAGGAGGGCAAGCACTAGACGAACATGACTTGAAGGATCAGTGAATACGCTTGATGGCAAAAGCCAGACACCTAAGCGGATTAGACCGTATCCTCCCATTTTAAGCAACAAGCCAGCTAAGACGCTTGAACCAGGACTTGGGGCTTCAACGTGAGCATCTGGTAGCCAGGTATGAACGGGGACTTGTGGGAACTTCGTAATGAAACCTATTGCTAACAAGTAGAATGCAAAAATGAGTCGGCCAACATCTGCGTAAGTGGAAAGTGAAGTCTTCAGTTGCGGCATGTAGAATGTTCCACCACCCTCATTGTAGAGGATGAAGATACCGATTAGCATGAATAGAGAGGCCAAGTGAGTGTAAATGAAGAACTTAAACGCAGAATATTTGCGTCGGGGTCCACCCCAATAGGCAATGATGAAGAACATTGGTACAAGTACTACTTCCCATGCAATGTAGAAGAGGAAGAGATCGAGAGCAATGAACGTCCCCATGACTCCAGCTTCAAGCAGAAGCATGAGAGAATAGTAAAGGGGTTCTCTCTCCTTGATGTAGAATGAACTGATCATGCTTGCAAAGAAGACTACTGTGGTCAAGGCGATCAAGGGCAAGGATAGGCCATCAACGCCGAGAGCATAGTAAATCTTGATCTTTCCTACAACGATCCAGTCCGTTTTTTCTAGAAAAACGAACCCATCACCTGTTACGTACTTGTCTCCAAATCGATCTTTGGAAGTGTAGAGCATCCACAACACAAACGAATAGATCATTTCAACGAATGTAATGATTGTGGCGCTCCATTTCGCCCAGCCAACCTTGTTTTTGCTGAGCATATATGTTAGAGGACTCGCTATAAGCGGGAGCCATAAGAGTATTGAAAGATACCAATAGAATACCATTCTCGCTTCACCTTTCTCCTATTATTTGAATAGAACTAAGAAGTTGACATATGTCAGGAATAAGACCAGTGTTGCGGCAAATATTGTGGCGTAATTGCTGACGAGGCCGGTTTGGAGTTTGCGGAATTGACGACCAAAGTAGAGAAATATTTGCCAGACGCCATTAACAATACCGTCAATGAATCCTTGGTCGAAGACATCAGAGATTTTGGCCAGTTGTAGGGAACCTTTTACGATCCAAGTATCGATGATAGTTCGGTCGATGATTTTGAGGTCGATGCTTTGCAAAATGCCAGCAACCCACATCACAGGGGCGTTGGCGATCCAGTATAGTACTTGGTCAATTCGGTACCGCTTGGCTATGAATTCATTTGCAATCCAATTGAATGCATCAATGTTGTAAAGTGAGGTTCGTAGCTCAGGTTTCCAGTGATAAAGCACTAGTCCTACAAAGATACCCAGAAGCACGATGATTGCACTCGAGCCAGCTACCACGTAGTTAATCGCCTCGGGTTTGACCTCTGGCTCTAGTATCTCATTGAGCCAATGCTCAAAGTTGAATACTGGAATGAATAGGATGCTCTCTATGAGAACGAGAACTCCTAAGATAATGGAAGGCGTGGTGAGGAAGAAACCTCCATCATGAGCCTTCTCGACGTGCTCCTTGTGTTCGGGATCAGGAGTTCGGAAGAATACTACGTAAATGAAACGTGTTGAATAAAGTGCGGTTATGAATGCCGTCAATGCACCCAAATAATAAATAACCAGATGACCAGGGACTTTACTCTCGTATGCTGCTAGTAGAACGGCGTCTTTGGACCAAAAGCCACTAAATCCGGGAAAGCCCGCTAGAGCTGTCGCTCCGATCAGCATGGGCCAAAACGTCTTAGGAATTTTCTTGCGAAGGCCTCCCATTTCCCAGATGTTGTTTGTGTGAACTGCGTGAATAACTGCTCCTGCAGTTAAGAAGAGAAGAGCTTTGAATGTTGCATGGCTCAAGAGGTGAAACATTGCTGCAGTTTTTCCGCCTGTACCAAGTGCGATCGCCATGTAGCCAATCTGAGACACCGTTGAATAAGCTAGAATCCTTTTGATCTCATTTTCAACCAAGGCTTGTAGTCCGGCAAGAAGAGCAGTAATTGCACCAATCCAAGCAAATACTGTTAATGCCCATTCTGCGCCGGCGAATACGTTGTGTCCATCATGTGCTTCGTAATAGATGAAAAATACACGAGCCACCATGTAAATTCCTGCTTTTACCATAGTGGAGGAGTGCAGAATTGCAGAAACGGGTGTTGGACCTTCCATAGCATCTGCAAGCCATGTGTAAAGTGGAAATTGAGCAGATTTCCCTATGACTCCTCCAAAGATGAGAACGGCAACAATTGCGATCTGCTGGTCTGTGAGGGCTTCCATTTTTGCGGGGAGTTCAACAAAATCAAGGGTACGGGTATATCTGTATAGCATAAGGAAACCAGCTAAAAGGGTAATATCTCCAATTTTGTTGTAAAGAAATGCTTTCTTTGCAGCATGGGCGGCAGCTGGTTTGTAGAACCAAAAGCCGATAAGCAGATAGGAGCTGAGCCCGACTAGTTCCCAAAAGATGAATAATTCAAGAAAGCTAGTGCTGAAAACGAGCGTCAGCATTACACCAGTAAAGAAGTTGAATGTGGCAAAGAATCGGGAATACCCAGCATCACCATGCATGTATTCTCTTGCGTAAATGTGAATTAGCAAGGCTAGAGTGGTTACTATTAGGCCCATGTACACGCTTAGAGGATCAATTAATAATCCAAAAGGAATGTCGGGCGTGCCTCCTTCTTTAAATCCAAAGAACCCAAATTGTGACTGCAGCGTTTCATGTTCTTCCCCAGGCAAGTAGTTGATCGCAAGCAAAACCATTGAAAGCCAGCTCACGAGAATGGAAAGAATGCCAAATGTTGAAACAACGTTTTCAAACCTGGTGTAATGAATACTTGTGTGCTCTTCGTGCGTATCGTGTTTTCCAGAGTCGTGCCCTTCGTGCTTATTACCACGACTGTAATGGAGAAAAGCTAGAATTGAAACGATGACAGCCCCAATGAATGGGGAGATGAGTACTGTTTTTCCGAGTAGAATTTCGCTGGCCATTTTTTACACCTCACGAAGAGTGAATAGATGCCCGACATCTATTTCTCCATAGTTACGAAAGACATTGATGAAAATCGCTAGCCCGATTGCTGCCTCTCCGGCAGCTACTGCAATAATGAATAGCGCAAAGATCCAGCCGGAAATATCACCAACAGGGTTGTAACTTGCGAAGGCTACGAAGTTGATATTTGCGGCGTTAATGATTAGCTCTACCGCAATGAGGATTCTAACAGCGTTTCTTTGTGTGATTACGCCGAAGACGCCGATGCTGAATAATGCAGAGCTGAGAATTAAGAAATATTCGAGTGGTACGACCATTTACAATTCCTCCTCTCTAATCGCAATCTTGATCGACCCAAGCATGGCAGAGAGCAACAAAATACCAAGTATTGGAAGCACATAATTGTAATTTGTGAAGAGTGCTGTCGCAAGTGTTTGAGTTAGGTCTTGAGTCTCATTCAAGACTACTAGTTCGTTTCCTGTCAGTTCATAACCGCCAAACACGTCAAGCATCAGCACTGTCAGTGTGAAGAATAAGAGCAACGCAATAAGGATCTGAACCAAATTATTCCAAACAAATTCTTTATCCATTTGGAACTCTTCCTGCCCTGTTAGCAACACGGAAAACAGGAACAAGACAACGATACCACCACCATAAACAATCAGCTGGATCGCAAAGACATACTCAGATCCCAAGAATAAGTAGGCAAAAGCAACCCCCCATAAAGTTAGCAAGAGATAAGCAGCAGCCTTCATAACTTTATCAGTGCGAAGAGCGCCAAATGCCATGAAAAGCGTGAAAATAATGATCACGATCATATTAAATTCTAAAAACCAACCCATTTTTTCATCAACTCCTAAGCAACGTATAATCCGGCATATGCTCCAACAATAGCCAAGGAAAGCAATGACAATGGCAATAAGGTCTTCCAGCCCCACTCAATGAATTGGTCGATTCTGAAACGAGGGAATGTTGTGCGTACCCAGGTTACGAAGAATACACCAAGATAGATTTTAATGTTGATGGCTATAAATTGTGCCAAGCGATCGTCTCGGAGGTCAGCTAACCAGCCAGGCATCCCATTGAATGGGAAGATAACATCCCAGCCTCCCAAGAACAGCACTACAACAAGTATGATATTCACAAACATGTGGCTGTACTCTACTAACAAGATAATCCCATACCTCCAGCCGCTGAATTCTGTTCTTGGCCCCATCACAAGCTCAGCTTCGGCTTCGGGAATGTCGAAGGGGATACGTTCAGTTTCTGCCAAACTTGCGAAAAGAAAAATCACAAAGGCCATGAGAAGCCCGGGAAAAGCACGATAAATGTACCAACCATTTTGATATTGATCTTCAACTATTGCTTGTAAATTGAATGACTGAGCATAAACGATAACCCCAAGGACACTAATCATCATGGGGATTTCATAAGCCACAAGTTGAGCAGCCGCTCGGAAGCCTCCGATTAGGGAATATTTACTATTACTTGCCCAACCACCAAGCAACATTGCCGGTGGGAAGACGGAGAATACGGCAAAGATATACAACAGACCGATACTCATGTTGGTGCCTGCTAGGTCTCTAGCCCATGGCAAGGGTCCAAAAGACATGATAGTAGATGCCCCCATAAGATAAATTGAAAGGTTGAATCCGAAGCGATCTGCAGTCATTGGCATTGTGTCTTCCTTGAACAACAATTTCGCGATATCTGCGATCAATTGCAATAATCCGAATTTTCCGACGTAAACAGGGCCTCTTCGCCCCATCATTCGTGCCATGACTTTTCTTTCAATCCACGGAGCCAAAAGCAGATTAAGGAGTACATAT
Source organism: archaeon (assembly GCA_024276795.1). Taxonomy (GTDB): domain Archaea; phylum Asgardarchaeota; class Heimdallarchaeia; order Heimdallarchaeales; family JAJRWK01; genus JAJRWK01. The sequence goes on along the minus strand of JAJRWK010000110.1, from coordinate 7,478 downwards.
GTTCCTAATGCCGCTGAGAGCAAGGAAACGACTATTGCTCGCTCAGCATTTTTCCCTTGCAATTCAACATAGGGTATTCGGTTTAGCAAGGTTAATAGCCATTGCGGGATGTCTCTGATGCCTTCCACTATTTTATCGATCAAAGAAAGGAGGCTGCTCATCTTCTCACCTTCGAAGAGCGATAAAAAGGGATTTTTTTTAAGACTATCCGTCAGTCATTAGCTAGCCGATGTATAATTTCATCTTTGAAGGATATGTTTTCGATTTACGGACGAGAACAACGGAGTACTCCATCGCAAAGCGATAGATCATTTCTGCTCATTTCTTTGAAGAATCAAGCACTAGTAGTACATATAATACAAAAAAAGTAAGAAAATCGGAGAAACTATCAAAATTAGACCACTGTCAAGAGACTACTTGCCTTGAAAGAGTGTCTAGCTCAATAACATCAAGTAATTCGTATAAGTGCGCTCTAGCAAGAGACTCGGGATAGTGATCGAGGATATTTCTTGCTTTTTGAAGATAGTCTGCTGCCAAATCGATGACTGCCTGCACGCCTCCAGAGGAGATCAGAATGTCTCGAATTAGCTCGACCTCATAATCGGCATTTTTAAGGTAATATTGTTTAAGGATTTCTTTTTCAGAGGAGGATGCACGCTCAAGAGCTTCAAGGAAAATGATGGTCTGTAAACGATTCAGAATGTCTGATTCCCCGCCTTTGCCAATTTTCTCAACGTCATTTAATATTGCTAACGCATCATCTCTTAGTTGGTAAGCTATTCCATACGATTCTCCAAATTTGCTCATATTATCAACATGTTCTTGTGAAACATTCGCGAGTAAAGCAGCGCTTTTTGTCGCGGCACGAAAGAGCGATGCGGTTTTCAGATAAAGGATCTCCATGCTACGCTTCTTTCCAATTACGTAATTTGACCGTAGATTGCGCGAGAGATAAACCGAATAGGAAAGTTCACCACCCATTTTCGAAATCTCTTGAATCACAGCAATGTTTCCTGTTTTTGATGAGAGTTCCAGAACAAAGGCGGAGAGGGCGTAAGAAACGGATAACGCAGCAAACGTGCCATGTTTGACATAGAACGCTGCGTCTCCGCGTCTTCGGATATCCCGATCAAACACGTCGTCAATGATTAGACTCGCATTATGCGTAATCTCAATTGCTGCCGCAAGAGGATATACGAGATGGAGATTTGCTTCGTCCGCAAACAGTAGAAAAGTATTAGCACACAAGAGAGGACGCAACTTCTTACCCTTGTTTTCAAAATAAGGGCGAATAAGGCGACGGAAAGGAGAATCTGCGCCATACTTTTGGTCTAGAATTAAGTTGATTTTTTCGACTATTTTTTGTCGCATCGACTGTAAAGATGCCATCACCGCGGTCACGCTCAATCAATCCTCATATTACATGATGATATAAATCTGCAGAGGTTATATTGTTGTTCTAGCGACCTAATTAAAATCTTATAGTGCAGACACCACAAAAATGTGTAATAAATCGGAAAGATTCATTTTATTGAACACATTATGCTTGGGGCGTTTCCAATGACAGAACAATCTCCTTTGCTTGATCAAACAAACTTTCTTTTTTCTCGAGGTGATCGGCCCGATAATCTTCAATTTTTACAATCAACTGCTTCTTGCAGGGCCCGCAGAGCAATTCTCCAGATCGGCATTGCTGTTCGCGTTCTTTTAGCAAATCATCATCTTCTTCAAACATGAACTTAAAGAGATCAAAAACCCTACAAATCTCTGGACGTCCACCGAGTCTCCTTTGTTCCTTAGCAGTGTCTCTTCCACCCGTGTACGCATTTCGTATTTTGTATGAAATATCTTTCATGTCTTCGTGTAAATAAAACATGGAAAGCGGATTACGCTTTGACATTTTATCAGTACCGTCTATACCACCGATTAGCCTATGATAGGTAAAGCTGGGTAAATTGAATTTTTTCTTGAAAACCCCTCTCCTAACAACATCACGGGTGAGCCTAGCATGAGGAGCTTGATCTGCTCCTACAGGGGTAATCGTTGGCATTGAACCTTCTATTATTTGTGGTAGAAGAATATCCGCGACCTGGATGAGAGCTGCGTTGTAATACCCTAATCGGGGTTTTTCCCCGTACACACCTCTTAACTCGTTCATGGTTACGTGCGCAGAAAAAATAAGGCCGTAATGTTTAACCAAGTTTTCAGAAGACTGCTTGTAGATATAGGCATTTTTTAGATCTAACCCTAAAGCAAGTAGATCTGCGATATTGTCGATTGCAGTGTCGATTGCGTCTGTGAAGGAGAGATTATTGACAACGTAGCTTTCATAATCTGCAATACAGAAATAGACTTTTCCTCCGAGACGCTGAAAATGAACAACTTCCATAGCAGTCATCAGACTTCCGACGTGGTAAGAATTAGACGGTTTTATTCCCGTCATGACCCCAAATTTTTTCCCATGAATAATTGTGTCAATAACGGGTTCCATTCCAGTATGGCCAAAAATAATTCCTCGAGTCATGAGAAAATGTTGTTTTTCGGGGGGAAGTTTCCGAACTAAGGGAGAAAAGTCCCGAATTCCAAATTCGGTCATGAGTTTCTGGTAACTCTCCACAACACCGGCTCCGAGAGCGTCTACTACTGGAGATCTGGATTGTTTCTGGGGGGTCTCATCTTTTGTCATTTGTTCTGCGTCTTGATTTTCTTCTGACACTGATGTTCACCTTAATATTATTGATTATTCTGATTTCCTTGTCAATTGGATTTATTCGTTAATTAATAAGTTATGAGACTGAGAACTAGGTGCGGTATTACAAAAAACACAAGCTTGGAAAAGTTATAATCTGAGAAAACAAAACACGACATGGCTGGGATGATGATAAGAGAGTCACCGAGAGCATTTTGCAATGATCCTCGACGGGCGAACTGATCCAGCCACCAATTTCAGACCATTGAATCCAAGAGATCGTTTAGCGACACTTCGAAATCTGGTTTTAACTTAGAATTGTCAGCGTTCTCAATGTGAGTAGGGACAAGAATTGTTGTAATGCCTAGCTGTGAAGCAGGAATGTCTGTCGCCAAGTCATTTCCAACCATAATTGTCTCATACGGAGAACATCGGAACATATCCATCAACTCCTGAAAATATTCTCTCTGAGGCTTCACATACTTCGAGTTCTCGGCGTGCGTGATGTAGTCAAAATATTTTGGAGAAAGACCGCCCCATACGATTCTTTTTTCAATGGCTATTAAAGGAAATACGGGGTTTGTTGCGAGAACAACGTGATTCTTTTTTCGCCTAGCAACTTCTAGTAGTTCTTTTGCTACGGGGTAAGGGCGAACCATTTTTTCTAATTCATTAAAGGAAGTTGAATAGAAAGAGCGAAAACGAATATTGACTTCTTCACGTGAGATAGGAACTTGAGGAGTGAAATTGTCCAAGAAAACATCAAGAAAGAATTGCGATCCATCCATTGAATTCATGGAGTCAAATGTTGATTTGAGAAGAAGAGCTTGAAACTCCTCGTAACCCATCAAGTCCCGGAAATGTCGATACGCCAGTGAAATGTAGTCGGTGTAAAAGACCCTGGGGCTAAAATCAATGAGGGTTCCATCAAGGTCAAAAAGGAAAAGTTTTGCATTAGCGACATGTTGTTTTAGATCCATGAAACGTCCCCCGAAAAACGCCCTAATAGCTTTACCTAATCACTGATTAAAAGAGTTAGTCGTTGTGAAAAAACATTTTCTCATCTGAGGCCAAAAAACTAAGCACTGAGTAATGGTTTTTCTCCAGAGATCATTAATGCTAGAATCCCGCCAAGAGAGAAGAGAAATATTGAAACAACAAGTGAACTGAAAAACATAAAGTATACTGTTGAAAAATACCCGAGCGCAGTATAAGCAAGACCAATCAGGACGGAATGAGTTATAGAAAGCCAAAAAGAGGATTTGGGAATTTGAAGAAAGTAATCATTTTCAGTGCCTGAATAAGCTAGGATAAGGCCTCCAATTATTCCAAGTAGGAAGTAAACGTGCAAGGACAGAGCAAGTCCAATTGTCTCATAGTACGTTCCAGAGATAACAAACATGAGGTATTGTTGATCGAGAGGAAGAGGATATGAAAATAGGAACCATCCGAGAGCAGCATATAAAAGTATGAAAAAAGAAACTATTTTTTTCGAGGAACAATTACCCAAGAAAGAAGTGATTTGAGAAGGTACTTCCTTTTCAATCTTGGAAGAAAAAAAGAGGTTGGTTAAAACTATGGCAATGAGCAGAACGGCAGTGGCGAAGACAACATAATATGCATCTTTCACGAGCTGAGTCTTGAACGAAGAGTCAAATGGAAAAAGAATTCCGAGAAGAAACAAAATCACGAAGAGAATACAAAGAGCAGTAATGGAACGCAAAAGAACAATTACAGATGAAGAAAGGCGGAGCCTATATGTGCTCTCGGTGCTGAATGTAGCCGCAACTAGGCCAAGGATCACTGGTGTTACTAACATACTCCAAATAATAGCGACATTACTTGTAGCCTGAAGACCAAGAAAAGAATAAACTGAAGCAACAGCATCATCGAAACTGGCCATAATCACAAAAAGCAATGCTGTAGAAAATAGATAATTGTAAACCCATTTCACAATTGCAGTGAAATGGACTCGAATTAAATGGCTTGAGGTCATGGAAGAGAATATGAAATAACTAGATTGGTTTTTGTAGAGTAGGAATATTCATTTCATTTGACTGATACAGTACTAATAGATATGTGAGAAAGCATGCAAAAGGATCCTTACTATAAAACAAAGAAAAAGATCTTACAGGATCTGAAGCTACGGGGCTTTGTTTTTTCTCCCCAGGTTGAACAAGCGTTCTTAGAAGTAGATCGTTCACTATTCGTGCCTGAAAAACAACGGAAAGTAGCATATCAGGATAGGCCACTACCCATAGGCCATGGGCAAACAATTAGTGCGATTCATATGGTGCTCATGATGATTGCTGAGGAAGCAGGTAATCCACAGCCAGGAGATCATGTGTTAGAAATAGGGACGGGAAGTGGATATAACGCGGCAATCCTTGCAAGAGCCGTTGACCCCAAACACAGGGGAGAGGGGTTTGTAGTCTCGATTGAACGAATAGCTACTCTAGCATTTCGTGCTGAGAAAGCCTTGAAAAATCATGCCATTGACGAGAATGTTGAGGTAATAATAGCTGATGGAAGTAAAGGAATTGCAAAAAGAGAATTATTTGACCTCATCATCGTGACTGCCGCAGCTCCTACTATCCCGCCGCCATTGCTGGATAGCCTCAAGAAAGGGGGAAGATTGGTCATCCCCGTAGGATCAAAATACGTTCAGCGATTGGTGATTGCGACAAAAGACGAGAAAGGAAAGGTTCAGCAACACCCCGATTATTCAGTCATGTTTGTTCCCTTGATCGGAGAATATGGCTTTGAAAAATAAAAAAATAGAACGTTATTCGTTCCTTTTCAAAGAATGCCTAAGAATGGCATGGTTTGAGATTATGTGCTGAAATAATCGAAGCATAGAATCTTTTTTGGAAGGATAGTGAATTTCATAGTATTTCTCAACCGTTCTCAAAACCATGTCTGCATCCTCTAGTTCAGGAAAAATAAGCTCGACTCGTTTGAGAAATTCTTCTTCATTCAATTCATGAAGAATAGAGACTTCAAACAAAAATAGATTCTCTTTTCTCTTATGATCTTCTTTGTTGATTGAGGGTAATCTGCAGTATGCACCAAGAGAGAGATCAATTGTTTCATCTTTTGCGCTGGTTTCACTGTTTTCCTCGTTATTAGTCATATAAATCTCCAAATAAGTGATATGTCACCCTAGGACAAGCATCCTTACAATATAGACATTCTCATTGCATAACATATTCTAGAAAAAGTCATCTAGACTGGCCTGCTTATGAAGTTCTTCCCATCCTCTTAGAGCACGATCCAATGCGGCTTGGACCCTTGACACTGCAAACTCGTGCTGTTCACATAAGAATTCAATTACTTTATCAACATTTGGGGGTTTAAAGTCTAGAGAAACATTCGTATCAACTTCGGGATTTAAAAAGAGACTCCTTATTTTCTTCCACGGGGCATCAATTCCAATGATTTGTTTCTCGATGAGGGTTTCTAGTGATCCGTGTTCTTTTATGAGTTTAAGCGATTTTTTCGGACCGATTCCTTTGATACCACCAGGATTATAATCTGTTCCAATAAGGATCGCCATGTCAATTAGCTGTTCTCTTGTAACTTCTAGTTCTGCGAGTACTTCTTCCAACTGTAACAATTCAGGTCGAATAATTACATACTTATTTCGTCTTGGTAGTTTTCTCTTGCCGCTGACAGTAATATTGCGAACAAGATAAGGTGCACCAAACAGAAGAGCGTCATAGTCTTGCGAGCCGCAATAATCAACCAAGTGTTGTTGAGCCATCCAAGCAGCTTGTGCTTCTCCTTCTCCAGGAGACTGGATGATGGGGATTCCCAAAAGCTCCAAAAGCAATTTCGATTCTTCAACTAATTCTTGAGTAAGTCTGCTTGTTCTTTGAGCAAAACTAAATGCTTTTTCCCAGTCTCCTTCTTTCAAAGCTTCTTCATAGTTTGTTTGCGCTTTTTCCCGAATCTTAGTCCGCTCAGCAATAGTTTCAGATTTAAGTTCGGGAGGCGTACCATCGAAAACAAAAACAACCTGGATTTGTTGCTCTAACAAGCGGGTCACACGATATATTATTCCAGACAAGTGTGAGGTTAACCGACCGGTGGAATCCTGCAAAGGCGTTCCGTCTGGTTGTCGGATTATCGATAAGAACTGATATATTGTGTTGAAAGCATCTAGAGCAATTTTTCTACGCCTAAGGTCATCAAGGGAAAGTTCTCGTCGATGGCTGATCAAGTCTCCTAAGCCGGTAACACCCACAAATAGTGATTTACGTTAATGCAAAAAAACCCGTCGCTTCTAGTTTGTGTGATACTAAATATCTCGAGGAAACCAGTGAGCAATTCCTCTACTTCGTTTATCTTCATCGATATCGTGTAAGATCCGTACGGCCTCGTTTGCAGCAAGAATCGCGGTTTCTTCTCCTTTTACTCCAAATTCATTGGTAGCTCGGTTAGCGTACACCGCACTTATAGCAGCAGCCCTCATTCCTAGTAGATGTGCTAAGATGAAGATCAGGGAGGCTTCCATTTCAAAATTCATTACGCCGCTTTGTTTCATTTCTACATAGAGCTTTTCAGACCAGTGACTCAAATATCCTGTGGGAAGAGGCCTACCTTGACCTCCATAGAAGGAAGATGAACTCGCAGTTATGCCCACATGATAAGGGAGGTTATTTTCCTCACACGCACGTATTAGTGCTAAAGTGAGTTCATAATTAGCAATGGCTGGAAATGTAGGTCTGACATAGTGAGAACTTGAATCTTCAAGCCGCACTGCCCCCGATGTAATTACTAAATCACC
>JAJRWK010000109.1 GCA_024276795.1 archaeon | reverse complement strand
TATGCTTCAGAGTTGCGAATATTGTGATGACTTCACCAATGTTTTGTCTGATATTTCCGTGGGAGCTACAGGATCTCCACCCAGCTGGTCAACCTTTATTGTCCGCACTGCAGAAGGGCTTTCTCTTCTCCAAGCAGCAGAGGAAGCAAAGTTTCTGGTAGTTGAACCTGCGCCGAGCTCGATGATGGATGAAATCTATGAACTTGCTACCCTCAAATTCAAGTATCACGTAAATCGCTTCTCTCTAAAAACGAAGGAAAGGAAGATTGCTAAGATGTTTCGCAAGTCCATTGAATTAGCGACAACTGCTTCTGCTGGCGTATTATTCCTGCAGATTAATGTTGCAAGCGGATTGCCGATTTACCAGAAAGGACTGAGCTTCAAATCCATGGAACAAAATGCCGAGTTGTATGGTGGACTCACTTCTGCAATTCTTAGTTTTTCTCGTACGCTAACTCAAGAAAGGGGAGCCTTGCGGCTCATTGATCTTGGTATGATGAAGTTGATTGTTGAGAGTAGCAATTTCCTGCATGCCTTCGCTATTGTTTCGCAAGAAAATGATGTTGTCAGGCAGAGACTCAGAAATATTCTGGATCAGATTGAAAAGGAAGTATTCAGGAACATGGCTGTTCATTACGTTGAACTGTCAAATGACCAACATCAGAAAATTGAAGACATCGTCCGAAGTGAACTCATCATTACCGGGAAAACTCCTTTCCTCGCGCAGGAACGTCAAATCAGCAAATAGTTTTTGTCAGATCAAGAGTAAGATCAAGAGTTTCTGTTAGGTTCTCTAAGAAAAATTGAATACGAAACTGGGATTGCCACGTATGCTAGTGACCAATTTCGGAAGTATTTCTCAAATTGTCTTCTTTCGATGACAAAAAGACAAGTTCTGGCTAAAGAGTTGCTTAACTCAAACATGCTTTTGGTAATCACTCGTCTAGCACTCCAGCCCTTTTCCTCATCTCCTTCAATATTGAAGTGTACAAACATGAGACTTTTGCGAATAGTTATCGGCCCTATGCCCCTTCCTTGGATCGAATGAATTGGGGATGATATCCTAATTCTGATTTCTCCTTTTTCCTCCTCTATTCTTTTACTAAACCATTTAGCTTGAGTCTCACCCGGAAGGCTTTGAAGACTCCAGTTGCCTATTTGCATAATTGTTCGTCTCATTTCTTCTGTTTCGTTTTTGAAAAGCAGTTTTTCTTTTCGAACAAATAGGCGTCTCCTAAAGATTACAACGCTCAGACGAAGAAAAGCGATCCTCTTGAATCCACTTTTTGTCGCGATGTATTGCATTCGTTTGTTATTTTCCTCGATCTGGGAAACTAGATTATAATTGTCGATTCCTAAGAAGTGAGAGCAATAGTTTGCCATAGATTGGTATATGCCTCTGTTCTGATATTTGGGGTGTACTTTGGTGTTGTGTAACCAGTAGGCTTTTTTTAGTTGCTTGTCTTGGATTTCAAGAAAGTCAAATGGTTGAAACCATCGCTGGGCAATGATTCTTCCATGATGTCTCATAAGCACGCCTATAACCTCTTTGTCCCTTATCCAGGACTCATAGGTGCTAACTGAAGGCAAAGCAGTAACTGTAGTTCTTGACACTGCTAAGTCTAGTTTTTGAAGTCCTCCAATGTCTTTTATTTCTATCTCATGAGTAATACTTGAATTCATTGTTCTCAGCCCAGACCAACGTTTTCTATCTTTGGTTGATATGTCAGATGGCTGTTTAAAAAGAGTCACGAGTCCAGCCCCTGGACTTTAAATCCATGGTCATTAATGGTTCTCCTAACCATATTCCAGTTCACAAATTCACCCCTTTTCTTGAATAAGCTTTTTAGTCATGATGGCGATTGTGTTTTGGTGAAATGATAATGGTGCTAATGGTTTCTCCTCGGGAGCACACTTTCTTGGAAATCGATCGGTTATTTACTTTAAAAACAGGACTATTGACTACTTTTGGTTTGGCTTTCACATTGCTTTCGGGGTTAATTCCCTTCACGGCACTGCCCTTGGATGGAAGCTTAGGTTTCGAAATTGCTCCTTATCGTCCGACATTAGTATTACTTTTCGTCATTTTCTTCTCAGCGGCGACTGGTAATCTCGCTTCATCTTTGCTTCTAGGTTTTGCTGGAGGGATTTCAATTATTAGTCCAATTGGAGTGTCACAGAATGTGGTTTTTCCAGAAGGAAACCTGATTCTGATGCTTATTGCCGCAATTATTGCTGGATACCTTGGAAATAGTGCATTCAAAGAAAAGGTGTTTGGTGCCTTGTTCCTCGTTCTGATTCTTGCACAAGGCTTCCTTTTCCTATTCCTTAGCCTTGCTTTCAATGACTATCATGTTAACAAATATACTAGTAACGGAATTTCGGTAGGCCATGGTGGTTCTTTTCTAGGGCTTGATCTTCCTTTCTTTGAAATTGCTTACATCACAATTGTAATCCTTCTATCTCTTCTTTTCTTTTGGCTCTTCATTATTAGGGACATCACACTGATTACAGAAGAATCAAAAAGATGGAACCTGGTTGGAATCACCACCATTGCGATCGGAGGAATTCTTGGCGTAGTGAGTGCCGCTGTTTTTGTGTCCTCCTTTGGTCAATCCACTCTTGAAGCAATTACCGAAAATGATTCCAGCAATCTTGCAATTAGGGATTTGTTTTATCACATAGATCCCGCAAAATATGCGGTAATAATTTCACCTTGGAATGGACTTTTCGCACTTTCTGCAGTGTTTATACTTCTCCTCCTTGGCTCATGGTTCCGATCTTTGGGGGTTGGTGATGGCAATCAACGTATAATTAAACTTGGAAGTGTAGCCGCCTATGCAACGATTCCATCTGTTTTCACGATCTATACAACACTCTTCCTGCCCGACGTCGCCAATATCCTGAATTACAGTGACGTATTTGTTCTGTTTTATGACTTGACCCCCGTATATGTTGCCGCGTGGCTAGGAATCACGGGTATCACAACGTTGCTCATGCTCTTAGTTGAGCTAATTGTCTGGGCCATTGCTGAAAAATAGAATACATCAATGGAGACTTGTTGTGAGGAAGAATGTTTCTTTGTCCTTTGACATTCCCTTTTCCAAAATCATTTCCTTGCTTGCAGCAAGCATTTTGGTTGTCATAGGGTTTCAGTTGTTAGTGCCGAGTTTTGTTTCTACTGTTTCCCCTAGCTCCCTTATTGAAAAAGGAATGAATGTTTTATTCTTGCTCATTCCTTCTTTGCTCCTTGGCTCCTCGTTCTACTTTTTGGCTTGGAAGCTGAGAGCAGATCCACATGTTCTGGTCTCCGCTTCTTTGTTTTTCCTCATACTCGTTAGTATGGTTCCGCTGTTTGTAGAAGAAATGAGGAGTAACACTCTCTATCTTAACAGTGTTGTGTTAGGTTTCCTTCTTTCGCTTTTAATATATGTCGGAGAAGTCGAATATGAGGAGAGCAGGAAAACAAAATAGAGCTCGATAGGATACGGTCTTTCTCTTTTTTTATTGTGGTGTACGCATTGTTTTTCGCTCAAGTTTTATTAGAGGCACAAAAAAAGGGGTATTGCATCTCATTAGTACGGAAGTCAAAGTCAAGATTATCTCTTGGCGAAATCAGATTTGTAGAAATAAAAAGTGTGACCTACTGCGTTTTCTATGCTCCTTCATTGGCCTTTCCAACAAAGATTCGAACCAATTTCTCTTTTAGACGCTCGACCATATACCCTACGGACTATACTCTGTATTGCGGTAAGGAATCCTGCAATCCTTCAATTTTTCTTTTATTCTTTATCTGCCTTCTCTGATCGCGAACCAGATGGACCTTCTTATCGCCATTGGTCGAATATCAAAATACTTGGTTGCCAATAATCTTTCAAAATCTCCTTTCCTTTTCCTCTCTAAGAATCTTGAATCAATCTGTCAACCTTGTTTTTCCCTAGTCCTACTACGCTGATATCATGCATGTTTCGGTTCTTCATCATGGTAAGCTAAGGCATGCTTACCCCCTCGAAAACTGAGTTTTTGAGCTCGTTTCAATCTAATTGTCTGATCATTTGAGTCTGCTCTCTGAATAGTGATTCATGAGTTTTTTCAGAAAATTTTCAAAATTAAGGGATTTCTTTAGTTAGTGAAGTAGCTTGTTTCTCGCTTTGACTGCCTATTCTTCGTTTATTCCTAGTGCTTGTCTCCATTCTTTTTCTGGAAACCTCTGCTTCATTCTAGCAAACTCTGTTTTCCATGCTGCTTCTAGGTCAACGTTGTGTAGTATTGCTAATTGCATCAGCAAATTAAAAACTTGAGCGAATTCTTGGGAAATCGATGTTTCTACTCCCTCATGGCCTAATCCTTTAATTTTGTATCCCTCCTTATACAGGAGATGCTTCCCTATTTCTCCAATTTCTTCGATCAAATGGGTGAAAACTTGGGTGCCATAAAATTTGTCCCAACCCCTCCTTTTGATGAATTGAGCGAATTCCTCTTGGATCTCCCTTAATTCCATGATTTGATAAGGAATCATTTTCTTTATGTGTTTGCTGGGTTCGCTCGTTTTGACCATGTAGTCTTAAGTACGAAACGAAGAAACTTTTCATTCGAAAAAATATTGCGTTATTTAAGTTAATGTGAGGGGTCTTTCCAGCTTAATTGGGTGAAGAGCTCCGTTCTCAATCTTAACGATTGTATCGGCCTGTTTTGCCACTTTCATATCGTGAGTGATCATGATAAGGGTCTGATTTTCCGTGTCGCTTATGTCTCTTAAGAGGGACAAAATCACATTTGTTGATATTTCGTCAAGATCCGCTGTTGGTTCGTCTGCAAGAATAATTCGGGGGCGATTAGCCAGGGCTCTAGCAATGGCTACTCTTTGCTGTTCTCCCCCACTTAGTTCTGCCGGAACATGGTAGGCACGATCTGACAACTCCACTTTTTCTAGTAATTCATAGACTCGCTCTTCCCTTTCATTTTTCGGGATTCCTGTCAGAAGCATTGGCAACTCCACATTTTGAAATGCCGTTAGTACAGGAATTAGATTGTGTTGTTGGAAAATAAAGCCAATTTCTCTTCTTCGAATGTTGAGTAGTTCTTTTCCTTTTGCCTTAGTAATATCTTGCCCGTTTAGTAGAACATTTCCAGATTCTGGTTTCTCTAATGTTCCAAGGATTCTAAGTAGGGTTGATTTACCTGCCCCCGATCGACCAATGATCCCAAAGAATTCACCCTCGTAGACATCGAATGAAACGTTATTGAGTACTTCCAGTTCCCCTCTACTTGTTTCGTACTTTTTTGAGATTTTCCTTACTGAAATTAAGGGCATGTCCATGGAAGAAGCAAGTGAAGAGTCGCTTAATGAATTCAAAATGTCACCTCATCCCAATATCGATTGGGGCAGTAAATTGGTCTTACCAAGTAGGGGGCATTTGAGATCAATATGAAGATTCTGGTGCAACGATGTTTGCAAGGACCAATCCCACCCCGACGAAAGAACTTAAGCCGCTAATGATCGCGAGCCAAACAACCAATACCGCCGAGGGCGCGTCTGGAGCCAACGCCCTAGCAACGCGGTCCGTCAAAAAGAATAAGTAAAATATTCCCAGAATAATGATCGCTCCTAAGAAAATTGAGGCATAAGCCAGGTATTCTTGTCTATAGGTGTTTCTGGTTCTGGCTTTTCTGCTGTTTAGATTACCAAGCGCAACTCCTCCCAGTATTCCAAATATCCAGAACAAACCAAGCCAGAAATAGGAATTCGTGAAGAACATTGTAACTATTCCGGCAAGGAAGATGCTTGCGACTGTGAGTAATCCTCCTGTTGCGGTTCCTACGCTACTCATACTACTTACCTCTTCTATTGAACTACTGGTTTCGACTTTTAAGAACATGTCGTAATTAAAAAGAAATGCGGTGATTTTTGATCCAAAAGAATACCATCGTAACGAAAATGTTTTCCTCTAAGGTTCAAACTATACTATAGGTTAAACATGTCTAAAAGTCTGGATGATTTTTTCGGAGAATCGGACGAACAGCAGCAGAGTTCTAAGGGGAAAAAGAAAGAACGCCTTCCCACAAAGGAGCCGAGCAATTCTTCCGAGTCATCCCGTCCCTCCGACGACGCCTCTGAGAAACCTCTGGTTTTTCATGAAAAAACCGTTACCAAAGTTTCAGATCAAGAAAAAGAAAAGGAAGAGGAATTACAAGGAAAGAAAACTCCTGGCCAACACGTATCCACAGCAAGAAGGAGATCCCTTGAAGAACCCTCTGTGCTAGTAGGATCCCCTGAACAAATCGAAGAAAAAAGCAAATCTGAACCAATCAGTCTCTCCGAATCTTCCACATCAGGTGTGTCTCCTTCTGGAAAGATACTTTCTTTTGTGAACATCCGTTATGGGAGACCGTCCCGCCCGATACGACTCAGCCCCATTAATTTGTTAGAATTAGTTGAAACGATCCGGAAAATTCCAGGCTACACTAATCGTCTAGCCTACGTTAAGGAACATATCCTTCCAGAGAATCCTAGAATTACGAAGGAAGAACTTTCAGTTCTCTTAGCAATTACTATCGGTGAAGCCGCAGTGCTTTTGTCTGACGCGAGGGAAAAACGTTAGCTGTTCCTCATCAGATAGAATCGATAGCCTATGTTGTTTTTTTCCTTTTGGGCTGATAGCCTAGGACGAATTCTTCTTGCATATATGATTCAACGGATCCTGGTCTTAGGCTTCTGATTTTGTCCAATGCCTCTTTGGGTCTCATCTGGTGGAATTCAATGAGATATATTGCCAACATTGTCCCCGTTCTCCCCATTCCATATTTGCAGTGCACACCTATTTTCTTACCTTTTCCCTTGAGCTTAGCAACGATGTCTAGGAACTGATCTATGGTTTCTTCACTAGGAATCCCCATATCGATTATTGGAAGATGTATTACTTCCATTTGATATGCTTTAGCTAGGTCTTGATCTGCTGGAGAATTACTGAAACTAAGAATAACATCTATTCCTTGCTCTCTTAGGAAATGAAAGTGTTCTTCTGTCCATGGGAACGCAAATCCTGCAACAGTATCATCTACCCAAGAGAATCGAAATGAAAAACGGATTATGTCCACAAATCTATCGATGAAGTAATGAAAATAAATCCTACCATATCCATGAAAGTAATGTATCATGGGATTTGAGATTTATTTGAGGATAAATAACTGAAAATCCTTATAGGGCATGCGAGAGAAAATTCAATTGACGGCTGGTGCAAGGAAGTAGCTATTTTCTTAAAATTGTTCTCATGGGTGAAGGTGCCGTTGGGAAAACCTCTCTTCGCAATCGCTACATGGGAAAAGGCTTCAAGACCCAACATCTCATGACGATTGGTGCAGATTTTTCTACTCATAGACAACTAATTGACGGAAATGCTGTCACATGGCAAATCTGGGACTTGGCCGGCCAACAAAGCTTCCAAAGCGTAAGACAAAGATTCTTCAAGGGTGCCATGGGTGGTCTATTAGTTTTTGATGTTACTCGTCCTGAGACTTTCATGGCTTTGCCCCAGTGGATTGAAGAGCTATGGCGAAATAGTGGAAGAGGAGTTGTTCCAATGGTATTGCTAGGGAACAAGGCCGATCTGAAGCGCGCAGTTTCCAAGAAACAAGCCGAGGAATATGCCAAGCTCCTTAGTCGTACAGTTCAGCAGTATGGTTTTACCATGCAATACTTGGACACCTCTGCGAAAACTGGACTCAACGTAAAAGAAGCCTTTGAGCTCCTTGGACGGCAAATAATTCAAGCAATTCAGTCTGGCAAACTAAATCTTGCATGAGACGTAAATGGTTGTGAAGAGAAGGGAAAAGGAAAAAAGAAGAGAGTCTACTTGCCTGTTGTTTCAAGTGACTTGTGTTATTCTCTTTCTAGCTGTATTTGAGATCTCCTATACCACAGTTCTTCCTTTAACAAGTCGCGTATTGCAACTCTGATCGCTTCTGATCGATTGGGGTATTTTTGCATTCTCACTAATTCATCTAGGTCATGGAGATATTCTCCTGGTAAGTGCACGGTTACTAGCCTCATTTTTCAATTACCTCCTTACCATTGTTGATCTCAAAAGGATTTAAAACCAAAAATAATACTGAGATGCTACTTACTTATTTCGTTTCCACTGCAACGAATGGAGATTCTGGGTTTGTGTGGGATGTTATCCATTATTCTTAGTGTTATTCATCCTAACACAATCAAAATGCTTATCCCTTTCTCTTAGCATCTAGTGACGGGATAGATCATGCTATTTGAAGACGGAATTGTTGAACGCATGTGGGGCTCAAGCCGAATTCGCCACGGAACAAATCGATTAAAAAGAGGCTTCGCCCGAATGGTCAAACATGGTGCCGTGTTTGACGTAACCAATGCAGAACAAGCAGCAATCGCAGAAGATGCTGGTGCTGTTGCTGTTATGGTTTTAGACAAACTTCCAGCAGACATCAGAGCTGCAGGCGGAGTAGCTCGCATGGCCTCTGTGGACGCCATCGAAGCTGTTATGGATCACATCACTATTCCCGTTATGGCTAAGTGTCGTATTGGCCATACGCAAGAAGCTCTTTTACTCCAAGAGATTGGTATTGATATGATCGACGAAAGTGAGGTACTCACTCCGGCAAACGAAGCTGCTCACGTGTGGAAGTGGGACTTCACAGTTCCTTTTGTTAACGGTTGCAGAGACTTAGGTGAAGCCTTACGACGTGTTGAAGAAGGAGCAGCAATGATTAGAACAAAAGGTGAGGCAGGAACTGGAAATGTCGCAGAAGCAATCAGACATATGAGAATGGTTAATATGGGTATTCGCAGACTTCAAGCAAACCTTGATGACCCACAAGAGCTCATGATACTTGCTCGCGAAATGAAAGTGAGTTATGAACTTGCTTTAGAGACTGCAAAACTAGGAAGGCTTCCAGTTGTGAACTTCGCTGCTGGAGGAATCGCTACGCCCGCTGATGCTGCAATGATGATGCGAATGGGGGTCGATGGAGTATTTGTCGGCTCTGGAATTTACAAATCCCAAGATCCCGAGGTCAGAGCTGAAGCAATAGTCTATGCGGTCGCTAATTGGCAAGACGCCGAGAAAGTCCTTGAGGCGCAGTCAATGGTCTCGGAGAAAAAGAGCATGACCGGAATTGATATCCAAACACTAGCGGAAGCCGAAAAAATCCAGTATCGAGGTGCTCAACTCTAGAGGTGGTTCACAGTGAGTAAAAAGATAGGAATTCTAGCCTTACAAGGCGCTCTCGAAGAGCATGAATCTACTGTAAAAAATGCTGCGAGAAACCTAGGCATTCAAGTAGAAATCGTACACATCAATCGAACCAGTCAGCTCTCAGACATTGATGCAATTATTCTTCCCGGTGGGGAAAGCACATCAATGAAGAGCATTGGTCGCAAATTGGGATTATTCGAACCGCTTGCAGAAAGAATTCGTGGGGGAATGCCAGCTTTTGGTACTTGTGCAGGAGCAATTCTTCTAGCAAAAGAAGTTCGTAGAAATAAAGATGAACCGATTACTTCAGGAATGATGCCCTTAGTTAACATGGTCATTATTCGGAACGGATACGGTAGACAAAAGGAATCCTTTGAAGTCCCGATCAGCATTCCAGAGCTTGACTTGAAACTTGATGGTGTTTTCATTCGAGCTCCGATTATTGAAAAAGTGAAAGACGGAGTCAAAGTTCTGGCCACATTTGAGGATCAGCCAGTCCTGGTTGAGCAAGGCAATATTCTCGCTTCAACCTTCCACCCTGAATTGAGTAATACCGTTGCCGTACACGAGTATTTCCTTAAGAAAGTTCAATAATTTTGGTTGTTAGATCTGTTATTTGATCTGCCCGGTAATCCTGTCCTCTCCCTCTCTTTCTATGTTTCTCCAGCGGTTAAGACCGTGAACCCATTCCTCGGCAATTCTTTGGTTTGCTTATTTCTCGCGTTCTCAGCTTGTTAGTGAAATATTCTTCTCTCGTAAAAGTTAAATTGAATAGGTCTGTTTATTATCACGGCACCATTGGAGGTGTAGGCTTTGCCAATTAATGAGAACTTTAAGGAAGAATATATTAAATTGGACGAGAAGTATGAAGGAAAAATCTCAATTTGGGTTCCCAGTGAGGATTACTACAATCCCCCTGAGAAGCTAGGCATCTTCGGAGACGTTGTGGCCGTTGATGAAGACATCTGCATCGGAGACGGGGCTTGTATCGATGTGTGCCCTGAAAACGTCTATGATTGGGCTGAGTTCCCCGGGCATCCCGCGAGCGAAAAGAAAGCAGTTCCCATGCGTGAAGAGGACTGCATTGAATGTCTTGCTTGTGAAGACGATTGCCCTGTAACCGCAATCAAGATCTTCTCTGCCTAAACTATTATTATAATTAGTTCTTCCAAGGCGGATTCTGCCTTGCTTTTTTTCTCAAACACACCTGTCTCTTGAAACCCTAGTGTCAAGAAATATTCTCTGAATTCGATTCGTATTCACATAATGAACACAATATGTATTGCAAAAAGTCATTAATCAGAATACTATGAATATTGTTGGGACTATCTATGCTACTATGGGATCTGACAGAACGCATCCCTAAGGTTCTCGGGGATGAAACAGACTATGGGGCAATTCTTGCTTATCTGAACAAGTTGACCGACAAACTACTTCAAGAAGGAATGGAGGGTAATGTTGAAAGAAAAGTTCTGTCATATTTTGTTCAAGGTCAAAGTTCACTAATTCAAGCAGAGCAAGCCTTTTTTGACAAGCAAATGGAAGCGGCTCAAGAGCATTTCGATGAAGCTCGCCGAAAACTTACTTTGTTTTTAAACTCAAGAGGAAATAGAAACGATTTGGTTGATTTTCTTGCAAAACAATATCTTAGAAGAGTAGAAGGTATGTTATTTATTACCAAGGCAGCAATCATTGATGACCCTCTTGCAAAAATGAGTTTCTACAGCGAAGGTTTGAAGCGTTTTAATGAAGAAGTAACCAATTACACCCAGCGCTCCGAAACATATGCTGCATACGTTGCCTTCTCAAGAGCAGCATTCGCTGAAGGTCTGTACTGGTTTTATCGGGGAGAAACTGAGAGAGAACGGTCGACATCTAACGCCAAGAAATCTCTAATGAAAAGCAAGGGATCATTTAGAAAAGCGGCCTTTATTGATAGGCGTTTTGCTCCCTATTTGGAAGTTGCCTCTGAAGAACTTGATCTGCTCACTCAAGAAAGGATCATAGCAAAAGCAGATGAGACGTGGACAAAATCTCTTCTAGCCATTGATAAGGGAGATTACGATGAAGCCCTAAAACTAAGCAAACGAGCCAAAATGCTCTATAATCGTGCTGCTGAACTGAGTAGTGATGTTAGCAAGAAACGTATTCTCATCGCAACCTCCACGATCCTTGACGCTGCTTATTACGAGGCTCTTGGCAATCTCGCATTCAGAGAGCTAAACCAACTTGAAAAGGCAAAAGAGCACTTTAGCAGAGCAGAAGCAACCGCAGACAAGGCTTTGGGAATGGTAGGACACTTCGGTTCTGTTGCATTAAAGGCAGGGTTTGAAGCGGAACGAACGTACTACAAAGCTATGACCATCCTAATCGAAGGCATCATCATGTTTGATAATCAGCAGTATGAGGTTGCTGAGAAACTGTTCATAGAAGCAATGGAAACTTTCAAATCTGCAGAGTCCCTCGCTAAGAAGGGTGAAAACGACATAATCTTGCAATTCTGCCATCAGGCCATTAATGATTGCAGAGGTTATCTAGAATTATGCAATATTCTCGCCCAATAAGCTTATGTGGCTCGAACTCATGCTTTTCGTTTTTCGGAATTTGCTTTCGTTTTTTGTTTGTCGGCCACAGTTCACCATAATAGATAAAAAAGTTAAATCGGATGTTCCATTTGAAATATTTGCCATTGGTGATAATACATGTCGTTCC
Source organism: archaeon (assembly GCA_024276795.1). GTDB lineage: Archaea > Asgardarchaeota > Heimdallarchaeia > Heimdallarchaeales > JAJRWK01 > JAJRWK01. The sequence continues at coordinate 3,976 of JAJRWK010000109.1, read as the reverse complement.
AAGATGAAGCAGTAAGATTGTTCCAGGAAGGAAATATCGGGGTTGCAGTCCTAGTAGGAGAAGATAATCAAATCTATTGGAAAATGGGTGAGTGGGATTTTGATCCAATTCAAGCTATTCAAGACTGGAAAGCGGGAACTTCCCCCGTATTTGTAGGCGGGCTCAAGTTTTCCGTTATTCGAAAAGAACCCGATAGGTTTGTTGCTACAAATCTGCAACAACAGGGTCATCTCATCATTGCTCAATGCCCGTTCTGGCCGGGATATTTGATTGCCTGGGCTCCTTCGAGTGTTGGTCCCGATGTTGCCTATGCAGAAGTAGCAAAATTGGCGGCAATGGTTAAATCCTAAGATGGAGCTACTAGTTTTCTGGCTTCACATCGAAAAGCTCCCAAAACCAGATCCCTCTCATGGCTGTTGTCAATTTTCGCTGTTAATCTTGACTAGTTATTTGATTAATGGTCCTGCGTCTTCGAATCCTTGTCGTATTCCTTTTCCTGCTCTTTTCTCTAACCACTTTGGATTGATGAGAAGCATTATTGCATTTTTTGTGTGGTCTCTGGCCCGGTTATGACAAACTTTTGCCAGGATCTTAGGATCGTGGCTTTCGTCTTCGTGGACGAACACTTCAATAACATGTTTTCTTGTCATTAACTGGACTTGTTGTAATGCCTCGGATGCAACTTGGGCGGATATTTTGTCTACGGGTTTTGGTCCCGGCATTCCCATCGCGATCACTATATCGCAACCCTTTTCCTCTATTAGTTTCAGTGCAGCAACTGGTAAATCCTTAATTCCTGGAACAGTGTACCTTTCCCAAGTAACTATTCCAGCGTACTCTTCAAGCACAGATAATGCTGATTTGAAGAAATCAAATCTGGCAAACATGGTATCTGTTATACCAATTTTTAGACTCATTCTATTCTGCCTCACGTTCGCTTTTCTTTATTTCCTCCTGTGGAATTTTGAAAATGCTTCTCCATAATTTTAGGATTTCCGCCCCCCCCAACAAGGGGATATCATGTTCTTCAGCTATCTTCCTGGCTTTGTCGAGAGATATGGCTCTGTGAGTCTCTGTGTCAAGCATTTCTACCAAACTAATACTCTGGGGCTGTTTTGTTAATTGTGCCAGTGCTATGCCCAGCTCTGTGTGTCCTTGTCGATTTCTTAGCAGGCCTGGAGATGCTCGCAATAGATGAACATGTCCGGGGGCTCTGAAAGAATTACCAAATCTTTTGACAAGGTCTACACCTTTTACCTCGTTTTTTTCAAATTCCAAGTGTAACTTTCCTAGTTCACGAATTGTAAGTGCGCGGTCATCATCTGTGATACCAGTAAACGAGTCCACATGATTAACAGTAATTGAGAAAGAGGATTTAGCTCCATAGGGTAATGAATGAGAGGATAGCAAATTTATCACGGGATATCTAGCAGCCGTCATGTTAAGAATCGCACTCATGAATGGTAGCGATATCTCGTAGCTGAAATCATGACTTAACGCAGTGCAAATTAGTCCTCCTCCATAGGTTCTCATAAACGCTATGTGATCTGGAGAAACAATTGCTGATGGGATAACTAAATCTACTTCATTTTCCCGTTTCTTGAAATCGTGGATCATCACGAATTTTCCTTTTTCCCATGCTTCCTTAGCAAATTGTATCTTTTCAAACATGTCCTTGAGACCCTAAAACGAACCCTTGTTTAAATATTTGGACATCACATATCTGTAAATGCTTAACCCTCCGATCTAAGAGATTGCTGAACAAATTAAATAAAAAGGGGTTTGGCAACACAGTGGTTAGACCCTCATTAACTGACAAGACCGGTGTTGTTATGACTCGCATCAGATTCCGAGAAGTTTTGAAGCTTCCCAAGAACATTTATTACACTTATCTGGGCATCTTTATGTTGCGACTCTTCTTTTATTTGAGCCTCGCAATTCTTCAAAATCCACGATATCTTTCAGTATCCGGTATGGAGCGTTTTCTGATTTTCGTGCCTTACCCTGTTGCAGAATTACTTACTGTCTCTTTTTTTGGTTCCTTGTGTGACCGAATTGGAAGAAAACCCATTTTTGTTCTCTCTTTTCTTCTAGATGCATTGGCAATTTTCTTTTACGGTTTCACGAAGTCTCCGATCCTGCTTCCCTTAATTTCTGCTCTTTTTGGCATGGGAGCTGCTGCTAGTGTTACTTCCAGCTTAGTAATTATTTCAGATATTTCTCCCTCTGAGCTTCATGGAAGCACCATGGGTATTTATGATGCCATGGCTTTAGCGGGTCTTGGTGGAGGCTTCGGTGGAGGTTTTATTCTAATGGAAGTTGCCCCTCGGTATGCTCGGACTGCTTTTCTTCTGGGATCTGCTGTTTTGTTGGGAATGACTGTTTTCAGTTACTTTGTTATTCAAGAGACTTTTGAGGGAGCTCCGAAAAAGGAGGGAAGTTTCGCTAAAGCATTAGTGGATGACATTGTAACTGTTTTGAAAGATAAAGATGTTCAGCATATCTTACCTATCTGGATTCCCGTAATCTGTCTATATGGGATTGTTTTGAACTTCTCAGAGCAACTTGCTCATGATTTGGAATTGAATCGCGAAGGATTGCCTTTATTAATTGTACTCGCCTCAATTGGATTAGCTATTTTTGTTGGTTTTCCTCTGCATGGCTATCTCTCAGACAAATTTGGAAGAAAGCCCTTCTTAATTCTTGGAATGTTTAGTTTTGCGGCTTTCATTTCTATTCTCGTCTACGCGTCCCATAACGGGCTTTTACTACAATTTGCCCCGATCTTGTTCCTTCTCGGTCTAGGTTGCGGAGCATTTCCGCCAGCCGCACTGGCTCTTTTGGCTGACATTGTTGAAAAAGAACACGCAGGAGCAACAATGGGGAGTTATTCTGTTGTTTATGGAATTGGCCTAATCCTTGGACCGTTTCTTGCTGGAATCACCCTTGATGAAAGAATACCCGGTATTCCGAAGTCATATCAAGGTCTCACGGGTCTTATCATTCTTGTGTGGTTGCTCGGAGCCATAAGCATCATTGGCACCTTGTATCTTCCTGACCACCTAGCAAAGAAACACGTTACAAAAAAGCAATCAATGCCGGCTTCAGTTGGGAAATAGACTCTCCGTTGTTCATGGCCATTGCCACACCCTCTTTATCAAGAAACGGTTGATCACACGTGTCGAGCACAAAAATTCTTTCCCATGTTATCGGTCCTCTCCAAACGAATTGCTACGTAGTAATTAATGATAAATGTGCCATGATGATTGATCCTGGCTATCTGACCGCCATTGAGTTAGCCAACAAGCTAAGGAGAGAAGGAATCAGTATATGCTATGTTCTTGTTACTCACACTCATCCCGACCATCTGGGTTGGGCTGAGGAGGTCTCTACGCTTAGCAATGCTGAGCTAGTCATGCATGAACGCTCTGACACTGTAATCGACGCATATCTCGAGTTAGCTCGTAAATGGGGCCTACCTGTTGGCGATAAACCTTCGAGCTGGAAATCCGTTAAAGGTGGAGACTTGCTCCCAATTGGCGACACGGAGCTGAAAGTCTTACACACACCTGGGCACAGTCCGGACAGCATTTCGCTACATCTTAAAGATGAGAAAATAGTCTTTACTGGTGATACACTGTTTCAACTTTCCGTTGGACGGGCCGACTTGCCTTTCGGGAACTGGGGGCAATTAGTTACGTCCATAAAAGAAGTCCTCTATAAATTCTCGGACGACACTGTCGTATTCCCTGGCCATGGACCTCGTACAACGATCGGAATCGAAAAAAGGGAAAACATGTTTGTTCGCGAAGATCTGTCTGAAGACGATCTCTAAAGGATCTTGGTATTTCGCAAGGAGAGAACGTCAGTCTTGACTATTTTTTCTAAGTCAAAAGGATGCGATACTTCTTCTATTGTTGATTTGAACACGGCAAGCGTACGGGTTCGCTTAACTGGAAAATCAATTCTGATTTGC
>JAJRWK010000108.1 GCA_024276795.1 archaeon | reverse complement strand
CTGGGGGGTAACTTAACCGATGAGCAGAGTGTGAAGCATATTGTTGCAGAAGTTGTTGCTCATTATGGTACAGTTGACCTATTAGCGAACATTGTGGGGGGTTTTACAATGGGGCCTCCAGTTCACGAAACAAGAGAAGAAGAATTGGATCGAATGCTTGCACTAAATCTAAAACCTACTTTCCTGATGTCAAAACATGTCGTTCCAATTATGATTGAACAAAAATATGGGAAAATCGTTAACATAGGTGCCAGACCCGCTCTTCGAGGAGTTGCAAATATGGCCCCCTATTCTATTGCTAAACGTGCCGTTGTCACACTTACTGAGGCATTGTCTGATGAAGTAAAAGGTTTTGGCATTAATGTCAATGCAGTTCTACCTTCAATAATTGATACCCCTGCCAATCGGAAAGAAATGCCTAGTGCCGATTTTGACAAATGGGTGAAACCTGAGGAGTTAGCAAAAGTAATAGGATTCTTGCTCTCAGATGACTGCGCTCCAATCCATGGGGTTGCTTTGCCAGTCTATGGGTTGCTCTAAGAGACTTGTCTTCATTTATTCTATGGGTTCAAACGGAATTGCTGAGATCCCAATTGTGTTGGGACCCACATGGGCTCCCATGCTGGGGCCAAGCTTCGTCCGAATGATCTGTATGGTGTTCAGTGAGTTCAACGTTTCACTTTCCAAGTAATCAGCCCAAGCAACTGAACCCGAGTCCATTATTCCTACTAATAGTTCCTCATCACCATAACGGTCTTTCATTATTTCTAACATTTTCTCTATTCCTTTCTTGAACGAGAATGCGTTAGCAACCGGATGGACATGACCTTGTTCTATGCCCAGCACGGGCTGGATCTTCAAGGTTTTCCCAACGTAAAGGGCAACAACATCATCGACTCTTCCGCTCTTTTCCAAATAAACAAGGTTCTCTGGCTGAAGCATTGCAAATCCTCGTTTCTTGACTCGATCTAATCTGCGAATTATTTGCCCAGGGAGTAGTCCTGCTTCCTGCAACATGCTTCCGTAGAGGGCGAGTAGGCCTTCTCCAATGCTAAGCGTTCCCGAATCTAATATTTCCACGGTTCCATCTTCAATGAATTCAGATGCAATCTTACAGTTATTATAAACTCGGGAAACCGAAGCTGATACTGTGATCATTAAGATATGAGGATTAGATTCTAAATGGTGCTTGAAAAACCGATAAGCAGTAACTGGCGTCATCGGTGTTGTCCATGGATGAACGGGTGATGTTTTGAGCAATGAATAAAACTCTTCCGGACTGAGCTCTTCCCTATCTTTGTATTGTTTTCTCCCAAACCTAATGTTCACTGGAAGCATGGGAATTTTGTATGTTCTTGCCAGATTTTCGGGAAGATCTGATACTGTGTCTACCGCGATGGTTAGGCTCATTCATGAATAAATTTGATAGGTGGTTCTTAAACTGATTGGGTGTAAAGACTAGGATTGAATTCAGATTCAGTAACAAGTTGATATAACTTCAACTTTAGAATCCAAAAACCGACGCATGTCTGCTCAATTATGGCTTTTCTTCCACCATTCCCTAAGCTATTTATCCTTACTTGTAATAATTGGTAGTGGTTTTTGAACAAATAAACTAGTGTCTGAAACATGGACTACTGAAACTTCCATGGTTTCCCCAAGATTTCCTTGTTTCACAACAATTGGTTTGTAGGCGTAGTTACGTGCGATAAAGTCTTTGTCTGCCACGCTTGCAACAATAGTGGCTTTGCCTTCCCATCCGAGCCAATATTGATTTCTCTCAAGAGAGGCCTGCCTAACAACTTCGCTTGCCTCAATCGATCGAGCTTTGACGACTTGAGTCGGAAGCTTGTTCTTCATTTTCTTGGCTTTCGTTCCTGGTCTATCCATATACCTACTAACGTTAACAACGTCAAACCGGATTTCTTTAAGTAGGTTTAAGGTCTCTTCGTGATCTTCTTCCGTTTCTCCCGGGAAACCAATGATGATGTCAGTCATCAGAGTAAGATCTGGAAGCTTGGCACGAATTCGTTTCACTAAGTCGCGATATTCATCGATTGTATAGTATCTATTCATGGATTTCAAAACTGAATCTGAAGCGCTCTGCACTGGCAAGTGTAGGAAGCGATAAACCTTCGAATGTTGCAAAAGAGTAATAATCTCATCAACGATAGGAAAGGCAGTATCTGGACTCATCATTCCTATTCGTATTTTGAAGTCACCGTTTAACTCCGCTATTGAGGAAACAAGCTCTGGTAAGAGCGGTTTTTTCTTTTCAAGCCCGTAGGCAGCTGTATCTTGGCCTGTGAGCCAAATTTCCTTTGCTCCTCGTTCCACCGCACGTCTAGCGAGTTTAACGATAAGGTCAATGGGATACGACTTAATAAATCCCCTAGCAAACTTCACTGCACAAAAAGTACACGCCCCAACGCATCCCTGCCCGATTGGGAAAATTGCGGAAAGCTTATTTCTGTCATGAAATACGGGTTCTAAGAGAGGAATAGAAGAGATTTCTCTGCGAGATGTTCTTAGCTTCTCCGGATCGATCAAGGTTTCAAGGATTGAAGGTATCGGATTTGGGCTTGCCAAGCGCACATTGTTTCCAAGAGAATAAACCCTCTTCGGGTTTATTAAAGGAAGGCATCCCGCCATGATAACGAGTTGGCTTTCTTTGGAGCTTTGCCGTGCAATTCTGACCATTCTGTCCTCTGTTGGTTTCTTCACGGCACATGAGTTGATAATACGGATTTCTGCAAGCTTGGGATCCTTAACCCGGTTACCGCCCAATCTTTGAAGAAACACGTCTAAGTTTGCACCTTCTGCTTGATTTTGGGCACAGCCATAAGTGTCCAAATAATAGGTCCACTCTCTTTTTCCATATTCGATCAGGAATCTCAGAAGTATTTGCTTACTTCCTCCTATTAGGCTAGGTTCCGCTCCCTCATCGCTTGAAACAACTTGCTCCGAGAAATCAAAAGCAACTTCCAACTTCTTTAACGACAAAAGATCTCTGACAACTATGCCGCTATCTGTCTCAATGAACTCAATTTCATTTGCTTCAAATGCACTTAGATCTTCAGAAGATATTTGGTTCTTTGGAATAAACCAGTAACTGTTTCCATAAGGAAGGAATACAGGGTATCCTCTACCTACCTTTTTCAGTAGTTGCATAGTTGCCACAAGCAAGACTGCTCATTGGCCTCCAAAAAATTTCCGATAAATGGGAATTGCAAAAATAGAGGAATAAACCAATAAAAGAAGGGCTTTCAAGGGAGTGTTCCCTTTGCTATAAACTCAGGGTATTTTAGATCAAGAGCTCAATTGGGACTCCAGCTTTAGGTAAGATAGGAGTTGTGCCATTTGCTAGGCGCTGTCCTGCATGTTCCCCTTCGTCATGATCACAGTGAATTAATATTGTTTGCTTCGGTTGCGTGTGAGAAAGCAAGCGCTTGATGCCTTCTAAAGAGGCATGACCACTGTATTGGAATCGCTGAATCGCTAGTTCGAGGTTCACAGTAATTGGCCGTCCAATGAACTCATTTACTACAATTTCTCTTTGCCCTTCTATGATTGCCCTTCCAAGAGTTCCCTCCGCTTGGTATCCTGGAACTGCTAATACATTTTCTTGTTTCTGTCCATGAACTTCCAGATGGGTGTGAATTGGTCCTCCTTCCATCATGCCGCTTGTAGATAAAATAACTGCTGGCTGTTCTGTCTTTCCAAGGAATCTGCGAAATTCATGAGGGTTTCCAACGTTTTCTCTTGTTATCTCAGTGAAGTTCTCTTTTTCAAAAGGATTAGCAAGACCCTTTTCTTTTAAATATCTGAATACTTTAGGTGAAACCCAATCGGGATGGATGTAATAGTTCGTGATGGCATTCATCAAGCGGATCATCCCATCAATGTAAACTGGTACCTCATCCAAAAACTGTCCAAGAACGAATTCGAGTTCTTGGGACCGGCCTATGGCAAAGGAGGGCACCACGACTTTTGCTTTTCTCTGTACTGCTTTCATCACCGTATCGCGTAACTCATTGTTTACAAGTTCTCGATCGGGAATCGCTCTGCCTCCGTTTGTTGCCTCTGTGATCACAATGTCAAT
>JAJRWK010000107.1 GCA_024276795.1 archaeon | reverse complement strand
GGTTAAGTATTATTTGTTTTTCAACGGTTTTGTGGGCAAAAAAAAGAATGATCATGACGCACCATTGGCTTCCAAGGGTTTTACTTTTGCTTCTGCTTTTAACGTGTTTTTAACTATGGAGGAGGAATTGGACTTATTTAACATCGAACTCCAAGGTGTAAGAATTTGGGAAAAGGTACGTCAAGTTATTCTTGAGCTTGTTTTTCAAAAACTTGGGTTAATGCGTGCTTGGCATGAGCAACGTAAGCTTTCCGTGCTTTCAACCTTTCTTTTTGTAGCAAGATCGTTTTTCATGTTTTGGAGAAACCCCTTTTTGTCGGGCAAGACTGAGATTCTTTGCTATGGCGGGGCAAGACGTAACAAGCAAGAGGATGGAAAATGGTGGAATATTTTCTTTGATCCTTTGTTTGAAGAATGGGATGTTTCACATGTTGTTCTTGAGGATCCTTTCGATTTCAAGCATTTTGGCCCCCCTAAATCGAAACATGTTCGCTACATGGACTTCTTGGTCGTTTTGAGAAACCTAAAGGTTGCTTTGGGACTATCACGAATTACTTTCTCCCCTGAAGAAGAAACAATAATCAACGAGATCGAGAGTTATATTGGGGATGTTTTTGGGATCAAATTACAGTTACGAGCGTATTTTAAGAAAGTTCTCCAGCAAAGAAAGGCGTCCCTTCCTCTCATTATCCGTTTGTTGAAGCGAATTAGACCTAAGCTGATCTTGCTTCTGGATTCAAGCTCGCGAACCACCTTCATCGAGGCTGCTAAGCACTTGGGAATTCCAGTGGTTGAACTACAACATGGTGTAATTACGAAATATCATTTAGGGTATAATTTTCCTCCACCTGGGAGGTCACATTCAACATTCCCTGATTATTTGCTTGTATTTGGCGACTACTGGAAGACGGTTGCTCATTATCCGATCCTTGCTGATCGTGTGATTAGTGTTGGTTATCCTTTTTTTGAAAAAAACTTGGCAAAATATCGAGGGGTAGAAAAACGGGATATGATCGTGTTTGTTTCACAACGAACAATAGGGCATCTACTTTCAAAATTCGCTGTTGAATTGTCTCAAGTTGGAGATCTTGGGTACGAGGTTGTGTATAAATTACATCCCGGGGAGATTGGAACATGGAAGGAGGACTATCCTTGGCTGGCTTCTTCAGATATTCGCGTAGTTGACAATTTAGCGATCAGTTTGTATGATCTGTTTTCCACCGCAAGAATTCAAGTTGGAGTTTATTCAACAGGGTTGTTTGAAGGCCTTGGGTTTGACCTTTTCACGGTTCTTTACAAGGCCCCAGGAATGGAATATCTCTCGGATTTAATCGATTCAGGCGTTGTTAGGGTTGTTTCTAGTGTTGAGGAAATGCTTGAAGTATTGCAGGAATATCGATCTGGGGAACTTAGGGGTGTGTCCGAACTATTTTTCAGGCCTAATAGTGTTCGAAACATAATTCTCATCATCAACCAGATCATATCTGGAAATTAGCGTTATTGGAACTGCTTTTTCTGCTATTGTCTTTGTTTTAAGCTCTATTCTCCTCAAAATCTTTTGTTGGTAATATTATTATAATTCTGAGAATTAGTTTTCTCTGTGAGGATTGGAGACCGAGAAATTGGGCTGAATCATGACCCTTTTGTGATCGCTGAGATTGGCGTTAATTATGATAATGACTTGGCGCTTGCTGAAGAACTTATCAAAGCCGCGGTTCGAGCCGGGGCGGACGTAGCCAAGTTTCAGACCTATACTCCAAGCAAAATCGTCGCTATCAATTCTCCCAAGTATTGGGAGGACGACCGGCCAGGGGAAACCCAGTATGAGTTTTTCCAACGCTCGAATAAGTTTTATCACGAGGAGACTAAGATCCTAGCGGAACTATGCGAAAAGCATGGTATACCCTTCATGTCCACGCCTTTTGATCTTGAAAGCGTTGATTTTCTTGATTCTCTTGGTGTTCCCGCATTCAAGGTTGCCTCTGCTGATATAACGAATTATCCATTGCTGAAAAAAATTGCGAAAACGGGAAAACCTGTTATTCTGTCTACTGGTGCTGCAACAATTGGTGAAATTCAGGACGCGACCAGAATTATTGAAGAGGCTGGCAATAGCAATATTGTCTTGTTACATTGTATTCTCGCCTATCCTACTCCTCCAGAACATGCGAATCTGCGCATGATTTCGAATTTGCGTAAACTTTTCCCTCAATATGAGGTGGGCTGGTCTGATCATGTTATTCCTAATGATTCAGTGGTTGTCCCTACGGTTGCGGTTGCGATGGGTGCTACAGTAATTGAGAAGCACTTTACAATTGACCGTTCTCGTAAGGGCAATGACCATTTTCACTCTGTTGATGAGGTACTTATGCGTCGTCTTGTGGAGAATGTTCGTATAGCAAGGCAGAGTTTGGGTCAGTATTTGAAACAGCCTGTTGAAGTCGAAGCTCCTGCGAGGGCAAACGCGAGGCGATCTATTGCCGCGAAAAGAGATATTAAGCAAGGCGAGGTCCTCAATGAGGAGAATCTTACTTTGCTTCGCCCCGGGACGGGAATCCACCCGATGTTTTTGGAACAGCTTTATGGTCTGTGTGCAAAACGTGATATTAAGGCTCTTCATCTTCTCGAGTGGAAAGACATCTTAGAATAATCACCAATAAAAATTCACTTTCTTTTCTTAACCCATTTGCTATCTTAAATTTTAATTAAAAACGTAGTGAGTTATTGGATAGAGCAATTTAACGACCTTGGTGTGGAATTTGACGAAGCAAATATTGATTACTGGAGGACTGGGCCAGATTGGCTATTTCTTGACGAGCAAATTGCTTCTTGAAGAGGAAGTAGAAATCACCATTGTGGACAATTTTTCTTCTAACAAGGTTTTTCCAGAGGATCTTCCGGATCGAGTTCATGTAGTAGAGATTGATGTTCGTAATTTTTTGCAAGAAATCAAGCAAATTCGCGTGTCTTTTGATACGATCTATCATTTGGCTGCACAGATTTCGGTTCCTTTTTCGATGAGCAGTCCGCTTATTGATTTTGAAATTAATTCATGGGGGACACTTCAGGTTCTAGAATTTGCTCGAGTTCGTGAAAGCCAAGTCATTGTTGTTGGTTCGGCTGCGGCAATTGGTGAACCCCGCAGTGTTCCCGTGTCTCCCGCGCATTCTCGTGATCCCTTGTCTCCTTATGGTGCTAGCAAGGCCACGAGTGAGATTTATGCTTTGACTTATTATCGGAGTTATGGTCTTCCCGTTGCAGTTGTTCGACCATTCAATGTTTATTCCCATCTAATTAAGCCCGGAGATTCTTATGCTGGTGTTATTAGTGTTTTTCTAAGCAGGGCAAAGCAAGGCCTGCCGCTTGTTATTTTTGGTGATGGGCGCCAGACTCGTGATTTTGTTTATGCTGGGGATGTTGCGAATGTCATGGTTGAAATACCTAAGAGAAATGATCTTTGGGGTCAAACAATTCATGTTGGTACGGGAACGGAGACTAGCATACTTGAGCTTGCCAATTTAGTTCTTGAGCTAACGAGAAGCTCTAGCAGAGTTGAGTTTGCTCCTCCTAGGGAGGGTGATATTAAGCGTAGCGTGGCAGATATCGGTGCTTTGAAGCAATTTGGGCTTCCTCTTCCCCGGCCACTGAAAGAAGGCCTGGCATTACTTCTGGCAAACAAGGGTGATACATCTGTTTAGAGTGTTCTTGCAATGTTTTTGTCTCTCGCAGTTTTTTCAATCAGTCCGATGATGCGAAAAACACCCATGCCATCTACTAATGAAGATATTTTTTCGGACATGATTGAACGTATCTGGGTATCGTCTTTTATGGTTTCAATAACCGTTACTAGTCTTTGAATTGTCTGCCCCTTTGAGAACAAGCCAAGATTAATCACTCCATCGCGTGATGTGATATGTCGATGTCTGAGTTCTCTTTCGTTTTGGCAGATTACAATGCAAGGTGTTCCTGCGGCTGCCGCTTCGAATACTGTTCTCCCGCCAGAGGTTATGACAATGTCTGACTCAAATAAGTGCTTGCTCATTTTGTTCGTGTCTTCAATTAATTCAACATTGGGATGTTCTTTGGAGAGTTTGCGGATTTTTTCTTTACTATGGGCGTATCCTGGCCCGAGGATAAACCTAAATGTGATTTGAGGGAATTCTTTTGGAAGAATGTTCATGCTGTGAAATGTGATGTTGTTTGGGTCTGTTCCGCCAAATGTGATTGTGATGAGCTCTATTTTTTCCCTGATTATGTGCTTTGGAAGGAACAGGAATTCTTCGCGTAAGATTGCGTAGTGTGATCCTCCATAATGGTTTTTTTGGATTGAGAATTCTTCGTAAAGGGCATTGAAAACGAGGTCTGCATGGAGCGCTCCTTCTCCCAAGTCTTCGAAATTGACAATTAATGGCACTGTTTCCCTTGCGTTTTGCATGAATTCTTTCGTTGTATCCAAGGCGTCGTTGATCAAGATTTGAGGTTTTTCCTCTCTAATCACAATTAGTGGGTTCGTACTTAATATGTATCTGTAGCCGACAGTGGAGATTTTTTCCTTTAGGTGTTCGTCGTATTCTGAGCAGACAAGTATTATGTCGTTTGAATATAGTCGGTCAGCGATGGAGAGTACTCTATAGAAGTGTCCGAATCCTAACTCTGCTGATGCTTTGAAATGAAACATTATCTTTACTCTTCGGAGGGTGATATCTGCAAGCCATAAATCCCAGAAAGTGTTCACGTCGATTGAGCGATCTAGTGGCATTTCGTATAGCACGACTTTTTTCCCAATGGTCGTTTCAGGGGTTACCACTTCTGGTTTTGCAACAAATATTGCTCCGTTTTCTTTGTATTTGGGCATCATGTATTGCCGGTTGACTCGGTCCCTTTGGAGGGGTTTTCCAAGTTCTTTTTCATCTTTTGTCCACCAAAGGCTGGTGTCTTTTTCAACAGAGATTACGGTGTCTGCTTGTTTTTGGTGGAACAAGTTTATTGCGTTATCAATGTCTCTTGCTGTTCGAAGGGGAGAAGTGGGTTCTAAAATAACTAATGCTTCAATGCTCCATCCTTGGTTGTTTGCCCATTGCAAGAAGTGGTGTATTACCGCTGCCAATGGTGTTTTGTCGTCTGCTAATTCTTTTGGTCTCAAGAATGGGACTTCTGCGCCCCATTCTTTCGCGATTTTTGCGATTTTTTCAGAATCTGTCGAAACAACTACTTTGTCAATATGCTTTGATTTTTTTGCCTCTTCTATGGTGTGTGCTATGAGTGGTTTGTGTCCTATTTGGCGTAGGTTTTTCCATGGTACTCCTTTGGATCCCCCTCTAGCTGGAACGACTGCAATGTGGATGCCCATATCATTCTCATGATTTTAGAAAAAATATGGCTTTTGCTTTTTGGTCATGTTTTTCCTAGTTCCTTAATTGGAGGAATTTCTTGAGGAAACTCTATAATTCATTTTGTTGAGGTGTGCTTGTGTGCGGAATTGCCGGGTTTTATGGTTTTGAGGATCAAGCACTTGCCAAGAAAATGATTGATGCTTTGCATGTGCGAGGTCCAGAGCATAAAGGAATTGCAACCTCTGAATTCGGATCAATTGGCAATGCACGTCTTAGCATTATTGATGTTGTTGGGGGTAATCAGCCGATTTGGAATGAGGATGACAGTATAGCGATTGTCGCGAATTGCGAGATTTATAATTTTCTCGAGTTGAGAGAAGAGTTGGAGCAAAGGAACCACACGTTCAAGACTCATTCAGATACGGAGGTTATCTTACACGCCTACGAGGAATTCGGGCTTGATTTTGCAAAAAAAATCGATGGGATTTTCGCTGTTGCGATTATGGATTTGAATCGTTCTTCTATTATTTTGGCTCGTGATCGATTAGGGATCAAGCCTCTCTATTATTTCAAGAGCGGAAATACTGTTTTGTTTGCTTCTGAGGCGAAAGGAATCCTTGTTTTTGAAGAGGTTCCAAGAGTTCTCGACAGGCATGCATTGCACGTGTTGCTACATCTTGGTTATGTGACTCAGCGTCAAAGCATGTTTGAGGGCATAAAACAACTTCCTGCTGCAACGATTATGGTTATCTCGCCTAGTGGGATTAAAGAATGGACGTATTGGGATTTTCAAGCGACTTCTGAGCTCTCGTTAGACCTTGAGTACCTTGGAATGATGATTGAGAGCTCTGTAAAAAGGCAATTGATTTCAGAACGTCCTGTTGGTGTGTTTCTTTCTGGCGGTCTTGACAGTTCACTTGTTGCTTGGTTCGCAGCGAAACATTCGTCTGAGCTCTCTACTTTCACTCAGCGATTTGGAGAAGTTGATGAATCTCCATATGCCGAGATTGTTGCTGAACACATTGGGTCCCGTCATTTCACCGTGGATCACACTCCCGATCAAGAAATTGCTTTGGCACGGGAGCTTGTTACCGCAATGGAGCATCCTACTTTTGGCTTGTCTCACACGTATGCTTTGTCGAAGTTTGCCCGGGAAAAAGGTTGTATTGTTATTCTTTCTGGGCTTGGAGGGGACGAGTTGTTTGCAGGGTATGTACAGCATTGGAGAGCAACTAGGATTTCAAACTACCCTAATCTTGGCGGTCTTAGTCGAATCCCTGCATTATTGACTGATCGACTGGGATGGGCGACTGTTACCCGGGGATTCCGAGCTTTGGGTAACTTTGACCAAAAAATCCTTGCGCTTAAGCTTGCATTTACTCAGCATGGCATAAAGCGTTTGTTCTCGGAGAAAAACCCTGTTGAAAGCATTGATTGGGGTTCAGTTCTTCGGTATAATGACCATAACGATTTCTTCAGGGTTGTAGAATCTGAATTGATTTACGATCAGCTTGAGGGTAATTATCTTAAGATCGCTGATCGCATGTCTATGGGGAACTCCCTTGAAATGCGTGTTCCTTTGCTCGACACGCCACTCTTCGAGTATGCGATGAAGCTTGAGGTTAAAGCGAAGATTCACAATGGCGTATCTAAATATGGACTCAGACAGTTGGCACAATTGCATTTGCCCCGAAAAGTTGCTCTTCGCGCTTTAAAGCCTTCGGCAAAGGGGGGATACGGCTTTAATCCCGTTGATTTTTGGAAAAGAGGGATGAAGGATTATGTTCATCAAAAACTAGATGCCTTTGAAATCCGGGAATATGGTGTTTTTGATGAAATTCGCGTGGTAAAAGAATTGAGAAAACCTATGAGCTTTGCTAGAGTCAGGCTTCTTTGGAACATGGCTCTCACTCACGACTTGGCAGATGTGTTCTCCCTAGAATGATAAATCTTTATTCTCTCCCTCAACATTTTGTTCTGGTTTTTGCTTTCTATAAATCTCACATGCTTTTCTGTCATAATTTGTGGGAATATTTATAGGTATCATTATGTTTATATCTCTTTTCTGCGAAGAAAAAATGAGTCGGGCCGAAACTATTTTTTGGTTTTCTTAGCCCGACTCGCTCCCTCCCCCATCTGAGTGGTTTAGAATTCTATCTTCGAACTTGTTTGTTCAATGATCTATTTAACGATGGCAATGTTCCTTAAACAAACCTGCTAACTTGTTTTAATGTTCACTCGAACTGATTTGCTTGATGGCGTGAAGGTCTTAGATCTATCTAGAATCTTTACTGGTCCTTTTTGCACTCAAATTCTTGCTGATCTTGGGGCTGATGTTATCAAGGTTGAGCCACCAAAAGGGGATGACACAAGGAAATGGGGGCCTCCTTTCATCACGGAGGAATTGTCAACCTATTTCGTGACAGTAAATCGCAACAAGAGAAGCATTGTGCTTAATCTCAAGACCGAAGACGGAATGGAGAAACTGAAGAAACTTATTTCATGGTGCGATGTTTTTGTGGAGAATTTTAGACCTGGTGTTTGTGAAAGGCTTGACTTATCTCCCGAGAAAGTCTGGGAAATCAATCAGCGGGTCGTGTATGTTTCAATTACTGGGTTTGGCTCCGAAGGGCCTTACAAAAATCGAGCTAGTTATGATATTATTGCTCAGAGTGAATCTGGCATAATGGGGATCACTGGGAAAAGAAATGGTGAAATAACAAAGGTCGGTGTTCCTATTGGCGATATTTCTGGAGCCCTGTACGCGGTGATCGGGATTCTTTCTGCTCTTCGGCATGTCGAGAAAACCGGCAAGGGTATTTATGTTGAGACTAATCTCTTTTCTTCCTTGGTTTCTTGGTTAACTTACCAAGCCGCAAATGCTTACGTTACTGGCAAAGATGTTTCTCCGCTCGGCACTGCACATTCTAACATTGTGCCCTATCAAGCTTTCAAGTGTAAGGATGGTAGATGGCTGTCGATCGCAATAGGAAATTCCAAGCATTGGTATCGGTTCTGTAAGGCTATTGGAAAGGAAGAACTCTTGGTTGATAGGCGTTTTTCAACAAATGCCTTGCGAGTGAAGAATAGAGACGCTCTGATTTCAATGCTGTGTAATGTTTTTAAGACTAGGACTAGGGCTGAATGGGAGTGTGTTCTCGTGTATCATGATCTACCTGTGGGGCAAGTCCGCACTCCACTGGAAGTTATTGCCCATCCCCAGGTCGAGGCTCTTGATCAATTATTCTTTTTTGAATATCCTTACTCAAAGAGCAAAGTTCCCATGTTTAGGCTCCCGTTGTCCTTTTCTCGTGGAAACGAAAAACCGTGGCTCCCGCCCCCTCTCAAGAATCAAGATGAGGAATGGATTTTTCGTAACATTCTTGGAGAAAATTCAGAGGATGTAAGGGGATAGATCGGGAGGTGGGTTGCTTTCCTTCCCCATTTTTTTCTCCCTATTGGCCATTTTCATTGATTTTTCCCCTTAAGGTATTGTTGTTCTTCGTTTTTTCCGTATTATTGCTACTAATGCTGTGAGGACAAGTCCGAGAGCTATGGGAAAGCCAGGAAGAGATAGTGCGCCGCCTTGGGTTTCTGCAATGTCATTTTCTCCTTGGTCCGTTTCTTGGTTTTCATCTATTGTATCCGTGGGTCCTAGCGTATTTGCATCGTCGGGAGCATAATCGACGTAGGCCTCTGTAATTTGTTCATTTTCCAGGACGATGTATCCTGCGAATCCAAAGAATTCTTTAGTATAACTAGCATTGTTGAAAGCCGTGTAGGGGAATACGTCGGGAAGATCAAATTTCCAGTAAATCTTATTACCCGCAACATAGGTTGTTGGATTTTGCGGTGAAATCGCTCCCATGCCTTCCCCAATTGACCAGTACCCTGTGATCACTGTGTCATTGCTTGGATTAGCAATTGAACTGTATGTAGCGATTATGTACAGCCCTTGTTGACCGTCTTCTGTATCAAGGGAAAATGAAGTGCCGTAGTAATAAGAAGAATTAATGCTACTTGATAGTTGGCGAAGTTCTATTTCCAATTTTCCCGTTGAAGTGGTTTCGTCGAAAGAAACACTGACGCTTACAATATCTACATCTCCTCTGTCACTAGTTCCTTCGTAGAAGAATCCAGTGGAGACGAGGTAGTGAATTACGTCTCCAGTGTTATCGGCTACTGTTTCAGAATATCCCAAGACACTGCTTGTATTCACGATGCCTAGGGCGAGAATCACTAATAGAAAAGAGAAAAGCAGTCTCTGCTGACTCCCTTTCATTTTCAGTTCACCGTTCACAACTCTCGTTGTTAAGCTATTTACTTTTTATTTTTTGTTCAACTAGATTGTGATATATATGACAGATTCATGGGTGAATTTTTTCTAATGTAGAGGTATTTGTTTGCTTTCACGAGAATTGCCTTTGGTTTTTTTCATGTACTAGGAATGCATAAAAAGTTAGGATTTTTTCCCATTCTTTGTGAATGATTCCAATCAAGGAAAGCTTTACTCCTTAGAAGATGCACATCGATTTTTTGCCGAGAACTGCCATGCAACAGCGTGGAACTACATCGAAAAAAACGAATTAAGTAAAGAAGAAGTCGAGTCAATGCTTCACGTAGCACATGCCGCCTTGTATCACTGGTCCAAGATCGATTCTCAACAAGCCATTGCACGAGCGAATTGGCTTTTGGGTCGCGTCTATGCCGTTGCAGGATATCCAAAAATTGCTTTGCGGTATTCGCAGAATTGCTTAACGATCTGTGAATCCAAGCACCTTGTTGATCTAAATCTTGCTTTTGCTTATGAAGGAATGGCCCGTGCTCATGCAGCTGACGGTTCTCTCTTAGTGGCTCAAGAATGGCGAACAAAGGCACAGCTTGCTGGAAAACAAATACTCAATGAAAAAGATCGAGAAAAATTCTTTGCCGTTCTGGATAAAGAACCCTGGTTTGGCCTCTTGTAACTTCCTTCTTCTTTTCGCCTCCTCCCTTATACTTTTCCCCTTCTTGTACCCGGGTATGGGGGCCGTTTTACTTATCATTCTTGAGTTGTGAATCAAAAGCATGGGTCTGCCTGGAATTTCAACTGAGCAGATGATGGAAGTTGACCGAATCATGGTCCAAGAGTTAGGGGTTCCTGTGGAGCTAATGATGGAACATGCAGGGCTAAGCTTGGCTCGATTTACAATACAAAAGGCAAACACTTCCTCGTTTCTTGTCATTGCTGGTCCTGGGAATAATGGTGGCGGGGGAATTGTTGCAGCAAGAAGACTGGCTGCTTGGGGGTTTGATGTCCAAGTTTTCTTGCCAATGGGTGAAAAATCTCTGAGAGTCATTCCTCGCAGGCAACTACTTCGGACAAAGGCATTTGGTGCTGATTTTTTTGATGGGCTTCCCCAAGAATCCTTCGATGGAATCGTCTTAGATGCCTATCTTGGTTATGGTTTCACGCAAAGAGATGATGCCGTTTCGGAGGATGTTTTTTCCTATTTGAGAAATAGTGAAAACGTCATTTCCTTGGATGTGCCTTCTGGTTTTGACACTTCTACTGGGAAAAATATTGGTGGCTTGATTCCTAGCGCCGTTCTAACTCTCGCCTTTGTGAAAAAAGGCTTGTTTTTGCTACCCAAAGAAGTTCAAGAGAACGTTTTCGTTGTCGATATTGGCGTGCCCTCTTTCATTTATAGAACAAGGCTGGGAATAAAATATCATTTTCCTTTCTCTTTGCAATCCTTAGAAATTCTTGAAAACGCGTTTTCCAGCCAGTCCATAGTATCTGTTGAGATGCATGCTCGGTATTCTTTAGAACATAGTTTGTGGACGCCTATCTTCTTGGGCGATGAAATGAGAACTAACAATTATTGATCCTCTACTCGCTGTTCCGATATGCATGGGTTTTTGGGATGGGTACAATGAGAGCACGTGAAAGTTTTGAAATCGAAGACAACTCATGCACTTAACTCATGAGCTATAACAATGCTTAGCATGTAGGTAGAGAAAACCACCCAAATATTTTAATGAAATAGTCGCTGTAGCACCGTTCTTATCTTATCGTAGAGCTCAGAACCTTTTGGTGTTAAGTACAACACTTCCTTGGCAATGCTTTCTATAAACTCTGTTCTCTGCTCAACGAGTTTTGCTTCTTTTAGTTTAGTGAGGTGGGTATCAAGATTTCCCCACGATATGCCTAGAATTTTTCTCATGTCGCTTAAGGCAAATCGGTAATGTTTGAATAAAACATTCAAAATTACTAATTTTATTGGGTGCATGAATGTTTTGAATTCCATGAGCTGAGAGGGGAACTCTTCATTTTCGATAGTCTCATTTCCCCTTATTTCGATAGTTGGTTGGTTTTTTCTTACTTGAAAGATCTCGTTAATCAAGTGTTGCAATTGCCTGTGATTCGGCGTTTCTCTTACTGAGTTATTGTTATGCAACCATTCCCATATATTTACTCTTGATCTTAGCGCATGACCTACAGCTTCTAATTTTTCAACTGCTGTAAATGAAGATCCCTGAATAATGTAAACTAACTGAATTTTTCCAATCTTATTAATAAGCAAAGAATGATCCCCTATCATTATTCTTTCGATATGTCTTCGTTTCTTGAACATTTCTTGTGAAAATGACATTATTAAAGGAATGAAGCTGAAAAAAATCTGATCGTTTAGTTGAGTATCTGCCCTAAATTTCTGGTAAAAAATGATGCTGCCGTCTTCCCTAATGATTAGGAAGGCGATTGGTGTCTCTGTTTCGATTGTAATGATCCCTTTTGGCCGGAGGCTAGTTGCCGATTGTAATAACTCGGAAAAATGAATTTTTTCCTCTCTTGCGCTTGAGTTATTTGCCTTCTGTGTGTTTCTTACTTGGCTTAATTCATCGAAAAGGGCTGACACCTGAATGCCTAAATTTAGTAGGCCTTTTTCTTCTGTTATTGCTTGTGCCTGAGAGAGAAGGGATTCTGCTTCGTTGATCTCTTCCTCAATGATTGCTAGTTTTGCTTTAAGCAATAAAGATTGGATGAGTAATACTGCTGATTCTTGGGCTTTCGCGAATTCTCCTATTTTTCTTAGCCAGTCTTTTAATTCCTCCAGTGAGCTTTTATCGCCAAATACTTCGTAATTGATGAAAAGCAAGTCGCACAAATGGATCATTGCTGTTAGGGTTACAGAGGCATCAGTATTTTTTTCTTTAATTAGTTGAAGCAGTGTTTTTTGTGCTTCTGCTTTATCAATTACCCTCGGGCTTGCTTTTAGAACGGTCGCTTTTGTAAGGAGGAAAACATCTGTTATGTTTTTGTTTTGTGCTATTTGGGATAACCTTTCAAAGCTGTCCAGATAGTCTTTTGCAATGATTTGATTTTTAGACCTGAGTTCTAGCTCAATTAAATTGTGATATACGTATCCTAACCTATACCAATCATTGGTTTGTCTCGCGTATTCTAACGCTTTAGTGTAAAATGATCTAGCTTTTTCGGTCTTACCCCGCGCTTCGTTTACTATGCCCAAATTTATGTAGATGGGAATTAGGCTTTGTTTTTCATCACGTTTCTCTAGGGCTCCTTTTATTTTGAGATAAACGCCCTCTGCGCTGTCGACCTCTCCGCGGAGCAAATATACTGCCCCAATTTCGTTTAGCGTTGCCATGACTTTTTCTTGGCTGCCGATTTCTTCCCTAAACTTTAGGCTTTGTTCTAAAAGTTCGAGAGACTTTTTGAAGTCTCCTCTAATTCTATACAATCGTCCTAAATTGTGTAATGTTCTTGAAATATCTTCTTTGTCTCCGATTCTTTTCTTTATTTCTAAGCTTTGTTGATAATAATTCGTTGCTTTTATGACATCCCCCTTTCGCTCATACACTAATCCGATATTGTTTAGTGTTCTCCCAATCCCGATCTCATCATTGACTTGTTCGAACATTTTCTTGCTTTTAACTAATCCTTGTATTGCTTGATCCAAGTTACCTTGGCTATACTGAATCGTTGCTTGACGGAAATTGATCTGGGCCATTCTCTGCGTTTTTTCTTGTGACTCTGTTAATTCCCCGCATTTGCGAATTGCTTCTTCTAGGTTTCGTTCTGCATTCTCATATTCCTTCTTATGCCAAAGTAGTTCGGATTCTAATATTAGAAGATCAATTTCATCGATCTTCTCTATCTTCTTTGATTTGAACTTCTCTTCGCAACTTTTTAGGAGAACATCTGCTTCTCTGATCAACCCTTGTTTGACCAGAATCCTAATTTTGAGTAGTAGGGCCCGAATTAATTCTTGATTGTTTATGGCGTTAGTATTTTCCCTAATTATCTTATTTACAGAATTTAGTGCTTCTTGAGTGTTTCCTGTGACAAAAAATTGCCAAGCACTCTCAATGCTCACACAAGTATGATCGTTCTGAACCAATATTAAGATATTTAATCTGATCTTTGCTTTTATCTTACTCCGTGAGCCCAATGGTGTGTTTTATTAATTTCTAGGATCTGGATCTATTATCGGTGGATTGATTGGATTCGGGTCAGGATCAGACGGTGCTGGCAGTGTATGGAGTTTGCGAGCGTATGCTTTCCATACTAAAAATAAACTTATTCCAAATCCAATTTTTACAAAGCTTAGAGTAAGTGGGATCATTGCAACATTAATGCCTAACATCGTTCATCACTTCGATTTATCCTAATGTTTTTTTCCTTTCTAGCCTTATATCTTTTAATGCTCTCTTTTTTTACGAGAGTTTTATCTGCTGGAGAATCTAACTTTTTGCTTCTGGGTGGTGGGGTATTTGCTTTTTTCAAACCTGCTTTACGTTGGCCTAGTAGTTTTGAACTAATTTGAAGCAATTCGTGCTTATGCTAGTAAGTGTTCTCCATATTGAAAGTTACGTCCTTGATAAAATCAGTTTTTCCATGAGAGACACGTGCGAATATTTCCGTAAATGAGCTTCGGCCTAAACACATCATTCCAATCAGTATTGGGTGGAAATCTCGGAAAAATGTTTTTGGCGAGGAAACTAAATAACAAGAGAACTCCAAGGTCTTTTATTCAGTCTTTTCATGTCTCTTTTAGACATAATATGTATGTTCATTCATTCCTGCACGGAAATCCTGAACAAACCACTAATTTTGAAATCTTTTCTTGATCGGTTTGCAACGAATGTGTAATTATTCACAAAGCGTGGGAAAACTTCAAAGAGTTTCAAACTAATTTAATATCGATGACTGCTAATCTCGTAACTCACGGACAGTATCACATCAAGATTGAGGATTTGCGTCCAGAGGATATG
>JAJRWK010000106.1 GCA_024276795.1 archaeon | reverse complement strand
TATCACTGAAAGCATCTTAATAAGTCGAGGTGATATTGAGTTTACCCCTCTAGATGTTGCTGAGTTGCTTGCAAGTAGCCTTTTGGCTATTCTCGAAAAGAATCTTGAATTGCAGCGCTCCAGAGCAAAGAATCGTGAAGATCTAATTGAGATCCGAAATTTTATTGGAAATGCTATTGACCGAATTTTTTACATTTTTGCTGATTTTCTCAAAAGAGGTGAAGTTGCTCCATCCCAAGCTCAAATAATTATGGAAAACATTCTTACTGCACTTTTCCACTTGTTGCTTCGAGGATCCCCCGGACAATCTTTAATACCCCACTTCATCCTTCCTGATGATTTCACATGAATTGTCAAAAAGTATCCCTGGAATATTTGAAACGCTTTATTCTCTTCTTGAACCAGTAAGCGGCTTTTCGTGGTTTTCTTTCCAGTGTTTTATAATCTATTTCAACCAGTCCAAATCTTGGTTCAAACCCTTCTGCCCATTCGAAATTATCTGTAATGCTCCAGTAAATGTATCCGCGCACATCATATCCTTTCTGTATAGCGTTTTCAACTTCTCGAAGGTGGGCTTCAATGTAAGCGATTCTGACCTTGTCGTCCAGTGTAGGTACTCCATTCTCAGTAATGACAATCGGTTTCCCTAGTTTGCTTACTCTTTTTATTGCAAGCCTTAAGCCTTCAGGATACGGAACTTGCCCCATTTGTGTGGTGAATTCATGGGGCTTTGACATAGCTACGAACCCTGGTTCCATGATGCGAACGTACGATTTCGTGTAATAATTCAGTCCGAAGAAATCAATACTATCTTTGAGAAACTCATTAGGTTGCGCTGATAGTGGCAGTTTGCCTGTTTCAAGGGCTCGAAGAGTGATTTCATTGAACATGTAATTAAAAAACCATGCTAGTAGATTTTCGCTGAAACTCCATCTTCTGTAAGGATAAAACCAAGCTATGTTTTTCACGATTCCAATTGCAGTATCTGGTTGGTATCGTTTTACAATGTGATAGGCTAGTCCGTGAGCCAGCAAGATATTTCTGATCGCCTTGACGTAGCCGGGGATGTCAAAGGAGTTGCCCGGAGGGAAAATTCCTGTAAAATATCCCATTGCAATTACAACATTAGGTTCATTGATGGTATTCCAGAGAATCACATTCTTGATATTCTTCGCAACGGTAGCCACGTAGAACTTCCAGTGATCTAGGTTTCTTTTATTAACCCAGCCTCCCTCATTCGCGACCCATTTTGGCAAAGTAAAGTGATGGAGTGTTACCATAGGTTCCAGACCATGTTTTCTAATTGTATCAATGATCTCTTGGTAGCGAGCCAAGGCTGAGTAGTCAATATGCCAAGGCTTAGGGATGATTCGAGACCATTCTAGGGAAAATCTGAAGGTGTTCATCCCGAATTCTTTAGCAAGTTTTATGTCTTCTTCAAACCGATTCCAAAAATCAGTAGCCTTCCCCGATCTTTCCCCCTTTTTGATTTTCCCCGGAAGCATTTCGAAATGATACCAGTCATTTCTTACATTACTCCCTTCTGATTGATGTGCTGAGGTCGCTACTCCCCATAACCACTTTTCCAATGGATCAGAACGTTTCACAGAGAGAAATGTGAGTTCTTCCTTTTTAGGATTCTGGATAGAAAGTTCTTCCAATTATTGAGTAAACATGTGACGCATTGAGAATATCGTTACGCGTAATAACTCTAAATTTAAGTGAAAAGTTTCTAGTGAGCAATTAGATCAAGAGCTGATGATAATGGACTGGAAAACAATAAAAGATCTTGGAGGTTCACCCGTAGTATTAGTGATAATTGACGGGTTTGGTTATTCTGTAAAGGATTTAGGCAATGCAATACTTCATGCAAAGACCCCGACTCTTGATCACATGGGTTCAAACTATGCCTTCACCTTATTAGGCGCAGCCGCTGGTGCTGTAGGACTTCCTCCAGGACAGCAGGGGAACTCAGAAGTGGGTCATTTAAACATTGGAGCAGGAAGAATTGTTTATCAAGATATTGTGAGAATTGATCTCTCCATAGAAGATGGTTCCTTTTTTAGAAACAAAATTCTAGTGGAAGCTATTGAAACTGCAAAAACAAATGGTTCAAAACTTCATCTCATGGGTCTGGTATCTGATGGCGGTGTTCATAGTCATATCAATCACCTGAAAGCTCTCTTGCAACTTGCAAAGCAACACGATCTTGATAGAGTCTATGTACACGCTTTCATGGATGGAAGGGATACCTCTCCTACTGCTGGTGCAGGATACATCCATGATTTGCAAACATATATGGCGTCATTGGGCGTTGGCAAGCTAGCAACTATCGTAGGAAGATACTATGCAATGGATCGAGACAAAAGATGGGATCGCACAGAGAAAGCATATGACTTACTGGTTCTTGGAAAAGGAGCAGGAACACACGACCCCGTCAAGGAGCTAGAAAATCGATATCTTTCAGATAAAGAAACGGATGAATTTCTATCTCCGATCCTAGTTAATGACCAAGGTCTTATCGAGGATGGTGATGTAGTGATTTTCTTCAATTTCCGCTCAGATCGTGCCCGACAATTGACTCGTGCGCTTGCCATCAAAGATGTTCCTTTTGACCTTAAGAAGGACTTGTCAAATCTCTTGTTCGTTACCATGACGCAGTATGATCATTCTTTTGATTTGCCTGTGGCATTTCCTCCCGAAAAACCTTCAAATACTCTTTCTGAAGTTGTTTTTCAGCATTTTTACCGCCAATTCCATACTGCTGAGACCGAAAAATACGCCCACGTTACATTTTTCTTCAATGGTGGGAAAGAAGAACCCGTTCCAGGAGAAGAACGTCGGCTTGTTCCCTCACCCAAGGTTGCAACATACGATTTACAGCCTGAAATGTCTACCCCCCAAATTGCGGAGGAAGTTGTCAAAGCTATTGAAGCAGAAAAGTTTGCTTTCATTCTGTGTAATATAGCTGCTCCTGACATGGTTGGGCACACGGGAGTGTTCGATGCCACTGTTATAGCTGTTGAAGCTACAGATAATGCTATTAATAGAATAAAGGAAGCTTGTGAAAAACATGGCTATCAATTGCTTGTAACAGCAGATCATGGAAACGCAGAAATGCTGAGAACCGAAGAAGGAAAGCCTCACACAGCTCATACTACAAACCCCGTCCCCTTATTCACTCTCCTTCCACGCGACAGACTCCTTAAGCCTGGCATACTAGGAAATGTTGCTCCAACTATTCTTTACTTAATGGGGTTACAAATCCCTTCTGAAATGATAGAACCTTTATTCATTGTCCAGGAAGCGATTTCAAAAAATCCTGCAGATGAAATGGATCAAATCTTGGAAACGCGGGATGCGTGGATCCGCTTTAGGGCTATCAAGTGATCGAGAATTTCCTTCTAAACTAAGAGAAAAAGATTACCCTAGAAAATTAATACCAAAACGCGATTAGAATTTTTGAAAAACATGACGGCCTTAGACATGGAAACACTAAAACTTAACATTCTGGAATTCTTGGATCGGTCAGTTTATTTGAATAGAAAAACGGCTTCCATCGCCAATATTGTGCTTCAAGTAGAGTCTCTTTACAAGATCGCTCCCAATAAGCCCACACCCAATGACATCAAACTTGCCTTACAGGAACTCGAGCAAGAAGGCTACTTAGACAAGTTCAAAGTAGGAACAACTGATGCTTGGGGGATTACCGCCGAGGGAAAAAAATGGCTCAAAAAGATCAGAGATGGAGAATAGTCTCTGCCATCACAATTATCACAATTATGACATAACTAACTCTTATAATTTAAATCCTCTATATATCACCCATGAGAATCATTATTCCTGGCGGTAGCGGACTCATCGGCACCCATCTTTCTGAATACTTTGTCCAAAAAGGGCATGAAGTCATTATTCTTTCTCGGAATCCTAAAAAAACTTTGAAAAAGACACCTAAGGGGACCGTTGTTGAACAATGGGATGGAAAACACGGAACTTCATGGGCGCACCTAATTACAAAGGACACCGCGATCATTAATCTGACTGGTGAAAACATTGCGTCAGGTCGCTGGACCAAAAGAAAGAAGAAAAACCTTCTAGAAAGCAGAATCAACTCCGGCATGGCTGTAGTTGAAGCTATTGAGACTGCCAGTGAAAAGCCGTTTGTTCTCATTCAGAGTTCTGGAGTCGGCTATTATGGACCTCATGAATCAAAAGAATTCACTGAAGAAGAACCTCCAGGAAATGACTTTCTCGCTGACCTTGCAACAAAATGGGAAGCAAGTACAGACGGTGTCGAAGCATTGGATGTAAGGCGAGTCGTAACAAGATTTGGAGTTGTACTTTCGCCTCGCGGCGGGGCTTTGCCAAAGATGTCGCTACCATTCAAGTTATTCATTGGAGGTAAGATGGGAAATGGGAATCAATGGCTTTCATGGATTCATTACAAAGACGTGGTAAGAGCAATCGGCTTTCTCATAGAAAACAAGTCCGCAAAAGGTCCGTTCAATGTGAGTTCTCCTAACCCGGTTACCAATCAAGAATTCGCTAAAGCATTAGGCAAAGTTTTGAAAAGACCTTCATTCTTTCGTGTACCAGGGTTTGTTCTAAAGATCGCACTCGGAGAAATGGCAACAACCCTGCTCACAGGACAAAAAGCTATTCCTAAAAAGCTAACAAGTCTTGGCTTTGAATTTGAATTTCCCCTCTTAATTCCTACCCTTGCTGATTTATTCGGAAAAATAATAACCCGTGCAGTTTAGTAGTTGCTTTTGCTTTTGGTCTCTATTGTATGAGAATCTGCAAGGCCATTAAGATATATTCAGCGTAGAACAGTCGCCAAATTATTTTGTAAAATCGCTTTACTTCGTCCTCATCAGCGGAGTCTAGTTTCAAAATTCGTGTTATCAAATACACGAGAAGAAGACTATTCCCAATAGTGAATAAAATGCGTGAAAGTTGTTCCAGGAAGAAAATCCCAAACCCTATCCCAATAACGAACGAACTCAAGAGCAGTATTATACTGAGGCTAAGTGTTTTTTCGCGACCAATCATTGCAGGCACTGTCTCGACGTCAAATGCCAAATCACCGCTCAAATCGGGCACATCCTTCGTAATTGCTATTGACAACGAAAAGGCAAAAGTGAACAAGACCAAAAACCAAATGTGGGCATCAAACTCGATTGTGTGTCCTAGTTTTGCCTCAAAGAAAGCATAAATCCCAAGATTAACAACAAAGCTGCGAACAATCATGATACTAAGAGAAGAGAGGACACCATAGTTCTTTAGCCGCACCGGGGGAACTGAATAGATGGTTCCGATTATGAATGCCAAAGAAATGGTTAAGCCAAGTATGAAGCCGCTTGCCCAAGCAATGACTAATGAAATTACGGCGCTTCCCATGACGATGCTTTTGCCCTCTTTCATACTTAGTTGCCTTGAAGCAAGCGGAAGGTAAGGTTTGTTGATTCGATCAATTTGTACGTCGTAAATTTGGTTAATGCCAACTATATAGACGTTAATAAGAAGTGCTGAAACTATTGCTATTGTTAACCAATGAATTGTAGGGTTGACCGTCGCTGGCTCTAGTTTTGTCGCTAGAATCCATAATACAATCACTGCAATGAAGGTTCCAATCATGGTGTGTGGGCGAGTGAATTCCCATGTCGCTGACAACTTTGTGGTATTCAAAGCAATCCTCATTCGCCAATAAGGCGATGCATAATTGAACTCATTGGTTCATACATGAGGCAAATGAACACACATCTAGCCTTTAAACTCGACACTACCCATAGACCTTATAAGCATTAAGTGAACAATTCACACAGCGAACAGATTGGTTTAACTAGTCGCAACAATCAAGAAGATAGGTGTGATGTAATGGGCACCGTGCTAATCGTTGATGATGCCAAGTTTATGAGAATGGTTCTCCGTCGGATTCTAACCAGTCAAGGACACACCGTGGTAGGCGAAGCCACAAACGGTGAAGAAGCGGTAGAAATGTATGCTAAGCTCCGCCCTGATGTCGTAACAATGGACATCGTCATGCCAAAGCTTAACGGTATCGAGGCAGTTCGAAGAATCATGCAATTTGACCCGAATGCCAAGATCATAATGGTTACCGCTCTTGGGCAAGAAACTTTTGTGCTTGATGCAATTAAGGCCGGTGCGAGGGAATTTATTATCAAGCCTTTTAGAAATGAAGAAATTATCAAAGTCGTTGCAAAAACAATACAGTGATCAGTGGCACCACTGTCACAGATTTTATCTAGAAAGAATCACTTAAGCTGAGGGAAAAGAGTGCAAGTTCCAAGAACCGTTCGTGTCGGATTAATTGACGATTCTATGCTTATTCGAACGGTTCTAAAAGATAAACTTGAGCAGGATGGAAAGATCAAAGTTGTTGCTCTGGGTAAGTCTTTAGATGATGCTAAGAGAATCGCCCAGAAAGGCGGATTTGACATCTTAATCCTTGATGTTGTGTTGCCTGACGGAAAAGGAACTGAGCTAGCGAAGGAGCTTGGAAAAGCAAAGGAATTCCCAATCATTCTCATGAGCTCTCTAGACAAAAGGGAGCTTAGAGATGCTTTGGAATTGGTTCTAGAACACCCGCTAATAGAATTTGTTGCAAAAGCTCCTCAAGCTGGTCAAGGATTCGATTCCGTCGTCAGAGACATTCGAACGAAAGCCTTGGCTTTCATGGCCTTTCGTGCACTCGCAAGAAAATCATTCCAAAAAGAAGCAAGACAAGCTCGATCAATGCAGCGAGAGGCAACAAAACCAACTATTGCCAGTTTAACCAATAAGATAGTTATAATTGGAAGTTCTACGGGAGGCCCCAAAGCGATATTCACTATTCTTTCACAACTGCGACCCCCTTTTCCCCCAATAATCATAATTCAACACATGCCTGTTGGTTTTACCCAAAGTTTTGCAGAACGTCTCAATCAGAAATTACCCATTCGAATTAAGGAAGCCAGAGATGAAGAAACTATAAGATCGAATACCGTGTACATTGCTCCCTCCGGTTATCACTTGCTTATTCGGAAAAACTCTTCAGGCGGTTTTGGGAAATACATCTTCAAATTGGACGACTCGCCTCCTCGGAATTTTGTACGACCATCAGTTGATGTAACCCTCGAATCTGCCGCTCCTTTGTTCCGTCAAGGACTCTTAGCCGTTATTCTTACCGGCATGGGGAAAGATGGTCAAAAGGGATGCAAAAAAGTTAAGGAATTTGGCGGTAAAGTAATCGCAGAGGATAGGTCCACCGCCATAATATACGGAATGCCTAAAGCAGTTGCGGACGCGGGTCTTGCAGACTGTGTCGTTCCTTTGCACGAGATGATAGAAACAATTAACTTGTTGCTAGCCCAACCCTATCCAGAAAGTGAAAACTAAGAAACGGTGATTTAGTGAGCGAATTTGACGAATATCGAGATATCTTCCTTTCCGAACTGGAAGAAATCATGAGCTCCATGAATAAAGCCCTACTGGAACTCGAAAAAAACCCAAACAATAAAGACCGTCTGAATGAAGTAATGAGAGCAGCTCACACTATAAAGGGCATGGCCGGCACGATGGGATTCGATCTATTGGCAACACTCACTCACAAAGTCGAAGATTCCCTCCTTAAACTGCTAAAGGAAGAGAACATTCACCCTCGATTAATTGATGCGTTATTCGAGTTTGCAGACAAATTACAGGAATTCAAAGACGCAATAATAAGAGGTAGCCCTCTCGAGCAAATCCATGTGAAAACCCTCATCGACAAAATTGAAGGCTTCGCTGAGGGCCGTATTCCAGAGATCGAAGAAAAGGAAGCCATTCCTTCCAGTGCATCAGTTTCTAATATTCTAGAACCAGAATTAAAGTTAGGATCAAAATATCAAGTTACGGTAGAATTTCGCCCAGATGCCCCACTCAAATCAGCAAGGGCTCTAATTGCTGTTAAGCAGCTTGAAAGTATCGCTCAAATTCTCGTCAGTAAACCGTCTTTAACTGATATCGAAGAAGGCAGAGTCTTTGACAAAATTGAATTAGAAATCATTTCAAACGAGGATGAAATTACAATTCGAAAATCACTTCAAGATATTCAAGACGTCAAGTCGGTTGCGGTTGTTCCTCTTCACGAAGAAATAACTGAAGCTGAAGAAATAGTAGCTCCTAGTTTGACGTTTCGTGAAAGAAAGAAGACTGTCCAAACCGTGAGAATCAATCTAGATCTGCTGGACTATGTCCTCGATCTTCTGGGAGAAATCATTCTGGCTTCTGGAAAAATATCCCGAGAACTGCAATTCGACTTTAATTCGGTGATCAGCCAACAAGTAGCAAACATAGAAACTTCTGTTGTTCAGATTCAAGAGGTAATCATGCGCATGCGCATGGTAACCCTTACACATATTTTTGACCGCTTACCAAGAATGGTCAGATATCTGGCTAAGGAACAAGGGAAAAAGGCCGAACTAATCATTCGAGGAAGCCATCTTGAACTAGATCGTTCAGTAATTGATCAAGTAAATGAGGCCTTGTTGCATATCTTGAGAAATGCGGTTTCACATGGGATTGAAACGCCTTCTCAACGAAAAAGAGCCGGAAAAAGTGAGACCGGTAGAATTATTGTGGAAGCAATGCAAGAAAGAGGCGAAATCATTATCACAGTCTCTGATGATGGTGCTGGTATTGCTTTCAAGGAAATCGAGAAACGAGCCAAGGAGTTAGGTCTCTACAAAGAAGGAGAACAAATGTCTCGCCGAGAACTTCTTCAATTGATATTTGAATCCGGTTTCAGCACGGCGAAAAAGACCTCCGAAGCTGCTGGAAGAGGCGTGGGTCTTGACATCGTCAAGCAAGTTATCGAAGAGATCGGGGGTACCATCCAAGTTGACACGACCGAGGGAACGGGGACTACCTTTACCATTCGGGTGCCTCAAACAGTGGCCATTGTCGAAGCGATAATTATTGAGGAAGGCGGATTCCAATTTGCACTTCCCATGACAAATGTCGAGGTTTTTCTTACTTCTAATGATGCCTTGATTATTCAACAAGGTATGAGAGAATATATCAGTTTTCAAGATGAGTTAGTACCTCTAATTGACATACGGTCTCTAATACCTGCGTCTCCCGTAGTCCTAGCTCTACAGGCAAGAGGAATAACAAAGATAGCAGAGACAAGCACGAGCTCAAGTGCAGCCAGAAGACAGAGACGGAGGGAAAAAATAATTATCTGGAGAAAAGCAGGGAAAAGAATCGCATTACGCGTTCGTAATCTAGTTGGCCAAACTGACATAGTAACTAAGTCAATAAGCACCATTGGAGATTCTCTTCCCGGAATAAGTGGTGCAACGATCTTAGGTGAGGAACAAGTAGTTCTAATAATAGATCCTGCTGGCTTCATACGATAAACACATCGAGGGTTAAACAATGCATGATTTCGAGGGCGACGATCGTTTGAACCAG
This sequence comes from archaeon, assembly GCA_024276795.1. Classification (GTDB taxonomy): domain Archaea; phylum Asgardarchaeota; class Heimdallarchaeia; order Heimdallarchaeales; family JAJRWK01; genus JAJRWK01. The sequence continues at coordinate 10,445 of JAJRWK010000106.1, read as the reverse complement.
ATGTTGCGCGATGCGCTTCAAGAACTGGGAAACATTGGGGTGGCACATTCAGCTACGGCTCTTTCCCAAATCTTGAATCGAAAAGTCGACATGAGTGTACCGCGAGTAACCCTCGTTCGCGTAGAGGAAATGTACAAGCGAATAAGTAACAATCCTGGTGAAGTTGTGGTCGGTATCGCTAGTGAGACGCTTGGCGACGGAAAAATGGATCTCTTATTTATTCTAGACGAACCCAGTACCAAGACTCTTTTGAGCGCTCTGAGAGCTGGAGAAATTCCTCCTCTCACCGACTTGGCAGAACTGGACAAAGAAATCCTTGTTGAAGTTGGTAACATTATCTTGTTGCATTGTGTATCCGCAATGAACACCTTTACCGGGCTTCGACTATATCCTATGCCTCCATCGATTGCAGTGGATATGAATAATGCAATAATTCAACACATGATTAACAAGGATGGCGAATACAAGCGTCACATGATAAGCGTTGAAGTTGACATTTTCACAGAAACCATGAATATCAAGGGCGTTGTGTTCATGTTCCCGGATCAAACAGAATTGGACAAACTCATGGAACAACTCTATGGAGAAGGCTGGGATGTCATTTGAATAACGAAAGTCCCGAGTCTGTTGGCATTGGTGAAGTAAAAGTAGGAAAATCCCCCCTTTCATTCCAGGCCGTTGCTCTGGGATCATGCGTAGGCGTTGCACTATATGACAGCACATTCAAAGTAGGAGGGCTAGCTCACATTATGTTACCTACGAAGGGGGAAAACATTGCTCAGAACGATCTTGGCAAGTTTGCAGATACAGCTATTCCCTTACTCGTACAGAAACTATCCGAGATAGGTGGTGGGAGAGCCCGGTTAGTAGCCAAAATTGCGGGGGGAGCAAAAATGTTTGACTTCAAACGCATGAATGAAAGACAGGCCGACATAGGCAGCAGAAACGTTGAAGCTGCGAAATCCGTCTTGACAAGTCTCGGGATACCCATCATTGCAGAGGAAGTTGGAGGAACCTATGGACGAACCATGATACTTCATCTTTCCTCAGGAGACGTCGAAATTATTTCCTTGTCCCAAAAAATCAGAAAGATTATATAAGTAGCAAAAGCCCCTAATTATGATTCTTAGAGGTCAATATAAATGGACGGGTACTATGAGGCTCCGGGTTATAGAAAACGAGTGATCGAGGGCGTGTTCTTACTTCGAGAAGACGGAGTTCCTCTTATTGGGAGAGTATACTCAAGCAGAATTGGTATAGAACCGATAATGTTTTCCGGCTTAATTTCTGCCCTGAGAACATTTTCAATCTCTTCGATGGGGAAAGAAATTATTGACGTAGGTATGGAAGGATCGCGCCTTTTTTTCAAAAAACATGGAGAAACTATTGCTGTTGTAATGATTATGGCTCCGGATAGTCAAAACCGTTTCTTTATCCCAAAACAACTGTCGATGGCTATTGACGAAGTATTGGACGAAATTATTTCCTTATACCTAGTTGCGAACGATTCATTTGGGCACGACAGTGATCGGGAACAAGATCTCATGGCAACGCTTGGAATCGCTATCGATCAAATTTTGGATCGCGTTTTCGAAGGAAAGAAAACCATTGATGAATACTTATCATTACTACCAACAGATGATGAAGACAATTCTGGTAGAAACCTTGTTATTGACCACAGCAAGATCCCTCCCTCTGCAAACATTTTGCATCAGTAGTTCTGTTGCATAGCGTAGTTGGCCTTTTTTTTGACACGATTTGTTTGCTTCATGGAGTGACTGTTTCGATATCTTCAAGCTTAGCCTTGATTAATCTCACTAGGTCATTATCTATCGTTATGATGCCGTGTTTATTCCCTCCAGGAACCTGATACAAAACCAATGCCCCTCCTCCTACTTTTTCGCTTTCAGAAGAAATGATGTAAAACACAAAGTCTTGAATTCCCGACAGTGGCGAGAGCACGATCCCATGAATTCCTTCGTCAACTGCACGTTTGATGAAGTCAACGTCCCATGAAAACAAATGAGCAAACACTCCCTTCTCCGAAAACATGGAGAGCCGAGGAATGAGAATTTCCGGTCTTTCCATCCCATCGATACCTATATACACTTCAATCTGATGCTTTGCTGAAAGCCGTTCTGCAAGCCATTCCATAGTATTAAATAGATAGTTTGCTGCACCGTCATCCACGTCTAGCTCAATTGTAAAATACTCTTTCTCGTGAGTCTTGAGTATTGGGGACTTTTTGATGAGTCCCTTGTAGATCTTTTCTGGAAGGTCTCGTAGCGAAATTTCCTTGATCTCTTTGTCCCCTTGAATCGAAAACAGAAGTGGCTTGCCTATGGTTTCTTTCGTTTCAAGTGTTGCTACTCCTTGTCTTCGTTTCTTTCTTTTCTCTTGTATCCGAATTAGACACGGGATTTCTTCTTGCTCTAACCTTAGAAGATTAATCGGTTCACTAAGTATTCCTTCCATTCCCCAGTATCTTCTAGCGTTTCTAACCATCTCCGTGATAACCTCACACGCTTCAGGAATGAAAGATGAAATAATACCTTCCCATATTTCTACAAGGTGATAATATTCCCACTTGATACTTTCCTGAATTGTTATTTGGATAATGAGCGCCCACCACTCATCTCTTTCAGAAGGAAATTCGATTCTGTGAATGACGAACAATGATCGATCCTCGAATCTCAACACCAATGGACTGTCCGACTGGATCGACTCATACAGCGTGTCTACGGCATTTCTCCAGCTATTCTCATGATATCTTGGCGGAGACTGCGGGTTTCTTAGCATTACGTAGACTGGCCAAGCTTCAGACGTTACTAGAGTGATTGCTTCTACGGGAGGATACTTCGTAAACAAGTCTTCCACTAATGCACCCAGCTTCAACAATCCTTGTGGAGTAGAAGGAAGGGTTTCTCCTAAAACAAGATTGAGTTGTTTTTCTATCTTGCGGAGTCTTTTTCTGTTGCTTGCATTCTTCTTAATGAATTTCGCATTGTTTTCCAGAACTTTGGCAGCTTTGCTCACCAGTCTTCTAGCTCCTAAGGGTGATAACGTTTCTCTGGCGCGAAGAGCTATTAGAAATCCTTGGGTGTGATAGTAGATGATGTAGCTGTCTGTTAGTACTTCCATTACTAGGTCTTCACCAGTTGCTTCTCTGCCGACCAGCGCTTGAACTGAAATCCTACCGGCTCGAAGAACTTCGTCTACTTGATAATGCTGGCTAAAGGAAAAGACTGGAACTGATTCATAGATCACAAAGAACTCCAAAATATCAGAATGCATGGTTTCCGTTATGCTTATGTAATTCACATTCTTATGTCTTATTTCGCATTCCGGAAAATAGTGTGTTCAAATTGGGAGGATTTCTAAAAGATGACTCATACTGCAAAGGGAAAAAAGTCTCTTCGTTCAACTAAGAAAGTATTTTTTCGACAAGTATAGGGAGAGCCTCTTCTGAGGGGGCGAGTATGGCCCATTTTGCAAGTTCAGAAATGGGAGTGATTGTGGGGTTAATATCAATGATAGTAGCACCGAATGCTTTAGCCACTGAAGGGAATCTGGCTGCAGGCATCACTAGACCAGATGTACCAACGACTACCACAAGATCAGCTTCCTTCATCAGTCTGTGAGAAACTAGAAGTTCTTTTTCTGGTAACGACTCTCCAAACCAAACAACATCTGGTCTCATCAGATTTCCACATTTCTCGCACTTCATGGGGATTTCTGATGGGACCGTCTTAATTGTTATTTTATGAAAGCATTGAATGCAGTACGCTCGCATTATGCTTCCGTGAATTTCGATTACTTTTTCTGAACCTGCTCTCTGGTGTAATCCATCAACATTTTGAGTGATTACAGCCTTGAGATACCCTTCTTTTTCCAATTTTGCTAATGAAAAATGGGCTTGGTTTGGCTTTGCTTTCATAATTATTTCCAGTCTGTATTGGTACCATTCCCAAACAAGATGGGGGTCTGATTCGAATGTTATGGGATTCGCAAGGACAGAGGAGTCTAGACCCTTGAACTTGCCTTCCTCCCCTCTAAAAGTTGGGATTCCTGACGCTTTAGATATCCCCGCACCAGTCAATGCAACGATTTTTCCCTTTGCGTTTCTGAATTCTTTCGCTATTTCCGTTGCATATTCATCTAGCTCTTCTTTGGAAACAAGCATAAAACCAATTTGAAAAAGACTTGAGGTATAAAAAAGGAATTTGGAAGGGAGGCGGAAGGCAGTCCAAGTTATTAGAGAGTTGTTACCTTTGCACCATCACTTGTGATAATCATTGTGTGTTCGTGCTGGCTTACAAGTGCTGTTTTATCGGTTTCAACAAGTACGTTATAGCCAATTATGCCTTCCACCCTCTTTAGCTCTCTCATCCCGAGCAGAATTTCTCTCTTGCTTAAGTGGCCGTATAACCATCTCTCAGCAAAAGGTAAACCTCCAAACTCTTCAGCGGCAATTTTGTAAACTTTACGGGCTGCTAAAGACCTAATCTTTACCGGGAACGATGATGCTCTAAAAATGTTGATCCTAGTCGGATCTGCTCGGATTTCACCCGATCCCGTAGAAGCAAACGTTTCAATGGCAAAAATGTCACCCTCTTCAACAATGTCTCCACCTTTCTTACCTGTCAAAGGAACTGTCTTGTGCCCGTGAACAACATATCTTTCAACTAAATGGCCTGATAAGTTTACAATGGGGCGTAGGTCGTAGCCAGTTATGATGTCTTCTATGATTGCACCTAGGTCTCTCGTGTTTGTGCCAGGCCGGATCAAATCTGTTGCAGCTTGTGTTGCTTCTATTGATGCTTTCACCAGATCGGGATTGCTTCCAAGATCCACAGTCAACGCTGTATCAGCAATAAAGCCATCAACATGTGTTCCTAAGTCGAGTTTGACTACGTCTCCCTTCTGAATAACCAATGGATCTTCTGGGGGACTGGTATAGTGAGCAGCAACATGATTAATTGAAACATTGAGGGGAAAAGAAGGTTTTAGGCCTTTTTCCTTAATCATTTTGTCAGCGGCTAGGCATAAATCCAAGGCCTTAACTCCCGGTTTTGTCATTTCTTTAAGAGCTTGTAGGATCTCACTTGCAACCTTTCCTGCTTCGAATAATTTCTTTTCTTTGTCCTCGTCACTTACTTCTTCCAAGTCTAAGGTTGGGTGGGGGCGCTCTTGATACTTACTTAAGTCCACTTTTCTTCTCATGATCTCACCGGCTATTTCTCCTAACAAGATAAATGAGAGAGGAAATAGTCAAAAGGTTTGTCTCTTGTTCGAACTTATCTGGTCTGCCTTTTTTATGATATTATTGTGTAAATCAACTCCATGAAAGTGTCTGAAGCATCTTCTAAGAGATTTGCAGCCTTCTCGAAATGATCGACGGTTTCTTTGAGTACAGAAAAATGAATGTAGTCGATCTGCGATCCCTTTGAGATAAGTTCAAGCATAACCCCATCATAGATAGCGTCTAATTCTTCCTCAACAAGTTTTACTCCCATTTGGAGCTCCTTGAAACTGGTGATTTCTTGAACAACACTTTTTACAGCCTTTTCAAGCCGATCTGCTAAGTCATTCAAAAGAATCAGCTGCTCTTCCAAGTGCTTTAGATAAATTTTTGGAATTTCTGTGCCACCCATTGATAGCCAAGTTAGAAGACGAATTCCTCTGTAAACATGACCTATGGCTTTGTCTTGTAGCAGAACGGTTCCTACAAAATACTTGGACACTTCACCTGGCTTGATTCCACCTAAGAGCGCTTTTTTCATTTTCTCAACGACTCGGTCTGCTTTTCGTTCTGCTTGTTTTGCCTTTGCTAAATACTGTTGTAACAGCTCGATCTCCCCAGTTGAAAACAAAGGAATCATTTCTTGCCCTATTGCAAGTAGACTTTTGGAGGATTCTAAGTGTTCTATTAGGTCACCCAAGTGAATCCATAATGGGTTTGTTTCTGGAGCGAATAAGGCGTAGAATAGTGCGTAAAATCCAATTGCAAAAGATACTGAAATGACGAGCCATTTTGCAATCACTGTATCAAAAGATCGGTGAAGACCTAGGAATAGCCCCATAACGAGAGATAATACGATGATGTCGACGAATGGAGTTAAGTCTGCAATTACTCGATAAGATCCAAGCAAACGTTTTCGGATACTCGGAGGAACAACGTCACTGGCGATTGCTGCTATTGAAGAGTAATAGATGCCGATGCTTACCCCTATCACGAACGCGGGCAAAGCTTGAAATCTATCTCCTGTTTGAACTAGCCAGTACAAGCCGAGTGCTTGTCCAATCAAGCCAATGACAACTAGCCATTTCCTTCCATACTTGTCTCCTATTCTGGCTCCAATGACTAGTGTGCTTGCCCATCCAATCGTGAAAAACCCAAGTGTTGAAGCAACCACAGCGTTGCTAGCCTGAAATGCTTGAATCAATATGTATGGGATAAGTGTGGCAATAGTGAACTCCGTTGTTTTAGCGAGAAATCCTAAGATAAATGTCATAATGATCGTCTTATTTGTCACCGGGGGGACGATGACGTCTTTGAGTCGAAGTGGCGTAGTTATTGCTCCTTCTTTCCCCCCTTCATCTCTTGTTTTGAACATCACGATAATTGTTGATATGGTTATAATTCCGAGCATTATTACTAAGAATCCTGTAAGTTCCAGACTTGCTACTTGAGAAACGAATCCTATAAAGAAAGACCCTAACGAAATCGAAACATAGGTTGAAACTTCGAGGACTCCAAGGACAATTCCCCGGTACTTACTAGTAAATTTAGAGACCCCTATGCCCATTGAACTTGTGAGAGCGACTCCCAATCCAAACCCAACGATGAACAGGCCCGAACTAATAGCAATTACACTGTTAAAGAGAGAAAGTATACCTCCAAGAAGTATTAATGATCCTGAGAGAAAGTTGAAAGTGTATTCGCTTACTGTCTCAACATATCTAGAAGTGAAAAAGGCTCCAAATGATTTCCCAATATTCAGACCTGCAATACCCGCAGAGGCTAGAATTATGCCCAATTCTGCAGATCCTCGCACTGATGTGCTTGGCAAATAAAGGGAGAGAATAGTTCGTAAGGCACCTGCTGAGAAAGAAACGAAAACAACCACTGTGACTCGTGGTAGAAACCAATTCAAAGTGGGCTTAACTAGAGTCTTGGAAGCCATTCATGTTTCTTCCTCGCCCATTCTTTTAAAATGTGCTATTAAATCGTCAATATCGGCTTCCAGGGCAACATATCCCGACCACCCACAACGAGGACATCTGTATTTGCTAGGGACTAGAACCCCGGTAAACCCAATCTCTACAACTGCAGTGCGTACGCAAACAGGGCACAACTTAATATAACTCATAGCTGCTCTGGCTTTTATCTCGACAAGATCTTCCATGATCTCATTGATTTCCTCTTTAGTAATAGCATCGCCGTAGTCTTGTCCTTCGTCATTTCCTAAATCTTCATTTCTACTCATTTTTATCCTCTTCTTGCTCGTGATGCAAAAGATTCATTCTTTTATGCTTTGTTACTCTTCTTTGGTCAGACTAAAAGAATGCTTTGCATCCGGATAAATTCCTTCCTTTACCTCAGAAGCAAAACGACTAACGGCCTCTTCGATTGATTTTCCAACATTCACATACTGTTTGGCGAATGATGGGCTAAAATCTGTTAGCCCAATAACGTCGTGAAGAACAAGAACTTGCCCATCGCAGTGAGGTCCCGCTCCTATGCCAATCGTGGGAACGTTTACTTGCTTAGTAATTTCCTCTGCCAATTCTGCAGGCACCATTTCCAGAACAATACTAAAAACCCCTGCTTTTTCTAAGGCTTTAGCATCGTTGATAATTTTCTTTGCGTCATCTTTGGTTTTTCCTTGAAGCTTCCACCCTCCAAATTTATTGATACTCTGTGGCGTCAACCCTAAGTGTCCCATTACAGGAATTCCTGCATCAATAATCGCTTCAATCTTCTCGATCACTTTCCCTGCTCCTTCTAGTTTAACCGCATTTGCCCCTCCCTCTTGAACAAATCTCCCCGCGTTTCGTACAGCATCTTCTACCGATGTGTGATAGCTCATAAAAGGCATGTCTCCCACGATCATAGAGTGTTTTGTAGCACGACTTACGATGGAGGTGTGATATATCATTTGATCCATTGTAACTTCAAGGGTATTTGGCTTTCCTTGCACAACCATGCCCAATGAATCCCCAACAAGAATAATATCAACCATGTATGTCTGATCAATTATTTTAGCAGTTGGAAAATCATAGGCGGTTAGCATCACTAGCTTGCGATTTCCCTTTGCTTCTAAGCAGTCAGTTGGACCTATTCTTCTCATCTTACCAAATCAATGGTTGATTTGACTTAAACTTAAGGCTTGTGAACCAATAAGAAAGAAATCAACCAATCTTTCTCTAACAAACCATGCATGTGTCGTCAGTCACTGCTTCATCTCTTCGTCAACAAAAGGAATTACGTACCACTCGCTCAATGTTTTCGTTGCTTGAACTCGAAGTTCTTCCAATGCTTTCGAAATCATTGCTCTGGTAGAAGAGAACAATGAAGGTGAATAATTGCCTGTTACAAAATCGGCGTTATCCATCTCCAATATTTTGACGTACTCATTCATTGCATGATGCAATAAACCTAATAGAATATTTCTAGGCCCGAGAATTATGTCTTCGAAATCACGATTCGCGTTTATGCCAAGCACGTGCAACTCTTCTCCTCCTCTGGATTTGGGATTAGGAATCACAAAGGCAACATAATAGAACGTTCCAACTGGTTCCGGCCAAGGAAAAGAACCGGTCACGAATTGATGAGCTGATACATCTTGAAAATCAATTGCACTGACCAATCTAATTGCGGCACTCCACGTTCGGGGATTGACGTCTTCTTCCTTGATAGGAGGAGAGGCTGCTACGATGATTGGTCCAACTGTTTCATTAAATGAGATTGCATAAGCAGAGGGAAACATTGAATTGACATCACTTGGATGTAAGGTCTCACGACCTAGGGCCTCTATGAATAATTGTCGTAACAGTCTTTCCTGTTCAATTAGCTCTTTTCTAATAATCTCCTCAGCCCCTCTTGGCCGTGCTACGAGTAGATTCTTTTCCTCTAATTCTCTTGCACCCAAAATTCTAGCAAAAATGATTTCAAAATTTCCTTCTTCAAGATAAGGAGAAGCGACAACCTCGAATTTTGAGCGATTGTATTCTCTGAGCTCGCTGAGCAAACTCAGTACTCTTCCTCGCTCTGAGGGTTCGAATAACTCAAATAGGTTCTGTGGAGGATGGTCTTTGAAGAATTCTCTTGCGACCTTGTTCATGGCTTCGATTTCGAGTCTTTGATTGATGACAAATAGAAAATCGGGAATTGCGGCTTCAATGGCCGTGTGGTTCTTTATACTTTCGTGGAGAGTGCTGTAATTTTTCTGAAGAGTTAACAATCCTATTAGGAAAAGTCCCGCTGCGTTAAGAACAGTCTCATCAGTTTCTGTCCATGTCTTGGGATTCGAGTTGAGCGCCGTTATTCTCCCAACTTGATTACCGCCTTTATACAATGGAATCGATAGCACAGCCTTGATTCCAAGGACTTGCATGGTTGAACTAGATTCTTCAAATTCTACATTGGTGTATTCTGTTACTTTAAGGACGCCAGTTCTATGATAAGATGCCGTATCAACAGGGTTTGCGTACTTGATGAGCTCAGAAAATAGGAGATTCATAATGTCAGGAGAAAAGCCAAATGCCGTTTCATATCTAAATCTTGACACAGACTTGTCGATCGAGATGTGGATGTAATCACATTCCAAAAAATCTGCAATTTTTACTAGAAACTCATGGAAATCTTGTTCTGCCTCCCCTTTCTCAACCAACTCGAAAAGAGAAATCAATGTTGATAGTAAATCGACGGCATCTGGCATGGTAATCCCCTTATACGTATATGGAAGCGATCTTCACAATGATAAAGTAAACATTACTTTATTTAAAGAATAGCCCTTTAATGAGTGTAGTCTGGCGACTCCCAGTCCGAACTGATACCAACTCTGTCTGTAACGCTTCATATGAAAAAATGGTAGCCCCGGGGAGATTTGAACTCCCGTTGCCGGATCCAGAGTCCGGAGTCATGGACCGCTAGACCACGGGGCTATAAAATCCAAGGTTCTCTAACTTCCTGTCTTTTTTATGATTTTTGAAAATATCGTACTTAATATGTCATGCTGGACAAATCAAGAGTGAAATTCTCAATCTCTTTGGGAGCCAGTCCTATCCCCATTGCTGTCAGCCCAGGTCCGCCATGAGCAGTAATTGCAGGGCCGAGTCTGCTCAACACCTCGATTCGCGGCGAGACCTCTTTTCTTACGTTTCGAGCTAAAAATTCTAAATCCCTAGGAGTGTCTGTATGTGCTGCAATTAGGAGAACG
>JAJRWK010000105.1 GCA_024276795.1 archaeon | reverse complement strand
TCAAATCAATAATTAAAGATCTCGGCTATTGCTAAACGTCGACGCCGAGGAATAATTGATTCAACTCGGATTTTTTCCTTGATAAACCCTTGTTCACTGAGTTTCTTGTACCTCTTGAAAAGCTCTACAGCCACAGGAATAGGAACGCCATACCAGCGACTCAGTTTCCTCACTTCCCACATGAAGATATCTGTAACTAAACGGGTAATCTGTCGATTGTTGTGTTGTCCATAGAATTCATCAAAATACATTGGTTTACCAAAGTGTAGCTCGACATGTCTACCTATTTTTGGCATAATTGCTCCGTATGGCCATACACCATCGGTTCCGATGATACCAACGGGAACAAGAGGAACCTCAGCCTCGAGAATCATTCTAGCAGCTCCTGTTCTCCCCTCAAAACTTTTTCTGTGTCTCAGGATTGCCCCTTCGGGAAAAATTCCTATGATGAAACCCCTCTTCAAAGCCATGACTGCAGTCTCAACAACTCTCGATTTTGTGCCTCTACTCTCAGGAACTGGAATTGTTCCAAAAAGAGTATTAATCTTTGCGAAGAATTTGTTTTTCCAAAGTGTCTTGTGTCTTCCTACAAATCTTACTTTTCCTTTGGTCTGTAACCCCATGAAGAGAGCATCTATGACAGAGTGATGATTGGCGACCATAAGATACGGGCCATATTCGGGAAGTAACGAGAGATTCTTCCTCCCCTTCGCATACACATTGTAGAATAAATATGACAATAATCTTACAAAGTTCTTGAATGCGCGATATTGCCATTCGGGGAGCTTATTCATGTCTTCAAAATGGTGGGCGGACATATTTATTACGCTTATTTAAGGCATCAATTAAAGTATTTCGCAAAATATTCCCTTAGAGTAGTGATTATTAATAAGTTCATAGAAAATGCATTGATTCGAAAATTCGCCGTTTTTCTTGAATAAAACGATATAACAGTTTTAATACCGATTAATGAGATGAGTTAATAATTCTATTTTCGTATTTTTTCGCCTCATTATTTGCATTCTTCTACATTAGTCTTCAAAATCACGACCACTCATAAAAGTAAGTATTAATGCTGGATGTCAGTTCTATAAAGAGAACCAAATTGCCTCAAAGAAATTTAAAGGAGGAAAAACCTTGACCGAGGAAAAGGAGAAACTATTGATAATTATAACACACGGAAAAAACAATCTAGAACGAGATGCAATTCCTTTTGCTACAGCTAATGCAGCATTAGCAATAGACGCTGAAGTCTCGATCTACCTCATGTTTGACGCGGTAGAGCTAGCCAAGAAAGGATCACTCGATGAAATCAAACTGCCCCCGCACCTCCCCCTCCCAGACTTGCCAAAATTGTTCACCGATTTTCTGTCTTTAGGAGAGAAAATCTTCTTATGTTCACCGTGTTGTGGTGAAAGAGGAATCAAACAAGAGGATGTGGTAGAAGGTGCAGTGATTAGTGGTGCCACTAATCTAGTAAACCTTGCTTTGGAAAGTTCTGTATTGTCATTTTGAACACCCTAAAGAACGAACAAGTCTCTAGATTTTTTTTCGACACTTGAAAGAAGCAGTGGAAAACACATGGTAAAGTCATTGTTGGTTTGGATTTCTCAATTCTTTGCTTCAGTGATAAACAAAATCTATGACAAAAATTGGCAGTGATTGAAGATCAAGATATATACCAGTGAGAAGTAAGAGAATAATAGATGACATTCCGCGGCAAGACAATCTACGGTTCAGCCACTCATCGCGTAGTAATTGATTTCCACGATCGCCCTTCTCCAAAGGTTTCAGGGCAGGTTAGATTTTACGATAGAGAAACACTTGAAGAAGAGAAGCAATTTCCTAATTTCAAGAAGTTAAGTGATATTGTAAAACGTTATTGGGAAGCAAAAACACGAACTGAAGTTTTTGATCGTAGGCTTGCTTCTTGGTTTGCTGATTATTTTCATGAAATGGGACTCAGAGGAATAGATTCATATGAGGTATTAGAATGGTTGAAAGGTGGAACTTCGGAGCTGACTGCAGAGACCATCGACCGAGACGAAAAACAACGCATCAAAGCTGATGAGGCAGAAAGACAGAAACAAATAGAATTTAGAGAGCAAATTCGCAAAGCTGAGGGAGAAAAAACAAAAATCGAAAAGGAAGCTAGCAAAGAAGAACACAAGGAAGAATTAGAAGAAAATGTCGTGAAGAAAATCGAGAAGCCTGCCATCCCAAAGGAAGCTCTCCCAACACTTCCTAATAAGAAAGAAGAATCAATTATGACCGCTGACGATATGGTAAAAGCAGTACTTGAAAGAGTAGAACCCAAAGACTCAAAGAAAAAAGCGACTCAACAAAGAAGAAGACAGCACAAACCCAAGAAGCGAGCTCCTCGAAAGAAGTAATCAAAGAAAACATGGGTTCTTGTCTTTTGAGAATTCTCAGCGCTTTGTTCATACGGAAAGTTTCTCCTATTTTTGTTCTTGTTATTACCAACAAATGTTTCTTTTTAAGACCCCAAGACAAAATAAAACATAGTGTATTCAGGCCGCATATCTCTTAGAGTCGAAAAAGTTTACAAAACATTTGGATCACTAAAGGCATTGTATGACGTATCTCTTCATGCAAGAAAAGGGGAGATCGTTGGAATTCTGGGTCCGAATGCTGCTGGGAAAACCACCTTACTTCGAATAATTGCAGGTATTATTAAGGCCGACTCGGGAAGAGTTCTTATCCATAATACTGATCTCGATCGGAATCCTCAAGAAGCGAAACGGCACATCGGGATCGTTCCCGAAGGGGCGGGTCTTATAGACAAACTGACCCCCAAGGAATATTTTCAGTTCATAGGTGGAATTTACGGAATTTCAAAATATGACTTTTCTACTCGGTACCGAGAAGTTGTGGAATTATTCGACCTGGGTGCGATTCAAGACGCACTAATCGAGGGACTGTCAAAGGGTCAAAAACAGAAAGTAGCTATCGCTTCTGCATTTTTGCATTCTCCCAGCATTCTTCTCCTTGATGAGCCAACCGCTAATCTAGATATTGAAGCGCAAATTCAAGTTCGCAAATTATTCGTTCAATATGCTAAACAATATGGCAACACTCTGCTGATAGCTAGCCATATTTTGGCTAACATTGAAGGCATTTGTGATCGAGTGTACATCATCGGTAATGGAAGAATTCTTTACGAGGGTAAAGTTGAAGAGTTGATTTTCGAAGGTAAGGGCTCCCTTGAAAGGGCATATGTACACATAATGAGAGAAGCTAAGGAGTGAAGCTTTTTGAATCGAAGTTCGTGGATCGCCATAGCAATTGCCGATTTTAAGATCACGACATATCGTTTGAGAGGGAAGAGAAAGGAGTACTTTCTCATTCTTTTATTTCTGCTTTTGACTTTTGGTTACTTAGTTAGAGTTATTGTTTCATTTACTCTGCGGGACGTTCCAATCATTATTCAGCCTCCGGAACAAGCATATCCTATCATATTGCTCTTGCTTTTCTTCGGGTTTTTCACGCCCCTAGTTTCTCCCCTGGGACAGCTGGCCTCTTCAGAAAGTAGCTCTGTAATCAGCGAACCGGCTTTGGCCTCCCCAGCTTCCAGAGAAGCCTTCTTTTTAGGCCGTCTATTCTCCAACCTAGCATTTTTCTCGCCACTGTATACTCTTGGAATGGTCGCGGGTCTCACTTTTATTCCCACAAATCCCTTCAGGAATCCAAATGTTGCATTTGTAGGATTGACCATTGCGTCTTTCTTGCTTTCTGTACTCGCTCTTTCTCTTGGAGCTACAATTGCGTATCTTATTGAGCTCTCATTCACTTCAGGCACGTCAAAGTTTACTCGGCCGCTAGTCTCGATCATAATGGGTTTGTCATTGTTATTTGCTATCCCCCTAACGGATTGGATATTAAGGCATTCTCTTGACGAATTGCCAAAATCATTCTTATTGATTCCTTTTATTGCGGCTTCTAAGATTGTTATTTGGGCATTATACTCGGGCTCAAATACTGATACTTTTTACTCAATAATAACGCTCATTAGCGAAATTGTACTGGTGTGGATTCTAGGAGGAGTAATAGCATCCAAAAAAATACACGGTCAGCCAACTGTAAGACACAACAGCTCGTTATCCGAGAAAAGCAAATCAATCACATACAGAAGCGGACTAAGCGAAATACTCAATACATACTGGAAAATATCGGTTAGAAATCCCGAATTCTGGACAAAAGCAGTTCTTGGCCTCTCTGTAATGACTTTCACATTGTCTCTCTTTTCTCGCCCTCAAATATTTTCTCAAGATGTTGAGATCACGCCGTTAGCAAAAGCATTGGTTGCGGTTTTTGCCCTGAGCTTTAGTGGTCTTTCTTTGCTCTACATTTCAACGAGCGGGATACTCATAGAAAAAAAAGAATTCCTCAGTGTTGTGCTCATTGCTCCTCACGGAAACTTACGAACCTCTTTGGGCAAGCTTTTCTTCTCTTTTGGAATAGTTTCAATTTTTTATGTCCCATTTATGATCGCTATGATTTTTCTAAATGCAATACCCGTGAATTACTTTTTCCCCATTTACTTCTACATCATGATTATTCTTTTCTCTGAGGCTTTGCTCATGCTTGGAATTTTTAGCATAAACATTGTTCATGAAGAAGAGGATTTGATGAATCTAGTAAATTTGGTAACCTTATTCATATCGGTTTCTTTCCCCACGACGTACGTTATTACGACTGCAATCAGTACCAATTCTCTGAGCCCACCATCGCTGTTTCTATCAGGCCTTGCTTTCCTAGCTTTCGCCTTAATCGTCTGGATCGTGGGAGTTAACTCTAGATCTATGCTCGATTTAGGAACATCAAACTCTGTCATCTCATTCTTTCTCAAAAGAGGAGGGTCGGGCTTCATAATCACGGTTTTTGTATGGATGCTCTTGCCCTT
>JAJRWK010000104.1 GCA_024276795.1 archaeon | reverse complement strand
TCCGCTTGAACTCTGACCCCGTATGCTTCTTTGCTTTGTGCAGCAATTACTAGATAGTTTGTGGGTTCTCCTCCCTGAGCGAAAACGATTCCATAATGATCTGCTGTTTCATTAGTTGCAATGAATAATACATCAAACCCCTTGTTCTCTGGGCTGTATCCTTTTTCTGCGCGCCATCCTCCTGGAATTCCAAACGCACTTTCTGAAGCTTTAACTGCATAGTCTCTAATTTCTGTTAGATCAGTGGTCGTAGGATAATCGAAATAACGGGGAGGACTTGGAATAAATGAAACATTCAATAGTTGTTCAAACCTTGATGACGCTTCCTTGATGTCCTCAGTTATGTCATCATATCCCGCTCCACTGTCCCATGAATGACTCATAACCGCTAAGAAAATTGCTCTGTGTCGAGTTGGTGCCCTTATATGTTGTATCGATATTTCACCATTAGGTGAAATCTGAAATTCAGCCTCAAGCAGTTGTTTTCCTAACTGATCCATCGCAACGAAGGAATTGAACCCTGTCTCTTGTAAAAGAGGGTACAACGCAGTCCCATTCGTTCTGATCGCGATCGTATCAATATTTCCTGTATAATTGATCTGAATGGTTGGAACTCCCGTGAGATTCACCCATTTTCTAAGTTTGAAACTAACAGGTTCCTGCGTTGGATTAGCTACCACTAATCCTTGATTCGTATCGATTCGGTACTGGAGACCTTTTGGATTTACGATCTCCCAGTTTTCCAAAACAGAAGCATTTCGAAAATCATGCTCAGCTATCCTATCTTCAATCTGCGCTCTCGTCACCTTGAACGTTAGGTTCAAACTTTTTTGTTTTGTTTCTGCTGGCTTGGAAGTAGGCTTTCCCTCGAAAGCAATGTTGGTGATCTTAAAGGAACCTAAGGCTAGTGGCAGTACCGTTTGATTATCCGCTACGATTGGAGGTACTTTTATGGTAACGGTATGTGTTCCAATGGTTAGTTCCTCATCGAGATTGACTTCATAAGAAACGGTTCTTGAATCTTGCTTTCCTCCTATTTGTAAGATGGCCTTGGAAAAAGTAATCGGGGTTCCCTTCACGGTAAGTTTAACCTTAACAAAAAGCTGGTCTCCTTTGCTGATTTCGCTTGGAACACTTACTTCTCGGATTTCAAACGTTGTGGGTAGGAATTGTATTGCGAGATATGCCGACATTCCAATGAGTAGCAACGGCAGAAACGCAAGTGCGGCGACCTTCTTCCTCGACAGCCTCATACAATCGAGTTAATAGCCATACACAGTCTTAAGGTTACCTAAATTCAGTTTCTACTTTAACTTCTCAACAGAAGGAATAATGTATTCCCAGCTACGCTCTTGCTTTTCTTCTGCTTGACACTGGCGGTCGAATTCAAGGAACTGTTCACGAATTGTCTCGGGATCCACGGGCCGCATTTCAAGACCATCTTCTTTCTTTATGACCTCATAGGATTTATTCATTAGGAACTCTTCGGGTAATAAGATGAATGATGCTGCAAGTCCTGTTATTTCTCTCGGATAGTGCGACAAAAGTAAATGCCCATGATCTCTAACAACGAGGAGAGCATACTTTGAACAGCAATCAACTAGTTTCATCGAATCCATGGGTGGAATGATTTGATCTTTTTCACCTACGATGATTAGGGTCGGGACTTTGATGTGCTCCATTCTGAATTCATACGTCTCCAATCCTTCCTTGACGAGCTTTTGGTGACTCCTCACTCTTACTCTATTTACCTTCTTTGAAGCAATTGAAAGTTTCTTTGAGCCCAGAATTGCTGAAGCAACCTTCATGACTGGTGAGATCACTGCATGGTTGAACACTTCCAGTAAAGGGGCAGGCGTTCTTGCTCCAAGCTTTAGCCACCAAGGAATTCGAAACTTCCTTGTTGGACTGATTAGAATCATTTTCTCAACGCGCTCTGGGAATATTTCATAAAATTTTAGCGAAATCGCAGAGCCTAAAGAGCTTCCCATTAGAATTATTTTGTAATCGTCTTCATCCCGCTCTGAGAAATAATAATCCAAAAGCATTTTCAAATCGATTGCTAATGATTCTGTTGTCCATGGCTCGTTTCTTGAGACGTCACTATCTCCGTGTCCTCTTAGATCTACGGCAATGATCCTATATTTTCTTCCCAAAAGGAAAATTAGTTCAGAATAGTAGGACTTGTTTCCAGCCCAACCATGGATGCAGACTATCGTGCCCAATACTTCTCCTTGTGGCTCTGATATATCGGCCACAATAGTATATTGGTCCAAGGATTGATTTCCTATAGCTTCAAAATGGATTTCTTCAAAATTGAACCCATCTTCAATGGGAATTGCATTCATACTACATGAGTAATAGTGTTTTACGCGAATATAAGATTATTACTTCAACCTAACTATTGGATCTCCACATTTGTAACTGGCACAATAGGAGATGGGTACATGACTTTGTGAAACAAAAACAAACTCGAACCATATCGCGATACGTCCATCGTTACAATAAGATTTGAAAACAGAAAGTTCCTAAGAATAGCTGTGAGAATCAAAAGGGGATCTCGAGATCTCAAAAAAACTACATTCGACGAATTGATAAAAACATTTCAAAAATGTCATAATGAGATATGGGAGGGTGGAAAAAGAGATCCCGCAACAGCCTTTGATGAATTCAACAAGATCTTATCGACCAAGATATATGACGAAAGATTTACTCCCGTAGGAGAAAAATATCAATTTCAAGTTTTTCTTGAGGACACACCTACTAAAGTTGCTACAAGAGTAAGGAAACTGTATGACAAAGTGAAAGAACAGAATCCAGATGTTTTCAAAGTTGAAATAAACCTTCCTGATAAAATTATATACGAAATAGTAAGTATACTTCAAGACATTGCTTTAAGATCTACTGATCCTGATGTCAAAGGTAGAGCATTTGAGAAATTCATGGGTAAAGTGCTTCGAGACGAGTATGGGCAGTATTTCACTCCCAGAACTGTCGTGAAGTTTATGGTAGAGTTTCTGAATCCCGCTGAGGACGATTTAATATTAGATCCCGCTTGCGGATCAGGAGGTTTCCTATTACATTCCTTAATGCACGTAAAGCATAGGGCAAGAATGAAAAACAAGAGAAATAACGACACAACATACAAAATTCGGACGGATTTTTCTCGCGGGCAAGTTTTTGGAATTGAGATAAATGATAGAATCGCCAGGATCGCCCTAATGGAGATGAAAATACATGAAGATGGACATAGCAATATTGAGTGCAATAACGCGTTATTAGACTTTGATAGTTTTGATGGAGCAAGAGATATCCAACCAAATATGTTTAGTCTAATCTTTACTAATCCACCTTTTGGGGCAGTAGTGAAAGATAAAGCAATACTTGCTAACTTCAAACTTGGTAAAAGGAGAAGAAGCCAGAAAACAGAAATCCTATTCATAGAACGTTGTCTGGAATTGCTAAGTGAGGGCGGAAGGCTAGGAATCGTTGTTCCTGATAGCATACTGTCTAATTCAACTCTTCAATACGTTCGAGATTATATTCTAGAGAATTCAGAGATTCTTGCAATTATTTCCTTGCCACAACATGCGTTTTCTCCTTCTAGTGCGGGAGTGAAAGCTTCGCTACTATTTTTAGAAAAAAGAAAGCCAATAACCAAGAGCTATCCCGTCTTTATGGCTATTGCTAAGCATGTCGGATTCGACTCCACTGGAAGAGAAGACCACGATGACTTACCTCGCATCTTACAAGACTGGAAAAACTATTCATCAGGCAACACTACCAGCCTCAAAAGATCATTTCTGATTGACGTCCAAGAACTTGCTTCTAATTTTTCTCCCGAAAGATACATTATCCATTCCGAAAACAAGAGCGAATGGGAAATTCGTGCTTTGAAAGAAATTACAGAAGCCATTTTTACGGGCAAAACACCAGCAAGGAATGCATACACAACTAGTGGGTACAAGATCATAAAAGTTAGAGACCTAACTGGAAAAGGGTTAAATTGGGACAACGAAGAAAGGGGTTTCGTATCTCCCGAATTTTTTGAGAAAAATAAGAAGGTTCAGTTGAAAGCAAACGATATTTTAATCATCTCTGCTGCACACCATCCCAAATACATTGGGCGGAAGGTAGATATCATTGACTACGTTCCTGAAAGATTTAGAGACGGGGTAATTTGTTCTGCTGAAATACTGGTTATTCGAGTAAGCGAAAAGATTATTGATCCATATTATGTATTGTTATATCTTAAATCCGAAAGTGGCTACAACGCAATTCAATCTTGTGTAAGAGGTCAAACTGCTCACATATACCCTAAGGACATCAGAGAAATAAAAATTCCAATTCCGCCTCCACAAGAATATAACAAAATGAAACCCCTGATTGAAAAGCTGAAACAAACTTTGAGAATGAAAACCAAAGCAGATGAAGAATATCAGAAAACCCTAACTGATCTAATGGTGAGCTTGGAAGAGAAAGATTAGGCGGAAAGTCCATGATGCTTGAAAAAGAAAATGATTGGGTATAACAAACCTATAAGTAGGTATTTCAAAATCAATACATCGATTTTCTCGACAAAATGAAGGAACCGTTGCGATCTAGATAAATTGTTGATTTGTCTTTGTCTAATTTCATAAGGCTCAATCCATTTCAAAGGATATAGCATCTGTTCATACTTGCGAAAATTATTCTTGAGATAGACATTGGTTGGAAAGATGAACCGAGAGAATAAAACTTTGAACCCGGCCAAAAGGATCTGTTCCCACTAACCCAAAAATGCAAACTGAGTAATTTTTCTAGAATAAAGAAAAATTCTTGTTGTAAAACACCTTTTGGAAAACGTCTTATGGGTCTGGTTCAGGAAGGCTGTCTAAGGAGAAATCCTCTTCTTTACCCGTTTCTTCTGAGGGGTTTCCAGGGGGTTCGACTTTTGCACCTTTTAAGTCTGTGTTAACATACTTCATTTGGACACTTTGCCATAAATCTCCAATATCTGCTTCACTGGCTTCTTCTAGTGGGAAGCCTGGAGGGACTTGAATACTTTTTTCCAAATCATTATATCCCGAACGAGCAATGCTCTCAGCTTGGCGACGCATCCGTCTCTGCATGACCAAGCCTGTGTGTGACCCATATATCAATAGCCATCGCTTATTCAGACGGTCGAGAACAAGAACTCCGTCGATGTCCATTAGAGAAAGTTCATCCTCCACTCGCTTTATCTCGCGATTTCTCAAAAGGCGAGAGATGTCCTTGGCATGACTTGACGGAAAAAACTGCTGTTTTTTGTCACTGTAGAATAAGAAGAGAAATTCGCCTTCGCTCATTAAATCTCATTTTGCCTATCTAGTTTATAGAACTTTTCGACTTTCTTTTCTCCATAAAAAAGGAAGTAATTTTTCTTCGAGAAAGGCTTTGAACAAAGTA
>JAJRWK010000103.1 GCA_024276795.1 archaeon | reverse complement strand
GGGAACTGTTAAGTAAATGTCCGAGACAAAGCCAATAGAATAAATGCTTATCTTGAACTTCTCAGTTAAAACTCCTCCAAACTCAGCATAGCCTGTAGCATTGGTATATCTTGACGAAAGATATGTTGAAGCAGTTCCTTGTATTCCATACAATGAGATCCACGTAGTTGGCAGAGCAGTTCCTAATTCGTCCGTTATGTGTATCACGATTGGACCTACATCTACGTTAATTGAGATGAATTTCTGAGTCTGAATTGAGTATGTAGTTGTTTTTACTGACGCACCTAGATAGAGTGCTTGGAATTTGTAGTCTCCAGATGTTAGGAAAAAGGTTACGGTTCCATTTGCATCAGAGAAAATCGGTGATCCCGCAACGATTGTTTCATATGTTCTTGTGCCAACGGTTGTTATTTGAATTGCGTAAATTGGCACGTTTGCTTTAGGTGCATTTCCAACGGTGAACCTCACTGTTACTTTGTTGATGACAGAAGAAAATCTTGCGTGAACAATTGTGTCCTCATATGGTGCTTTTATGTTTGCAGGGTGCAGAAATGGTTCCGTAGTAATAGAAGCGTCCCCGAAGGAAACTTTGACACTGTAATTTCCTGGGAGAAGGTTGAAAAATGTGGTTCCCGTACCCGATGATTGTTTAACTCCCGCTTCAAATCCGTATTCGTCGATTATTCTTACTGTCGCTCCAGGAAGTGGGAACTCTTCATTTGCTTGTGAAAGCTGTGGTGCAGTGAGCTCTCTTGCAAGCTCTGCCTGTCCATTCTGAACGAGGCTTTGTGCTTCTAAAAGGAGAGAGGCAACAATTGGCGAGGATACCACCACTCTTACTTTTCCCCCTTCTTGTAACTCGTTCAAGTTTGCTTGGAGTTGCAGTTCCCCTATTTGTGGAATCGTTAGTCCGATTGTGTATGTTCCTGGAATACTGATTTGTTGTGTCGAGCTACTTGTTGTTAAAACGAGATATCCTATATTTTCAGGTTCAATAGTTGTATCTGTGCCGTTGAATATCCTCCATCCAGTGAGGGCCATTGTTTCGTTTGTTAGTGAGACTTGAACGTTGTCAATACTATATTGGGCTGTTTCGATCCCCGTGTTCTTTAATGTGAGATAGATTGCATCTCCTTTTCCATCAGCGTTGAAATCGTAGGTTGTGATTCCTACGAGTTCTAGTTGTGCGTTTCCTCCTCCTGTTGGGATTCCTTGTTCGTATTGCCGATATGCGACAAATGCTACTGTCATTAAAGCGACACTTATTGTGAGAAGGAGAATTGTTGCAACAACAGGACTTACTCCTTTCTTGGAGTGGGTGCGAGTTTGGCGGGGGGTTTTGTGCATAATCATATATCCTCATCTCTTCCTAAAGAAGTATACGATGTATCCGACTCCTCCAGAAATCACGACGAGCGCGATTATCGTGGCGATTGTTGTTGGATCCGCATTTTCAACTGCTTTCTGGATAACATTCTGGTCTTGATCTCCTGTGTTGTCTGCATTTGGTTGAGAGACTAGCCCCTCCCATCCGTAGGGAATTATTGAGACGGTCGTGTTTGCTTCGATGAGTACTGGCTGTTCCTCTAAAATGCTAATTCGAACTGAGAACGTGATTGTTTTTGGTTCTGGGGGGTTGCTTAATCCAGTTGGTTTCCAGACAAATACTGCATATCCGCTTGAATTTGTTGTTGCATAAGCTATTTCTGGTGTGTCTTGAGCATGCTCTTCAAACGCTCCAACTCCACTATCAATGCGTATTGTGGCGTTTTCTAATGCTTGGTCGTCTTTGATTACTCTTATGGTGATTGTAAGAGTCTCGTTAACATACATTGTATCTTTTGAAGTTTGAATTTCTACTTGATATTCTGCGCTAACCGGATTCACATGTATTTCGAGGGTTTTTTGAACAGGTGCGAGTATTCCGTCATCCACTTCAACGTAGAACATTACGTCACTTCCTGAAACTGGGAATGGCTCGAAGTTTGCTGTCCACTGAACGGTGAATGCTCCTTGTGCACTTGTTACACCACTTATCGCTGTAAGCCCGTTGGTGAATTGGCCTTGATCTGTTTGGATGTTAACTGGGACTCCCTCAACTGGGCCTGTTTCTAGTTCAACAAAGACTGTGATTTCGATAGTTTCGTTTTGTTCTATAATCGAAGCGTTGGTAAGAATTGTTACGTTGTAGGTCTGGGGGGTAACAATTATTTCTTTGCTAAGTGTAATTATTTGTGCTCCTACTCCTCCGATACTGGCATTTATCCAGAAGCTGAAGGTTTGGGTAACGAGGGGTGCTTGCCAGACTGCTTCAGCTTTTCCTTCACTATTTGATTCGACGTTGTTTGGAGTAGTAAGTGTTCCACCACTTGTTGCAAAGCTTACTGCTACTCCTGCTGTCGGAGTGTTTCCATTGAGCACTGTTACTGTGGCTTTAACAAAATCGCCCGGTTTGACCGCCGTTGCATTAACTTGCATGACCGACGAGCTATAATCCGGAGGCATAACTGTGATTGTTGCGTTGTCTATGAGTTTGTAATAGTCGTGAACTGTGAATGTTGCGTTAATATTAACGTCTGTTATGGTAGAAACGGTTGGTGCAGTCCAAGTGATACTTTCGGAGTAATTTCCGCTCAGTAAGATTTCAATGAGGCTTCCTTGAACACCCCCATAACTAAGAATTCCTTGGTCTGCTTCTATTTTTACTTGAACTGGGTCTAGTAATGGGGCTTCTTGAGCTGTTTGTGCAATAATCTGAATTGGTACGGTTGTCCCGCTTCCCGCTGTTGAAGGAGGAATTATTCTACTTAGGCTGATATCTGTTGCTCTCTGTGATGTTATTACAAACGTCTCATTGGCAAGGTATTGCCCATTTATTGATAAATAAAGCCTAAGTTCAACGTCTAAGTTTTCAGTCATTTCAGGAGCAGTGTATTCTACGCTTACTGGCCCTGTTTCGTTGTTGTGGACAAAAAACTCAATTTCTGCAAGTTGTTGCAACTCTGATCCTAGGAGAGAGAACTTCCCATATTCTATTGGACTCTGATTCTTTGATGCTGTCTCATTTACTTTAAAACCAATGGTGAAGTTTCCTACTAGTGAACCATTGTCATAAATTGGTGTAACTGTGAACACAACTTTTGTTGCATTATAAATTACGGGGGGAACGACTATTTTTGACTGACTATACGTTTCTCCGCCGGCTGCACTTGCTTGATGAGTTGGTGTTAGTATTCCTGTTGCGACTAAGATCGCTATTGTTAGAAAAAGAAGGGCTGTTCTTTTTACTTTTGTGCCGGAGTAATGATTGGCATGCACCCTAATAACCTCTGTTATTTCCTTGTATGTGGGTGCGCTAATAAACGTCTTAAATCTTCACACTAAATCCCCCCTCTTTTTTCCACAGAGTTCTTGGGGCAATGTTCTAAAAACCTAAGAACCTATTGTCTAGTGACAGCTCATGGTTCTTGGTTTTGTGCCTTACAGTCACCGCAATAGTTTCGCCTTTCGCTTGCTCTTCTTAGGTTTGCTGGTGTCTTTGCTTATCTTTTCTCCTTCTGTTTCCGAAGCTCGAGTCGTGAGGCCCAAAGACTCGGTGCAACCGTTTCATGAGACTGGCGTGAATGGAACCGCAAATATTTGGGGTCTTCAGTCCTCCGCTTTTGTTCTCGGAGTGGCCGTGGGAAAGTCGGGATCTAATTTTCCCCTAAGTGTGTTGCTCCTTCAACGAGAAGTCATCGGACAAGTGCGAGTGATCGATTCTAATGGGGATCTAAGACGCATTCCCCTCTTAGTTTCTCGGCTTCTGGTTGTAACCTTTGAGGGCATCGGGTATTCGACCGGCGATTCGATTATGAGAAACAATCTACAAGACGGTAAGTTTATTCCTCTTTCCGGCGCAGATTGGAAAATCGTTCTTGCGAATAATTCCTCCGTTAGTTACTCTCTCGCTGCTACTACCTCTGTACGAGGGATTACTGTTGGTTTTAGGTTTAATCTCTCTCTTCTGGAGGCTTCAGTAAGAGAGAAATCCTATTATGTGATTTCAGGGGATTTACGTCAAGGTCGTGATAGCCTCTCTGTTTCATTGATTTCACGGGAGTCCTTAGTTCGTTCTGTTGATTTCAAGATTGATCAGTTCATGGAATTTCCTTTTTCTGTTTCGCGCTCAGCCATTATTTTCCGTCTTCGTGCTTTGTTCTTAGCAGATCCGTCATTAAAATTTCTCGCTAGGTACGCGGGACAGTTTAATGATACTCTTGACGTTAATGATGTCCCAACTGGCAATGAGACCGTTCCTCGAAAAAAACCCTTGTCCTTTGGCGGAAAATTAGGTGTTGCTTCTTCTTTCGGCTGGGTCCCCTCCGCAACTATTGATGGAGCGGAAAAACCTGTTTCAGTATCGCTCTTTGATCGTTCTGCACGATCGCTCCGCTTTTCTTGGAGAAATCATGAATTAGTGGGTACTAGTATTGGAGTTAGAGGGCTCTTCCTCTTCCCTGCTGGAAAATCCATCTATCATGATCCTAATGTCTACTTGGAGGTTCGAGTTCCCGAAAACGTTACAGAAGTAATTGAATTTAACTCTCTGCAGTTCAAAGCCCAATTCATGGCTTTAGGCTTTGTCAGTGTCTTGTTGCTTATTGGGATCGTATTTCGCAAGAAATCTTCTTGATGTTCTTGCCTTTCGTTCTTTCATTTTAGCTCGTATTTTTCTGAGAAGATTACTTCTAGCTCTGCTCCTTCTGTCTTGATGGTTTTTGTGGAATTACATTTTGGACAATGGATCACTAATTCTAAATCGTCTTTGTCAGAGACTACTTCACCTGGGTCTCCTCTGTATCCACATCCTGTACACCATATTTTTCCCGGAATAGGGAAGAATCGAAAGACTGGTTTTTGTTCAATGATCTCGGGTGCGAGCATTCGGATAGAAGCGATTATTTGCTCCGCTGACAGACCTGTGAGTTGTCCTATGCCAATGATAACTTCACGATTCTTGCTGTGGGCGAGTGCAACTCTGATATTCTCCAATACCGCGTAGACAAAGGTCTGTTCTTCCATGTTGCTTAAAGATTTGTGCAACATAATTTTTTGATGTTTCTCTTTTCATTGAGGGATTGCGTTGTATTCGTTGTTGGTTTCTTGATTATTTTATATCGTTTTAGCGTATTTTTTCATGTGGGTGTCAAGGACGAATTACTGCAAGACCTATTCTCGTTTTTCTCTTCTGCAGAACGGGGGGCTATTGTCTTTATGGGGAGTGAGCTTCACGGTGATGACGCGATTGGTGTTGAAATTGGTTTGGCTTTGGGAGGCGATCGCAAAGTTGGTCACATTCTTTCTATAATTAGTTATACTTCACCAATCAATGTTTTGGGAAAAGTTGTGAATCATTCTCCCTCTCATGTTCTATTTGTTGATGGTGTCGTTTCAGGGTTGGAACCTGGTACAATTCTTCTACTTCGGCCGGAGCAAGTTGTGAATCATCGCGGATCTTCTACTCACTTTCATCAATTGTCTGAACTCGTCTCATTGTTAGAAACAAGCTTAGGGAAAAAACTGGAAACTTTGATTTTGGGGGTTCAGATCAAGAACAAAGATGTTTTGTCTTCAATGAGCCCTGAGGTTAGATCTAGTAAGAGAATTCTCGTTGATGTTTTTTCATCGCTATACTCAATATTTTCAACACGACCTCTATATAGTGCTGAAGAAGAATGAAAGAATAATGGTTGGCTGAAACTCGCTTTCTGTCTATGATGAGCAGGGGGCAACCGGCCGGATACTTTCTGCTGGAATTGGGAATCCATCTATTTCGAGCAGGAATTCCCTTAGGGGGATGAGAAACGTGTCAAAATCGTAGATTGTTGTTTCGAAGATTTTTCTTGTTTCAGTTTCTGATAGCCATCGCAGAACTGCTTCTTTTCCAATGTAGGTACCTTTTTCCTGGAGATCCCGCTTGTTGATAAAGATTATTGTTGGGATTTTCTTGCCTTGTCGCTTTTCTTCTTCTTCTACCATTTGAAGAAAATCAGCGACTTTTTCGATACTGCTTATGTTGCTTCCGTCTGCAAAAATTATTACACCGCTTGCTCCTTTTAGCCCGATTTCTTGCATGAATCTGAATCGTTCTTGCCCCGCAGTATCGAATATTGCAACGGGAAATATCTGGTCGATTTCTTTTCTATCTATGGGGAGCCTATTTTTCTCTAGGGGATACAGCGAAAAGTGATTCGCTCTTGTTGTGAGAAATAAGACTGATTTCATGTTAATGCCGACGGTTGTAGTGGAGTTTTGAAATTGGTCTCGATGAATTGTGTTGAAGGTTTCATCCATCTTTTTCTCGGTGCCAACGTTTCTCTCAACCTCAGACCCCTTGAATGGTCCTGGCAACTGCTTTAGGAATGTTGTTTTGCCGCTTCCCGTGGTTCCCACAATTACTAGTTTTTTCAGCCAGCCATTCATTTTATCACATCTAATTTAGAATTCTTTACATCCTTAGTTTACTATGATTGTTTAAACTTAAGTACTTGCTGATAAAAGTATTCAAGGTGTTTTCGAAAAATAGTATTTTACGCTACGATTCCTTATTTTTTAGCACTCCCCCTATAGATATCTACTTTTTTCATTAGTACTCGTAATGGTTTTATCCTTTTGCTTCTTGTATTTTCCCATATGGAAAGAGCAATTACTGCGGATATTTTGATCGATGGTAAAGGCGATCTTGTCAAAGACGCCGTTGTATTGGTCTCAAAGGACCGGATTCAGCAGGTTGGGGGTTCTGAAGAAGTAAAAATTCCTGAAGGGATCAAGGTAATTCATACGCCTGTCTTGATGCCTGGAATGATGGATGCGCACACCCATTTTCTGGGAACCAAAACCCTAAACTTCGGGCTTTGGATGCAAGATACTGACACCATGCGTGCCATGCGTGCTACAAAAGAAGTTCACGACATGTTGCTGTCAGGTTATACTTCTGCTCGAGACGTTGGATCTGCTTTATCGTTAAGTCTGAAGAGAATTATTAACGAAGGCACAATTCCCGGTCCGAGGATTTTCGCTGCACATAGGGCTTTGTCTCAGACCGCAGGACACGGTGATGTTCACTCCTTCCCGATTGAATCTGTCCGCCACCAAGACGGTTGGATTGCCCGGTTGGTTGATGGAGTGGATGAAGCAAGAAAAGCTGCTCGGGAAACACTTCGTATGGGTGCAGATCTTATCAAAGTATTTGCGACTGGTGGGGTCATGTCTGAACTTGACCATCCCCACCAAGTTCAGTTCACAATGGAGGAGCTCTTGGCCATTATCGAAGAGGCTAGACGATATGGCGTTTATGTTTCTGCTCACGCGCATGGTGTTGGGGGAATTGAGCAAGCAGTCAAAGCTGGAGTAAACACGGTTGAGCATGCAATGTACCTGAATCAGAAGCCCGAACTCATTGAGCTTATGAAGGAAAAAAACGTAATCCTCGTACCCACGATGATCATTGTCAAGCTTATTGTTGAACGAGGAGAAGAGCTTGGCCTTCCCGGATATGCCATTGAGAAAGCAAAGGAAGGCTTTGAGAATCACGTAGAATCCATAAAGCTGGCTGTCGACGCAGGTGTTCCCATTGCTGCAGGCAGTGATTTTCTCGGTCCTCCTCTCAGTCCATACGGGTTTGGGAATGCACGTGAATTAGAGCTACTGCATAATGTCGGCTTAAAGCCCATGGATGTGATTAGGGCTGCGACAGGCCTAGCGGCTGCTACTGCTGGACCCAGGGCGATAGATGTTGGTACTATTGAGTCTGGAAAACTTGCTGACTTTCTTTTCTTGGACAAAAACCCTCTGAATGATGTCACTTTATTACAAGATCGAGAAAATATTAGGGCTGTAATAAAAGGTGGAAAAATTGTAGTTGATCGTCGGGGATAGACGCCAAGCTCTTGTTTTTTTGACCTTCTAGTCTTTTTGGAGTTGTTTTTTCCATTTTATCTTTTTTTCTTGGGGATTTTCGATTATATTTTTTCACGACATATCGAAAATATGATATATCTTGTCTGGTAGTCCGGGATTGGTGATCGCATGGATTGCTGTAAAGATGAGAAAAAGCACGATAATCATAAAGAAAAACACGGATCACATGACTGTGGTTGCGGTCATGGGGACAAACACGAACATTCAGGCCATGAAATGAAATCAATGGGAGAACAATCCCACTCCTCTCATAAACATTAATTGTCTCGCTAGTGTGTTATTACCTCTCCTCCCCATTTCTCTAGCTCTATCGCTCGAACTCAATTTTTTGTGACTTTCACGGTTTTTTGCGTTTAGTTGCCGTAATGCGCAACTTTTTGTCTGTGCTTTTATAAAGGGTGAAGTGTTTTTTTGCGTTTAGTGGGGAACTATTTGCAAACAGCTCATATTGATCTGTAAAAAAGAGGAATGCTGAAGATGATTTATTTATAGCAATTCGTTTCCAGAAAGGGTTTAACTCTTCAGATTAGTATATTTCGTGTTTGTGCTAAATATGTCCGCTCCTTTCTTTGAAATAAACTGGTCAAGAATGCCATGTGTCAAAATCGAAATAGTGAATGTTTGTTATTTAGAAAAAATCAATGAGACGGTTATTGCAGATGGTTGTAAGCTTTGTTGGTTTAAAACGGTTTCATTGGATAGTTTGCAGTCAATTATAGAGACACTGCTTGAATTATGAATGCTTAAGTACTGCTGACAGATTTCTTAAGTGGGTAATTGTGGAATCAGAAAAACTCATTGCTTCTCTAGGAATCGATCCTAGCGGAATCGATCACAACTTTCACCTCTCCAAAACTTGGGCAGACGTATTCTGGTCTCGGCGTTTTCGACACGATATATTGATCGCTTTGACCCTGAGTTACCGTATGTAATTGATTTTTCCCCGTCACGTATGCTTGAGATCGGCTCTGAGTATGGTCGAATTCTTCGCAAGTTAACTTATGTATTATCCGATGCAGATGTAATAGGAATTGAAATTTGCCCATATTTTGACAATTATCAAGAAAAGTTTCTTGGTGGGGTATAATATTATCATCGGAGATATTTATACCTACGAGTTTGAAGGAAAAATTTGATGTCATTTTTCTCCCAATGAATACTTTTCCCAGCTTTTTGCATGTTTCTCTCCCACAATTGCTTAGTAAACTCCGTAGTCTCTGCAGTAACTTGATTTTCACTACGCATCATTATCGGCCACTCGAAGGTGATGTTCGAATTCTCTCAACCGACACAGAGACGATCTCTGAGCTTGGCTTGGAAGTAAAGTATGTGACACTTGGCCCGTTTAAGTACGTTGGTGGTTACTGGACAGAGACTCTTCACATCTTTAGTGAGCAAAGAATCTTTCTCACAAGAAGACACATTCATAGACCAGATTATCTAAGAAAAAGGTTAGAAGACGCGGGGTTTGTAGTCAAGCAAATAGATGATACTTCCCACTCGCTCGTCTGGGTGTGTTCCTAATCTGTGCTAACATGTTTTTCCTTCTTAGCATTTCTTGTACTCTTCGATTGCAAGGGATTCCAGCTTGTTACTTTCTTCCAAGACTCCTGGCTACTCGATCCTTTGAGGAATTCAATGGGGGATAAAGAAGATAAAAGTGATCCAGATATTCAAGGCTCTTAATGTGGATAGTTCATGTTGTTCGAGATGTCTACGATGATTTTGTCTCTAAATGGGAACGTGGTTGTTCATAGCTATAAACATGTTATCCTGATCCTTGCGCTTCTTGCATTCTTCAAGTCTTGCTTAGGGCTCTTTCATGAAATCATATCTGTAATCGGTTGGTGGGGTTAGGTTTTCTTTGATGGCTCTGACTGATGTCCATCGTAGTAGGTTTTGGTAGGACCCGGCTTTGTCATTTGTTCCTGATGCTCTTGAGCCACCGAATGGTTGTTGTGCAATGACTGCTCCTGTTGGTTTGTCGTTTCTGTAGTAGTTTCCTGCTGTGAATCGCAGGATTTTTTCTGCGATGAGTAGTGCTTTTCTGTCGTTTGCGAAGACTGCACCTGTGAGTCCGTATCCTGCGGTTTTGTCGCAGATTTCAAGTGTTTGAATGTATTTTTCATCTTCATAGACGTATATTGTGAGGACGGGTCCGAAGATTTCTTCTTTCATGAGTTTGGAGTACGGGTCTTTGCTGAGGATGATTGTTGGGTCTATGAAGTAGCCCGTGGTGTCGTCGTAGTTGCCTCCGTAGATGATTTCGTAGGTTTCGTCTTGCTTGGCGTGCTCTATGTATTGGGCGATTTTGCCAAATGATGCTTTGTCTATGACTGCGATCATGAAGTTTGTAAAGTCTTCTGGATCTCCGACTTTTATGGTTTTGAGTTCTGTGATGAGTTTTTCCTTGAGCGGTTCCCAAATGGATTTTGGGACGTATGCTCGTGATGC
Source organism: archaeon (assembly GCA_024276795.1). Taxonomy (GTDB): domain Archaea; phylum Asgardarchaeota; class Heimdallarchaeia; order Heimdallarchaeales; family JAJRWK01; genus JAJRWK01. Next base: position 54,917 of record JAJRWK010000103.1, on the reverse strand, counting down.
TGCTGAGCATTTTTGTCCTTGGTATTCGTATGCTCCCCTGATGAGGGCGGTGGCGAGGGCATTGATGTCTGAAGAATTGTGTGCGAAAACGAAGTCTTTTCCTCCGGTTTCTCCTACGAGTCTTGGGTATTGGTTGTAGGTTGCGATGTTTTCTCCAACGGTTTTCCAAATGTATTGGAAGGTTTTTGTGCTTCCTGTGAAGTGTACTCCTCCAAGATCCGGATGTCTTACAACAATTTCACTAATGTCGTATCCTCTTGCTGGGAGGAAGTTGATAACGCCGGGTGGTACTCCTGCGGCTTGAAATAGTTTCATGATATAGTATGCGGGGTATAATGCACTTGACGCTGGTTTCCATAAACCGACATTTCCCATGATCGCTGGTGATGAGGGCAGATTTCCCGCGATACTTGTGAAATTAAAGGGAGTGATAGCAAGAACAAATCCATCCAGAGGCCTATATTCGAGCCTATTCCAGACTCCTTTTGAGCTGATTGGTTGTTGTTTATAGATTTCATGCATCCAATAAGTGTTGAATCTTAGCATGTCGATGAGTTCTGCGGCGCTGTCAATTTCGGCTTGGTGGATCGTTTTGCTAACTCCTAGCATTGTTGCCGCGTTTAGCGTTGCTCTCCACGTAGTGCTGAGGAGTTCTGCTGCTTTCATGAATATGGCTGCTCTTTCTTCCCATGGAAACTCGAGATATTCTTTTTTTGCTTCTAAGGCTACCTCTATGGCTTCTTTTAGAAGTTCTTTCGACGCAAGGTGTGCCTTTGCAAGAACATGATGGTGATTATGTGGCATGACGATGTCGATGGTCTCTTCTGTGAAGTGCTCTTTTTCTCCGATAATGACGGGTATTTCTAGTGTTTTGTTCTTGAGTTCCTTGAGTCTTGCTTTAATTTCGGCTCGTTCTGGGCTTTGTGGTGCATAGCTCAGAACGGGTTCATTTCGGGGCATTTCGATTTGAAAAAGTCCGAAGCTCATTGAGTGGACTAACGTATTACTTCACTTATAGGTTTCTTCTCAGGGAAACATGCTTGTTTGTTGTTTTTGAAGCTGTTCTTTGCCTTGATTACTTGATTCTTGTATTTACTATCCTTGAGATGTGTTTTGCGAATGCGAAGCTCGATGTGAATCCGGGAGAAACAGCGTTAATGATGTTTATCCGGTTTTGTTCGACTTTGATGAGGAATTCTTTCACAAGTTTTCCGGTAAAGTCAACTACTTGTGCTCTTATTCCTGATCTGAACGGCTTTAGGTCGTCCAACGTCACTTCTTGGGTTGTTATTGATTTGATTTGTTCAAGAAATACTCTAGGAATGAAAGAGGTTCTGGCGTTGTTTTTGAGCAGATTGATGAATTCTTTGCTCATGACCATTCTCCAGAAATTGGGAGTGAATACCATTTCAATGCTTTCTTTGATATTTATTCCTTTGTTGTATTCTTCTCTTCCAAAACTTAGGGTTGCTGTTGGTCCGGCGTGTACTCCTCCGTTTATTCCTTTTGTTAGGTGGACTCCTAAGAATGGGAAGTTAAGGTCTGGTGGTTGGTATATCATTGAATTTACCGTGATTCCTTCGACTTCGTAGTAGTCTCCTCTGAACGGTATGATGGTATATCGTTTTCCTATTTCCATGGTGTGGGCAATTTTGTCTGCGTATAGGCCCGCACTGTTGATAAGGAATCCCGGGTCAAATCTGCCACGGTTGGTTAATATTCTTCCATCTTGGACTCCTTTTACTGTTGTTGCAAAGATGAGTTTTGTTCCTAGTTTTATCGCCTCTTTTCCTACTTGTTTGAGTAAGCCTTCACTGTCTATTATTGATCCCGTGGGTGATCTTAGCGCCATGTATCCTTGGGCATAGGGTTCGTATTCGAGGAGTTCTCTTCTATTTAGCAGTTGTAATTCTGGGACTCCTGCTTTGTTTCCCCATTCATAGAGGGTTTTGATGATTTTTTCTTCTTTCTTGTTTCGTGCGATTACGATGGTTCCGCATTGTTCGAATTTTACTCCGTGTTTTTTGGAGTATTCTCTTATGAGCCTATTCCCTTCGATTGCAAATCTTGCCTTTAGGCTTCCTGGTTTTTGATTAATGCCTGAGTGTAATACGCCACTATTTCTTCCGCTTTGGTGATATCCCAGTTCTGGTTCCTTTTCTAGAAGGATAATTTCTAGATCTGGATTGTCGAGGAGTAATTGCCTCGCGATACTTGTGCCTATTATTCCTGCACCGATGATTGTTACTCTTTTGCTTGTGTCTCTTGGGAACGGGATAATATAGTGTTCAATTGTTGTTTTTTTCTCGGGCATTGTTTTTTCGTGTACTGATTTGCTTGCTGGGCTTAAAGATTATGCTGACTTCTTGGTTTATTGAGTGAATTTCCTCTGTGTTTGTCTGTTATTATTCAATATGGGATAATTGTTTGCGCTGAATAGGCCAAGGCAAGGATGACATATCCTAGAGTGAGCGTTACTATGAATGAGTCCGTGCTTGAAATGTTGAACGAGTATTTTATTGCCGCAGTATGGAACAAAATGACAAGGATTGATGCAATGAACGACGCAATTGCTGTGATTAACTGAAGAGTAGCGATGTTTGTTGTTTCTTGAAGTGAGATTACAAAACTTGGCATGATTAAGGGTGTGAAGGAAAATAGTATCCAGACATTAGCTTCCATTGACCGTATTTTTTTCTTTATTCTTCTTACGGGTATTCTGATTATCCCCGTTACTGCCAGAAATATTGTCGTTACCCATGAGAGCAGGAGCATTAGGGTTATGCTTATTAGTGGAGTCATCCACGAAAGTTCTATTGGTGGTTCTTCGTAAATTTCTGTTATCGTGAGGACTTGCAGTGCTCGCGCTTGGCTGAGTAGGTATCCCCAGAGGAACAGAAGTAGTGATATCTCAATTATCCCTCTCACCGGTGAGATATTAAACAAAAGTTTGCCAAGAATGTTGAATAATGCTTGATATGGACCCTCTTCATGTGGTGGTTCTAAGGCTGATTGGTCTACTATCAATTGATATGCTGCTCTTCCCTTTGCAGTGAGTCTATATTTTTTTTGCTCGTCTTGTTGGATGAGTTGAGGCATTTTTGAAACATGCCAGTAGAAACTTCCGCTTTCAAGACCTGTTTGTTCGAGGATTTTTGAATACGTGATTGGTTCATTTTGCCCTATTATTTTAAGAATCGTTACTCTCATGGGGTTGCTTAGAGGTGAGAGGATTTCCTCGATCTTGCTTGGTTCTGAAGCGGGTTTTTTCCTTGGCATGTCTCGTCTTCACGCGCTGGCTTTTCTATGTGAAAATTAGATTTCTCACAGATTAACCTTTGCTCGATTTTGCGTTGACTTGAAAAGGTGCAAATTTTTTTGTAATCTCTTTCTGATTTCTCACTATGGATCCTTTTGACGGCGAAAATCCCATTGTTGACCCTAGTGTTTATGTTCCTCCCTCACCTAAAGAGATTCGTAAGAGGCATAGGATTCCTCCCGGCCAATATCTTGCGAAACGATGGCCCGTTCTCTCTGTTGAACGTACTCCCCACTTTGATGGAAAAAACTGGAATGTTGAGGTTTTGGGACTGGTTGAAAATCCTGTAACATGGTCTTGGGAAGAATTTCTTGCGCTTCCAAAGACCGAGGTTACGACTGATATTCATTGTGTTACTACTTGGAGTCTTTTGGATCAGACCTTTTGTGGCGTATCATTCAAGACAATTGTTGATCTTGTCAAACCCTTGCCTGAGGCACAATTTGTCACATTCGAAGCGAAGAGTGGGTACACTTCCGCTTTGCCTCTCTATGGTGGTTATTTGGACGAGGACGGGGTTTTGTTGGCATATGAGCACGGAGGTAAGCCGCTACATCCTGATCATGGTGGGCCATTGCGTCTTCTAGTTCCACATTTGTATTTCTGGAAATCCGTGAAGTGGGTTACCAAGATTCATTTTAAGGATGTCTGGGAACGTGGTTTTTGGGAATCTCGCGGTTATCATCAAAATGGCGATCCATGGAGAGAAGAACGCTTTGCGTCTCAAGAAAGACCTATTCGGCGTGATCATAAAATTCTGTGAACTCAGCTTTGTTTTCGTCCGCATTGGTTCTTAGAGCTCTTCTTTGAACCATTTTCGGTCATGGTGTTTTCTTGTGCGGCTTATGCGTCTTTTTTGTTTTCTGAAGGCCCGATCCATTTTTCGTTCAATTGTGTCCCAGTCAAGGTCGTCTTCCATGTAGTTGTTAATTCTTCCCTTTCGAAAATCGCGTATCTTCTTCGCGGAATAATCTCGTGTCATTCGATAAACCTCGTTTGAAGATAATGGAAGCCTATGGCTTCTAAAAAATAGGTGGGTGTTATTGAATTTAGAGTTTACGGGTGTTTTTTCTGTGGACAAAAATCATAAGCGAAAATGAAGGTATTGTCTCATGGCTTTTTCTGGAAATGTTGCGGTTATTACCGGCGCATCATCTGGTATTGGGAAAGCAACTGCAAGGCGGTTTGCAGACGAAAAATTCGATCTTTTGCTAGTCGGGAGAAATGAGCCCGCACTTAATGAACTTTCAAGAGATTTTTCGTTTCAGTTTGGTGTCAAGGTGGTTCCTTTAACTGGAGATCTGCTATTCCCCAAACAAATTGCTGGAAAAATTCGTTCAGTTGTTGAAAACGAATTTGGACGTGTTGACGTATTAGTCAATAACGCAGGAATTATTCAGAGCGGGACTATTGAGAACACTTCTTATGAGGATTTCCGCTCAATGATGGCTGTAAACGTTGATTCTTTGTTTTTGATTAGTCAAGCATTGATTCCTTTCTTGGAAAAAACTAAGGGTTCTATTGTTAATGTTTCGAGCGTTGCTGGGATCCGTTCATTTCCTGGTATTTTTGCTTATGGCGTTAGTAAGGCTGCTGTTGATCAGATAACTCGGATTGCTGCTTTGGAACTTGCTACAAAAGGAATTCGTGTGAATGCTGTTAACCCTGGTGTGGTTCGTACGGAGCTCCATCGTCGATCTGGTATGGATGAAGAGCGATATCAAGCGTTTCTAGAACATAGCAAAATGACCCATCCACTAGGTCGTGTCGGCGAACCGGAAGAAATTGCAGAGTTGATCTTCTTTCTTGCTAGTGAGAAAGCGGGATGGATCACTGGAAATACCGTAAGTATCGATGGTGGTCGATTCTTGACTTGTCTTCGCTAATTTTCATAATAATTGTGTCCAACGTTGGATGGCAAGTTTCAAATATTTTTTACCCTTTAAGTCATTGCCAATGAGCCTTCTATTGTTCACTGTTATTGTTTCTGCCGCTCTCGCTATTGCTGTTGGAAGTAATGATGAGACGTTTGCTGCTGTTGTCGGTGCTCGTCGCTTAACTGTTAATCAGGCTGTTGTTTTGGGTGCAGTATTGATCTTGATCGGATCTTTAACCTTGGGCCGGAATGTTTCAGAGACCATCAGCAATGACTTGGCTGACGTAGATTTTGCTGGAAATGCCACTCTCGTTCTCAGCATCCTTGTTGCAGTTGCTTTTACTCTTCTGCTGGCGTCCTATTTTGGTCTTCCCGTAAGTACAACGCACGCGATGGTGGGTGCTGTTACTTTTATTGCAGTTTACATCGATGGTGCTGGTGTCGTAAATTGGTGGAGCGTTAGTAGGGTCTTCATGTCTTGGTTTATTAGCCCGTTGCTTGGCTTCGCTGGAGCCTATGTTGTGTACCATGCTGTTTCTAGAATAAAACGGAGTCGAGTGAAGAACTTGGAGGATGAGCAAAGAGTTGAGGGAATTTTTGCTAACTTGTTGTTGGTTTTTGTTTGTATAACAAGTATTAGTCGTGCAGGTAATGATGTTTCTAATGCTGTGGCTCCGTTGTTGCCTGCATTTGCTGATTCTGATTTCCCGCTTTTTCCTCTTCTCCTTGGTGGCATCGGAATGGGTATCGGGCTCGGGATTCTTGGTCGCCGAGTTATTAAGACCCTTAGCGCCGAAGTCGTGTCTTTGACTCCTGCGACTGCTTTGAGTGTCCAGGTGAGCACTGCTCTTGTTACGTTTACTGCTGCGTTTCTGGGGATTCCCGTTTCTGGGACTCATATTTTAGTTGCAAGCTTTGTAGGTGTTGGTGTTGCTTCAAAGACGGCCGTGAACTACGACACTGTGAAGAAAATCGCTTTTTCAGCGTTTACCACACCTCCTCTGGCGGGGATTATTTCCATTTTTTCTTATTTTGTATTAAATCAATTTTTGTAAGGTGAATATCATGTTGAGAGATTATAAGGATGCAAATGAATTAACTAAGGCTGCTTATGAAAAGGCTGCAGAATTGTTATTGACTGGAGTTCAAGCATTATCTGCGGGTCTTGATTCTCCTGAAACACTGGTTAAAGTGTATGCGATCGAGGAAGAAGTAGACACGATTAAGGCGGAATTTGCCAGTCTTATTCTAAAGGCTAAAATTGCGCCTGCGCTGATTTCTGATCGCTTGCAGATCATGTGGAAGATCGATGGTGCAATGGATCAAGTTGAAAGAATTGCGAGAAACACAGAAGTTTATCATAGCTCACTTTCACAGGAAGCTCTTGACGATTTGAAAACGATTCTTTCCCCAGTTGAAGAGATTACTCAAATTGCTTCTACTGCATTGCTTTCTCTTTTCACGTCATTTGAGGAGACAAGAGAGCATCTAAATGAAATTGAAAGAAAAAGAGACATGAATCGCGAAAAGATCTATGCTCTCAAGAAGAAACATTTTGGTAGTACGGCTGATTGGAAAGAATACTTTGCTTTCGACGAACTTAGTTCTCGGATTAGAGAGCTACAAGATAAAATTGAGTCCATAGCAGAGCGCATCAACATAATTCTCGTAAAATATCTTGTCTAGCTTTTCGTTTGGTTTGTTTCCCTTTTCCAATTTTCTTACGCGATTTATTTTCTTCTGATATGCTTTTGTCCGTTTTGAGGCAAAAAGAAATGAGGGTGTTTTCCTAGGTCTCTCTGAAAGGGTGAATTAAATGAGGCTAGTTGAGTGCATTCCTAATTTTAGCGAAGGTCGCAGAGACGAAGTAATTCAGGAAATTGTTGATGCAATCTTGAGTGTACGCGGAGTTTATTTGCTTGATAAGGAATCGGATCGCGATCATAACCGCAGTGTTATTACTATTGTGGGAAGTCCCGAAAATGTTGCTGAAGGTGTTTTTCGAGGAGTCAAGAAAGCGGCGGAATTGATTGACCTAACCAAGCATGAAGGTGAACATCCCCGCATTGGTGCCACAGATGTTGTTCCTTTTGTCCCAATTTCTGAAGTCTCAATGGAAGACTGTATTGACTTGGCAAAGAAACTAGCTAAGCGTATTTCTGACGAATTAGGAATTCCAACATATCTTTATGAAGAAGCTGCAACTCGTGAAGATCGCAGAAACTTGGCAAACATACGTAGAGGTCAATTCGAAGGGCTCAGGGAAGAAGTTAAAACCAATCCTGATCGCCAACCTGATTTTGGACCTAACCAGTTGCATCCTACGGCCGGTGCTACTGTCGTGGGCGCTCGCGCTCCTCTTATAGCATATAATGTCTATCTGAGCACAGATAATGTCAGTATTGCCAAGCAGATTGCTCGCAATGTCCGTCATAGTGGCGGAGGATTGAGATATGTTAAGGCCATGGGTTTTGAAATCAAGGAGCGTGGCCTTGTGCAAGTTTCTATGAACATGGTGAATTACGAAGGAACTCCTCTCCACCGTGTTTTTGAATTAATCAAGGCAGAGGCGTCAAAATACGGTGTTTCAACAGTTGAAGGAGAAATTGTTGGCCTTGTTCCTCAAGACGCCTTATTTGACGCGATTGAGTTTTATCTCCAATTGAATAATTTTTCACGGGATCAAATCCTAGAGCGAAGACTCCAAAGTGTTCTAGATTCCCAATCTCTGCTAATTGACAAGACCATTGCTGGTTTTCTTGACGAATTAAGTAGTGACTCTGCTGTTCCGGGAGGGGGATCGTCAGCCGCTCTTTCTGGAGCAATAGGTGCTGCTTTGGGTGCAATGGTTGCTCGTCTGACCCTGAAGAAGGAAGACCTTTCCTCCGCACATAACCAAGCAAGCGAGATTTTGAGTGTGTGTGAGCAATCAAGGGAAAAATTGATGCAACTTATTGATGAGGATTCACAAGCATTCAGTGAAGTACTGTCTGCATTTCGTTTACCAAAATCGACTCCTGAAGAACAGGCATATCGTAAAGAAATGATACAAAAGGCGTTCAGAAGGGCTACGGAAGTTCCTCTTGAAACGGCATTAGTTGCGCTCAAGGTTCTCAAAGAAATTGCTGTTTTGGTTGAGATCGGTTATAAGGATGCTGTTTCTGACTGCGCTAGTGGTGCTCAAATGCTTTCAGCGGCTATCCAGAGTGCTCTTATGAACGTTCGAATCAATCTTGAATCACTAACGGACGAGCAGTTCATTTCACAATGCTCCAAAAATGTTTCTGAAGTTGATCAAGAATCGTCTCGTCTTTTGTCTGAAATTATGGCAAAAACCTTTCAAACGCTCCAATCATCGTAGGCGTCATTACTAAGATTTATACATTTGTTTTTCTTTGCGTTTTTTGTGGAGATAAAGGCTTACTGTCCTCTGTGCAAATCAACTTTCTCATATGATTTTTTGCCTGAAGATACAGATGAGGCCGCAACGGCTGACGGAGGGATCCCTCTTCCTCAGACTCCTGGCGGGTCTGGTCTGCATTCTTTTAGCGTCATTCACAATGATCATATTCTTGTTCTTGAAGTAGATCGCAACGGTGATGTTAGAAAAACAGACACCGTGAAGTTAGTGGAAACTGCTTCTCAACGTATTATTGCCGAGCTCACAGCTGAGCTTTGGGAGAAAGCCGAGCAAGGAAAAAATCAGAATATCTTGGTTTTGACTCAAAGACCTCTCTGGATTAGGCTGTTTCAGCTTCTGGGTAGCCAACTACTCATCGATATGAATCAGCATCCTTCTGCTGAGTTTAAAGTGTCCTATTTGAGCTCTGTTTTTGATCTCTCTGTGAATAAGATTACTTTGCAGACTATTCAAGACCCTTCTGTTTTGAGTGAGTATAATGGATGGGCAAATGATGTTATTATCGATGCGACAACACTCCTTGATCGAGAGCCCGTGAGTATACTTTCGCAAGTTTCTGTTCCTGGAACAATTGTTCTTACTATTTCCGAGACTCTTCTCGGGGAAAACGACATTACCAAGGCGGAACAATGGATTGAATCCCTCCTTGACACTCCCAACGATAATGTAGTAATGTTCGATTCTTCACACATGAAGAACGCAATTAAGATTCTGAAAGCATTACTTTCTGGTCAGTAAATCATTTCTTGAAGCCAATTAGTGATTGTAGGAATTTTTGCATTTCTCTTCCATTTTGCTTTGTTCCGTATGATCCTAGGTACACTGTGTTATTGGCTCGTGCAAATACTTGGGGGTCAACCTTTATTCCTACTCGATACCCAATGCTCTTTTCTTCTTTGAGAACGATGTCTCTAATTTTTTCTTTAGGGATGCGTATTGTGGATTTTCTTGCTACATCTGGAAAAATTTGCTTCACGATAATTTCATCTGGATGTATTTCTATGTATACGTATGGCTTTAACGCTGGCTTTGCTGGAACTACCACGTATTTATGGAGTAGGAATGCTAGGAACAGAGACACGACGAGAAAAACGGTTCCTAACCAAGGTGAACTAGTTTCCGAAAATCCGTACAATCCTGACATTACAAGGATTATGATGGCGAAAATTGCTGGAAGCATTCCGGTGAAAACATACCCCATCAAGGTAACTATCGCTGGTCTGTAAGGGAAAAAGCGATATTTAGTAATGGTTCCTTCTTTTTTTTCTAGATATACCCAGTCTTGGAGTGATTTTGGAACTGTTGCTTTTTTTGATGTTCCTTTTTCATTACCGCTCACTCTCATTAGCTTGCATGAATTATTCGTATGATGTCTTTTGGTTGTATTTCATAGTCTTCTCCTACTCTTCTTCCACTCGGCACTAAGATTGCATGAATGAACGTTTTGGCTAGATCTGTGTGAACTTTTGCTGCAAGTTGTCGTGGTGTTGTTCCTTTAGGAACCAGAAAAACGTCAGGCAGTACTCTTCCGTCTTTGTCAGCAAAGTGGGTTGCGTCCTCTACTGGATAAGCCGGTATAAGGTTGAGGAGATCAAACACCGCAAATTGAAGGACTCTTTGGACTCCCGTGCTTCCATATGGCTTTAGGATTTTTTCATTAATCTGGCTTAAGGTTTCTTTCTCTTTTGATGAGAGTTTTTCTTCTTGAAGTACTTCAAAGCTAGCATCCCCTGGAATATATCGAATTATTTGTTTTTCATCAAGTTTTCGAAGATAGTATTCTGCTAAGCCGGAGCAAGGAATAATATCCATGTTTTTTTGTTTCAGCCTTTCATAATTCTCTTTTGAGCCTTCTCGGTCGATTTTGTTTCCAGCTATTACTGTTGGAAATGCGATTTTCCGGATTGCAGATGCAAGTTTCAATAACTCTTCTTGGCTCCATTTTGCTGGTCTTGTGGCATCTAATTCTGATTGCCGAATCGCAGATTTGAGCGCTCCTATGCTTATTCCCAATCCACTTAGCTTATCTGTGAGAACTTCTGCTAGAGCGAGTCTTTCTGACTCCACTCTTCTTGCCAGTTTCTCCCAATCTCTTTCAATGATTCCTAAAACCCAGTAATCTAGTTCTTCTTCTAAGAAGACGATGTCTTTTTCTGGATCCCAGCTTCCTTTATCTATTGTGTTTCCTTCTGCATCGAGGCTTCCTGACATGTCGACAACGTGGATTAACGCATCTGCTTGTCTTAGGTCATCTAAGAATTTGTTACCCATTCCTCTTCCTTCGTGAGCACCAGGAACCAGTCCTGCAACATCTAGTAACTTTATGGGTACGAATCTTCTTCCATTGTTACACCAACCATGTCGGGGCTGGCATTGAATCTCTAGCTCTTTGCAAACACAGTCTATGACAACATAACCGACACCTTTATTCGGTTCAATTGTTGTAAATGGATAGGCTCCTACTTTTGCATCACTGAGACACATGGCATTGAGCAGTGTTGACTTTCCCGAGGAGGGTTTGCCTACTAGACCAATTAACATACAATTTTCTTTTTGCTGTCTTCTTCTTGGATATTGCGGTGCTTTTCTTATTACTTTGAATTTTTTCCCATAAGTCTCCAAGTCGTCTAATCATCTTTTTCTTAACGGAAAAAGAATTTATGTTGAAGTCTCGTTTTGTGCGTATGCATCGATTAGATTTGAATGAGTTAATGCAACTACCCACTATTTATTGGGCTCTAGCGAGCCCTAATCACAAGTATGTTGCACTGGATGTTCAAGGTATTCATGAAAATGTCGATGTCTTCTTGACTTCTCCCAACGGTAATTCTGAATTTCTTGCTCTTACTGACACTCCTGAAGCAACTTTCAGCGTTGATTGGTCTCCTGATTCCTCTTCTGTTCTGGTCAGTGAGGATCGCTCTAGAAATGAACGAAATGTCTTGTACCAAGTGTTTGTCGATGATCCTCTCAAAATGGTTCAGTTGACAGATTCTGATCCCCCTTTTTTTTTGAGGGGTGGGTCATTTGGTCCAGATAGTCAGTACATTGTATATTCCGCTAATTTTGACTTTGAAAGACAAAAGGAAACCAAAACCATTTCTATCGTTCTTCATGATCTTTTTTCCAATAATCGAGTTGTTTTGGCAAAGACTGAGCGTCCTTCCTGGATTGAACCAGTAGTAAGCCCTAATGGCAAGTTTGTTCTCTATCATCGTAATGACTTACATCCCTCTGGTGTTCAATACTGGTTAGTTAACACTGATGGATCTGAGGATCGAGAAATTCTGAATTTAGGTACTACTGCAAAAATTAGTGCTATGTGGACTCAAGACAATCGCGTAGCTTTTGTTACAGACACAATTGGTGGGAAACTACAAGATGGGGGATCTCTTGGCTTATATGATCCTATAAGTGAAGACATAGAGATTCTGAAAGATGCTCGGAATGAAAGTGTATACTTTGAACAAATTCGCTCTGTGCCGTGTTCTCCTTTTGTTGTTTTTCTTGAGGTTTTCCAAGCAAGACTTATTCCTCATATTTATGATCTTAACACCAGAAAATTTATTCGGCTCGATGTTTCACAAGGCAACTTGTTGCCTATTTCACCAGTTGGAGATGAGTCTTGGGCTGGTCTATATTATTCTTCCACTAATCCTGTGGATTTAGTCATTTTTCCTTTAGATGAAACACTCAGCCCTTCTCAATTCACAAATATTACTCGTGTATTATCATTTACTTCGATCAAAAAAGATGATCTGACCCCGGCTAAGAGTTATTCTTGGCGTTCTGTTGAGGGTCTTGAGATATATGGCTGGCTATACTTGCCCCGAACTCGAAATGGGAAAACTATTGTGTATATTCATGGAGGGCCCACTTCCCACTCTGCGGACAAACTAAACCCACTTATTCAGTATCTTTGCTCAAGGGGATTTGTTGTTTTTGACCCTAATTACAGGGGTTCCACGGGTTATGGGAATCGTTTTCGCGAGCTCATCAAAGAAGATGGCTGGGGTGGTAAGGAACAAGAGGATATCCGGATGGGCATTGAATCTTTGATTGCTAACGGAGTAGCCCAAGAAAATCGAGTAGGCATTACGGGTGTAAGCTATGGGGGCTATTCAAGCTGGTGGGCTATTACGCACTTTCCACCTGAAATTGTCGCTGCTGCCGTTCCGGTTTGTGGCATGACTGATTTAGTGGTGGACTACGAAACTCCGCGTCCTGATCTTCGTGTCTATTCTGAAGAGATGCTGGGGGGTAGCCCTTATGAGATTCCAGAGAAATATTTTGAACGCTCTCCCATCAACTTCTTGGAAAATATAAAGGGGAAACTGTTAATTGTTCAAGGATTGCAAGATCCGAACGTAACCCCTCAAAATTTACGGGTTGTTGAAGAACGTTTGGAAAAGCATGGAATCCCTTTTGAAAAGCTTGAGTTTGAGGACGAGGGTCATGGCATCTTAAAGCCGAAAAATCAGCGTATTTTATACCGTAGAATTGCGGATTTTTTCGTTGTTGCTCTTTGAAAAATTTCTTTTCTAGTTTTTAGCTTGCCAATTTTGGATCATTTCTTTAACAAGATCCTTGAATTTGCTAAAAGACATTGGTTTTTGATAGTATCTCTTTAATCCAAGTTTTTCGGCTGTCATTCTGTCTTCTTCTAGGTCTGAGGATGTGAGAACTACTGTGTTTGGTATTGTTTTTCCCTCGCTTTTCAGTTCTTGAATTACGTCAAATCCACTTAGTCTGGGGAGATTAATGTCGAGCACTACCAAATCATAGTTACTATTGTTTCTTAATTCTTGGAGTGCTTGCATCCCGTCTCTTACTTCTTTGATGTCTGCTGGATAGCCAAGGGATCGAATTGCTCGTCTGAAGAGAATGATGTCTGGCTCTGCGTCCTCTATTAGGAGGATTTTCGTCGGGAATTCTTTGTTTGTCATCTCAAACAATTACATAATGTTTGTTCGGATTTTTATCCTTTTTCGCAAGAAAGCTTGTTTGGAATAGATAATAGTGGATAGAATTGCGCGTTAATCACTTGATGGATTCGTAGCAACTTCTAGGAAAAATACTCTCGGTAGTGGTTCATAACGACATGAATTGGATTTTTTGGAAAAATGTTGGTGGCGCGGGGGGGACTTGAACCCCCGCGGGGAAGGACCCCAAAGGCTTGCTGGGATTTTATTCCACTCCAGGCCTTCGCCCTACCGGGCTAGGCGACCGCGCCGTTATTCAGTAAGTGGTAAGCCCGTTTCTTATTGTTTATGTTTGGAAGAAAAAATTATCGTTTGTGTCGATAAGATCTGTTCTCATTTGGATTTTTTCTGCTCAAACTGTTTTTTCCTTGCGTATTTGTCTTGTCTCTGATTGGTTAGTCTTTGCTTTTGACTAAATGTGCTATTAACGCGTTTTCAACCTTGAGTTTCTTGTGTCCGTATCCTTTTCCTTTGAGGATTTTCTTCCCTATTCTCCTTTGTTGGCTTCGTTTCAGCGGTGTCGGTGATAGGGCTAATAGAATTGCAAGTCCCGTAGGAGTGGTGAGTTCTGTGCGAAAGTTTCCTTGTTTAAACATATCTTCGATTCCCTTCAGCAAGTATTGTACCGCCGGAACTGGAACTTTCAACGTTCCGTGAGAAAATTTGATCATTCCTTTACCTAATGGGATTGGTTTTAATACAAAAACTCTTTGAAGATCCACTCTGAGTTTTTCTAATAGTATGGCTGTAAAGAGAACATCAATAATCGCATCGTGAGCCTCATGTAGGTGCATATGTTGTTCTGGTCCTTCTTCATACTCTGTCCTAAACATATGCCTGTGCGAGTATTTTTCTGCTCTAAACAAGTTATTGATGGCTTGATAAGCGAGGTCTCGGTAAGCGCTGTTTATCTCAAGCGTAGTGCTTAATTCTTGAAGAATATTCTTCAGTGTTTCAAAAGACATTTGTTCTCGGCTACTCGTGGTTGAAACCAAATATCCGTCTTTTTTATCGCTAAGCTGGATTTGGAATCCCAGAGATTTTGCAGCGTCGTTGAACTTATTAGTGAGGTTGCTAAGTTCTTTTTTCCCCTTTTTTTCCTTAAGCATCCAAGCCAAGGATCCTATTAGCATGTCTCCTGCGATTCCCGTCTTTGGGTCAAGTAGTAATCCGTAAATCACTGTTCTCAGCTCTTGAACCTATTTTTCGGTTTTTTTGATCCATCTACAAAGTGGTATCATGTTTGGGGTACTTGAAGTAGTGGTTATTTTCAGTCAAGTTGTTGTTCTTGAGGTATTATCCTTGTTTTTTGTCAACATGTTTTATTTATTCTTGAAATGAGGCATGGTCATGGGGCCTTTTGCATGGTTTTTTGGCCATATGTCTCGATACAAAAACTGGTTTTTTCTGGTAGCCTTATTAGCACTTATTGAGCCTATTTTGTATATGGTTCCTCTATTTCTTTCTGCAGACATTGTTCAGATATTATTTGATGGTGGTGGCTGGCCTTCTGTTAAAGGCAAGTTATATTTTCTCATTCCTGTTGCTTTCCTTCAGGCACTTGTTTTTTTCATGACGAAGTTTCTAAATGAAGTATTGGCTCATAGAATCACAACCGATATCACGTATGACTTGTACGCTACTTTACAAAACCGAAGTTTGGCGTTTCATGACCAAATCGATATTGGTGAGATTATGGCCCGTGCAACAAATGATACCCGGGCGATAAATATCGGGCTTTCCCCTGGTTTTACTGATCTTATCTCTACGTTATCGGTTTGGAGTGTTACTGCCTATGTTCTCCTTTCTGTTCATTGGGCATTGGTTCTTTCATTGATCATAATTTTTTCTCTGTTTGTGACTAGTTCTGTCAGATACGGTGTTTCTTTAGTCCCATTAAGTACTCGTGTTCTTGAAGTTTTTTCCGAGTTATCCAATGTCACTCAGTCTTCTCTCTCAGGGATTCGAGAGATCAAAGCATTTGTCGCAGAAGCAACAGTTAGGAAAAAGTTCGAAAGTCTTGCAGAGGTTCATGCAATTGTCAAGGAGCAAGAAGGAAAGTCTGGGGCTTGGTTCTATCCTTCAATCGTAGTTCTTGCCTATACCTCTATAGTTGTTGGAGGGAGCCTTGTTTTTGCCGCTCTTGGCATGATTCAGATCGGAACAGTCGTTCTCCTCCTCGGTTCTCTCAGATTGGTCAGTGCGCTTTCTGAAGATCAAGATTGGATCGCTTTTGCTTTAGTTATGGCAATGGCTGCAACCAATCGTGTTTATCGCTTTCTCTCCAAAGCCGAACTCGTCATGATACCAAATGGTTTTGTTGAATTCACAGGAGAAACAGCTTCAATCGAATTTCGAGACGTTGTTTTTCGTTATCGTTCTGATCTTCATTCTGCCTTGGATCATGTTTCTTTCATGGTTAATGACAATGAAACAATTGCAATTGTCGGGGGGCCTGGATCTGGCAAATCCACCATTGCTAAGCTTATTCAACGGCTGTACTTACCAGAATCTGGGGTTATTATCCTCTCTGGTCAGCCTATCGACAAATATTCTAATGAGTCCTTGAGGGCTAGAATTGCTACCGTAGAGCAAGACGTGTTTTTGTTCAATGATTCAATTCTGGAAAATATTCGGTTCGGAAAACCCAGAGCTTCCCTAGAAGAAGTAATTGAAGTTGCGAAGTTAGCCCAAGCACACGAATTTATCATTTCTTTTCCGGATGGATACGACACTCTTGTTGGTGAAAACGGTGTTAAGCTTTCCGGAGGACAAGCTCAAAGAATAGCTATTGCTAGGGCTTTACTTATCGACCCTGCCATTCTCATCATGGATGACGGCGCAAGTGCGCTGGATGCAAAAACTGAGTTAGAGATTCAAAAAGCGATCTCTACAATCTTAAAAACGAGGACAACAGTCATAACAACTCATCGCTTAGCAATTATTGCCCAATCGGACAAAATCATTATTCTTGAGAAAGGAAAGATTGTGGGAATCGGATCTCACGAGGAATTGATTCGTCAAAATATGTATTATCGAAGACTATTCAGTAGCCATTATGATCTTCCTCCTCTCCAAAAAACATAGGTATTGGAAGTGTTTGTAACTTGCCTGAATCAATAAGAAATGCCTCTAGCGTGCCTCCTTCTCTTCGTTCGGATCGGGAGCTTTTTCGGGCTTTGTTGTCTTATATTCGGTCACATCTTCGCCTATTCCTGATAGTGACCTTCATCATCATGATTAATATTGGAATCGCCATTGCTGCTCCTCTTTTTTTCCGCTATGGGTTTAGTCTGATTGAGAATGCACGCGATTCTCAACCCTCAGCTCGGCAGGTGTTGTTTGCAGCACTAGCGTATGGTGTTTTCAACTTCGTATCATGGTTTATTCGCGTTATCCAGTTCACTTTTGTTACAAAACTGAATGCTAGAGTCATTAGAGACATTCGTGTCGATGCTTTTTCTTTTGTCTTGAAAAATCAAGTCTCTTTTTTTGATCAAAACGAAAGTGGTCGTCTAACAAGTCGAATAATAAATGATAGTCAAGAGCTGTTCGACACAGCCACTTCAATTTCGTATACTTTGACTGGTATCTTTCGTCTATTAGTCACTCTTTCTGTGATGTTTTATTTCTCACCTGTCCTTACCTTGTCTATCCTTCCGTTTATGGCTCTTGTTTTCATTATCGCTCGTTTATTGCGTGGGTTTCAGCGCAGAGTTTCCGATGCTTGGAGGAAAAAATTCGCTGAGGTGAATCAACGATTTGCTGAAACTATGCGTGCTATTCAAGTTTCAAAGGCGTTTGGTCGCGAATCCGAGAACCTAAAACAGTTTGGGGAGTTGAATGAAGCAACCTTTCGGGCTTCTATTTATCGAGGTATTGGCATATTCGTTTTTTGGCCCATTACCGATCTCTTTGAACAGTTGCTACTTCTTCTAGTTCTCGGTGTTGGGACTTGGCTAATTGGGTCTGGTCTTTCAATTTCAACGGTATATTTGTTCATCCTATTGCTTCCGTTCTATTACTGGCCAATGCTGACAATTGCACGTAATTACCACAAGTTTCAAGGAGCGTTTGCTAATCTTGAAAGGATTCTTCACCTCATTGATGACCTTGATAGCAAGGAAGTTGAAGTTGGTATTTCTGCTCCATATCCTATTCAATGCTCTATCGAATTTGATCACGTGACTTTTGGTTATAATCCCGAAACGCCTGTTCTTCATAACCTTTGTTTTTCAGTTTCACCTGGACAACGCATTGCACTAGTCGGTCATACTGGTGCCGGAAAAACCACAATTGCTTCGCTGTTGTTACGTTTTTATACACCCCAGAATGGAGAAATCAGACTAGGTGGCACGAATATCCAAGAATACAATCTACACTATCTTCGAAAAATGATTGGTTATGTTTCTCAGCGTGTTTTACTATTTAGGGGGACTCTACGTGAGAACCTCCTCCTTGCTAATCCTTTAGCCTCTGATGAAGAGATTTGGAAGGCATTAGAGGCTGTTCAAGCGAGAGAATTTGTAGAATTATTACCATGTGGTCTTGATACGGTTGTTGAAGAGTACGGTAAGAATCTGTCCGCAGGTCAAAGACAGATGATCTCGTTTGCTCGGGTGATCCTTTCTAATCCTCAGATGATTCTCTTAGATGAGGCCACTTCTGCTGTTGATCTTTATACTGAATCAAAGATTCAGAAGGCTGTAGACCGTATTCTCAGGGGAAAGACAAGCATTGTTATAGCACATCGTTTGACCACGATTCTTAGGTCTGATCTAATAATTGTTTTAGAAGACGGTTCTATTAGACAGATTGGTTCACACGCGGATTTGATTAATCAATCAGGTCCCTATCGTGAACTCTATGATCTTTATTTTCAGACTCAGTCAGCAAAATATTTGGAAAGAATTAAGGTAAGGTCCTGATTTGCTGTTTCCTCAAGCACTTGGCGATAGTAAAATAAGTGCTATTTTCTAATTGATTGGCGGGGAGTATGTGAAGCACAGATATGAAGCTCTGAAATTCTTGGTTTTTCAACAGTTCTTCCGCCCCCCTAATTCAATAATTGATCGACGCAAGTCGATTCATGTGGACGTTGCTTGTTCCGGCCGAGTTGTTCAAGAACTGCTGAATCGTATGTACTCTGTGCTTGGCGTTTGGGAACACGATCGAGAAGAATTTTTTGTTTCTTTATGTGATGTTTTGGGTGTCTGTCACGAGGAATGCCAGGTTTTTATGATGGAAAAATTTAGAGGAAACATTCTCTCCTCTGATTTCTGGGCTTCTTTGAGAATTGGGGAGGATCAAGCCTTACTTTTGATCATCGGAGAAGTGTATAAGTCATTCTACTCTAAGAAAATGAAAGAAGCATATGAGCGGTTTAGCCTATCGAATATTGAAGATCACATTGGGGAGCTTTTATCGAATAAGTATTCTCTAGTTAATAGCCTGTTATTTCTCAACGAGTTGTCGGTTTTCGTGAATATTTCTTGCACGGGACTAGAAGATTTGATCTACGAGCTACTTCAATATGTTTATGAAGACGACGAAGAGGGTTTTCTGTCTCTGCTTGACACAGATAAGGAATATTAACACAACGTTTTTTGTCGCGTATGCGTTTTTCCACGAAAGTCACACCACCCAAACAAAAAACCTAAAAACCTACGGCACTAAGAACAACACGCCTAACTGAAGCACAACGCTTCTGGGCCAGTAGCTCAGTCGGTTAGAGCGCACGGCTGATATGCGTTTGTTAATCATGTGCAGAAACCGTGAGGTCGGCGGTTCGATTCCGCCCTGGCCCACCATTTTCCTATTTTTTATCGTTTTTTCGCTTTTCTTACAAATGTGGATAAGAATAATAGTGCTGTTAGTCCTGTAAGTGTGCCGGTGAAAATGATCTCTACTTTCCATCGCTGAGGATTTTGTGTTGCTTGGATGTCATAACTTGAACTAGTGTTGATGCTTGGATAAAAAGTGCGGTCATTTATGCTTGCAGAGTTTGCTTCTTCATAAATGATTAGTATTCTTGAAGTTAGACTTGCGACTATTTTTTCCGGCATAACCCTCCATTCTCTTAATAAATTGATTTTTATTACAAATTCATTATTTGGGGGGATTTCTCCCTTCGAAAAAGAGGTTAGATTTGCAATTGAAATGAAATAGTCCGCTTTTGCGTTAGTAATGGATTTGTTTTTAAATCCAGCTACTGGTCCTTGTGATTGGATTGAATACGGTGCTGAGAAGATTTGTCTGAGTAAAAGCTTAAACTGAAAGGTTTCGTTTGTTCCGTCTAAGTCATAATCCTTCATTTCCGCTTTGATTTCTGAGATTTTGACTGGAGAGGAAAAATCTAGTCGTTCCAAAGTTATGGTTCCATTGAATGGTATTTCTTGCATTAAGACTAGGTCTTCCCTGTCTACAGTGAATGTTACCTTGGACAAGTATAAACTAAATGGTGTCGTTCCAGAGATGACGCTGTATAGTCTTTTTACTCCTGCTGCCGCGAGAGGGTACAATATGTTGTTCACGCCTGTTTCGATTGTTTGGTTGAAGATTATCGGCCCTAAATCAACATTTACTGTTTCTGCTTGCTCACTAGCCTTTGCGTTTAAGGTCGCTACTTTCAATATCACTTCTTCTGCGGCTTCTATGCTAATATTGAGTTCTAGGAGTTCTGTTCTTTCTCCTCCTTGGACATTTCTTGGTTTTAGCACAGCATTCCGTACTGTTATAATGTTATCTCTCTGATTTATTTTTAGTCCTTGTTCAGACGCGGTTGTTCCTTGAGTGTTTGGAGTTTCATGTTGAAATGGTAGCGTCTTAATCATGGCTTCTCTGTTAATATTTTCCAAAGATATTGGGTTAGTATCCACAATTTTTCCGTCTGAAATGATGATAAGGAACAAAACAATGGTGGAAATAAGTTGAACCTTATTCATGGATTTGTAATGGAATTGGTATTGTTTTTTTGGCCTATACGTTTCACCCCGCGTTCGCAGATAGGTCGCTTTTTCTTAGCTTTAAATCTAGCTCTTTTTTTGATTCTTAACCCTTTTCTAGTTTCTTTGCTTTCTTTGTTCTTTATTGGTATTGCAATAAGGTTGCAACGAATAACAGCACAAGAATTGTTGAAAGAAACAAGAAAATAGACTTCCATAATACACGTTGGTATCTCTTTTCCATCTTATCTAGTGTTTTCATACTTTCTTTCGCCAGTTTCAAAAGTGTAAGCATGTCAGCGAATTCTTCGGCAGAGTAATCCACTTTTATCAAATATCCTTTGATTCTGATGTGGTATCGCACTCTTGACAAGCGAAATGAGGCTCTAAATACCATGGTTACAAAGAATAATGACCCGATAACTGTTGCTAGCATAAATAGGAGACTCAAAAGGGAAAAAAGTTGCACTTGATTGTTTTTCCCATTCAGGAGGAGAAGAATTGAGACTATTGTGAGTGCTGAGGTTGAAGTCGCTATTGTCCCAAGCGGTTTTTCTGCTTCTCGCAGGTATTCTGCTTGGGCTTGGAAGTTTTTTAGGATTTTATTAAGTTCTGAGCATATTTCTGGACTTGCTTCTTCTTTTTCTAGATGGATCATTAGTTTTTCGAGTTTTTGTATTTGGGTCTCCATCTTGTCGTCAGCCTATTTTGCTGTTTCCCGTTTCTTATCTGTTATGTAGATATATCTTGCAAGGAACAATGCGAGGAATGCAAGCGTCAACATGAAGCTGAACGCTACGGTGATGTTATACTGATCTTTAATGAGCCCAAAAATCGTGGGAGTCAGCATTGAAAGCGTCTGTCCTATTGAAAATAGTGCGCCAAATACTTTTCCTCTTTGTTCTGGAAGCACTCGGTCGGCTAACAAAGCACTTGTTGCCGGAGTTGCTAAATAGTATGACGCGATCATCATGAAATATAGTATTGAGAATAATAGAAGCGTTGCATTAGCTATGATAAACACAAGTCCTAATGTGGCTAGGAACATGCCTGAGGTGGATGCAAGAATAACTGCCCTTGGTCTGTACTTGTCTGAAAGGGTTCCTCCAATCATTGTGAATAAAGAGCCAAATCCGATAACGATTGCCGTAGCAATGCTTGCGTTTTCCTCCGTGAGGTGCAAATAATCTTTGTAGAGCAGTGCTGTGAAGAATGATGCTGTTCTGAAGAAACTGGATCTTAGAGAAATAAGAGCGAGCGGAATGAGAATAAGTGGTGTAAATATGAACGCGTAATCATTGAATGCACCATTTTTGGTTCTATTGAACGAATTGTTTTCCTTGTTTCTTGGCGTTAGTTCTTGTTTTGTAGATCTCTCTTGTATACCCGTTCTAGATGTTGATATGTCTAGCAAGAAGGCTAACATAACAGATATTGCAACAATAAGTGAGAGAATGCTTGTCGCATTTCTCCAATCCCGGACTTCTGTTATCAGGCCTGCGATGATCAGCGGGGATATGGCTGTTCCAATCATTCCTACGTTTATGTTGAGAGAGAGGGCTTTTCCTTTAGAATTCTCAAACATTTCCGTTATGATTGCCATTGCGGGGGGATGAAACCCTGCTGCACCAGCTCCCATCATAATAAATGCATAAATGAGATCGTAGAAGGATTGGGCTCTGCTTATCCAATATAGTGCGGCTGTCATTGTTGTTATGCTTCCATAAATTAGTGCGTATCTGCTGGTTTTGCCTTGATCTGCTATTGGACCCACTGCTAAGGAAAGAAGTGTTGATATTATGGTTGTTGCAGTCCATAGAAGTCCTGCTTGTGTATAGGTTATTTCTACTTCGTTTCGGATGTATAATATTAGAATTGGCAAGGCGTATAAGCTGATATGATATAGAAAATGAATTAGGATAATATTTGAATATTTGGTGTATTCTACAATCACTCGTTGCTGGTTCACTCGTCTTATTCTGTGTAACCCATTTTATGCTTAACTTTTTGGGATTCGGAACTGACACTTTTTGAAAAGGAGAAAAAATGAAGGAGGAGTTTGTCCCTAAGGGACTTTTCAGTCTTGCTTCTTTATGTTTCTACGAGGCCGCAAAGAGCGTTCCAAGTATTGCGAGAACCAGAATGAACATGATTATCATGAGCAGTATCACTGTAATAATAAGCGCAACTATTACAGCGATGAATGCTCCGAATGCTTTGACACCTGAGTAGGACGTCAGACCAATAATGAATGCGATGAATCCAAGAATGGAAAAGATGAAACCAATGTTCAGTCCGGCTAGCGCAATAATTGATCCGATTATTCCCCATACTAGTGAGAACGCAAGCATTCGGAAGGACTGCATGGTTGTTGATGTTCCACCAAATCCCCTAAGGACGAAAGCGAGTACCCAAGAGAACAATAAATACATTATAATCGTTGCAATGAGATTTACGATGAACTGGCCCGTTTCGTTAATGTCTGACCCACCTATTCCTCCGAATTGTGTGCCTCCCGAGGTGAATGCAGTTAAAGAGCTCAAAATGGCTGTCACAATTACTAGGACGTAGGCAAGTCCTGTGCTTGATTCATCATTTGCGATCGCACCAAGCCCTTCTTTGTCGAACTTTAGTGGTGCGAGCAGTTTGTCGGTTATTGTCATGCTCGACATCACTGCTTTTATTCCCTAGTGTTTAAAAAATATTGTTCTATCTTGATAAAACATGGCTCTAAATGCTTTTCTTATTATTTCTTTTTTTGTGCGTTTTTGCTTATTTTTTAGCCATTTTCC
The DNA here is from genome assembly GCA_024276795.1 of archaeon. Lineage (GTDB taxonomy): Archaea > Asgardarchaeota > Heimdallarchaeia > Heimdallarchaeales > JAJRWK01 > JAJRWK01. The sequence goes on along the minus strand of JAJRWK010000103.1, from coordinate 31,583 downwards.
CTTATCATTTTTGTAGTGCTTGCTTTGGCTTTCTTGATCAAAATTGCAATAATCCTTATCTTTACCTTACTCCCTTTGTTCGCTCTATACGTGAGATGAAAAGATTTAGTAGCTCTTGTCATAGATTGTGTTGGTGATTTAATGATTGACTTGCCGACTCTTGTTGTTAATTTTAAGACCTATTACGAATCTACGGGTTCTCGTGCTTTAGAGCTTGCTAAACTCATGGAGCAAGTTTCAGAAGAATACGGTGTTTCCTTTATCGTTGCTCCTAGCCTTCCTGATCTATCTTTAATTGCTGAAATAACCAACATACCTGTGTTTGCACAACATGTTGATGGGGTGAGCCCAGGTGCTCATACGGGGCATATAACTGCTGCAAACCTAAAAGAGCTTGGTGTGAGTGGCTCTTTGTTGAATCATTCAGAAAGGCGAATTGGTGTTGATCTAATTGCTGATGGGATCGCTTCTTTGAAGTCGCATGGCTTGCACAGCTTGGTTTGTTCTGCGACTCCGTTAGTGAGCAAAGCGTTAGCATCGTTGGAGCCCTGGGCAGTAGCCATGGAGCCCCCCGAACTGATTGGCGGTGACGTGTCCGTAACTACAAGGCCCGATGTAGTAAAAACAACGATTGCACTTATTCAAGAAGCGTCTGCTTCTGTCATTCCCTTCGTTGGTGCTGGTGTGAAAAATTCTAAACATCTTTCAGATGCACTGCTTATGGGTAGCCGTGGGGTCTTACTTGCTTCTGGCGTGACAAAATCGCCCACCCCTAGAATCGTTTTAGAAGAAATGGCTAAGGTACTTCAATCAAGAATAGATTCCTAGGGATTAAGGGAGTATTTTTTTCCCTAGTGCGGAGCATATTAGGTCAACCGCTAGTTTTGCGGTTTTGTTCCTTACATCTAATGTTGGGTTAATTTCTACCATCTCTAGTGATGAAAGAAGCTTGCTCTCATGTACTAATTCCATAAACAAATGGGCTTCTCGATAAGTTAGTCCTCCCTGAACTGCAGTTCCTGTTCCAGGGGCAATGGAGGGGTCAACACTATCGATGTCAAATGAGACGTGTAGATGGTCGACACCTTTGGCTGCGATGGATATGGCTTTTCTAGCAATTTTTGCCATTCCGTCTTCATCGATATCCCTCATTGTGAAAACCGTTACTTGCGAGTTTTCGAGTAACCCTGCTTCTTTTGCATCGATGTCTCTAGCCGCAATTAGTACTGCGTTTTTTTCAATGACCATTGGAGAGGGTCCTATTTCTAACAATGCTGGATGTCCTCTTCCTGTTATGACTGCAAATGGCATTCCATGAATGTTTCCGGTAGAGGTCGTTTCTGGAGTGTTAAAGTCTCCGTGGGCATCTACCCAGATTATTCCCGTTTTTCCTTGATGAAGTGCCATCATTCCTGCCATTGTTCCGATACTGATACTATGATCTCCTCCCAATACTAGTGGAAAATGGTTGTTTTTGATCGTCTGCTTGACTTTGTCTTTCAAGTGATGTGCAGTATCGCATATATATGCCAAGAATCTCGCTTTTCTTGCCTCTTTTGTTTCTCTAACGTCGTCTGGTACGTGCTCGTCAATGTCACGACAACTAATATTTCCATAGTCCCTTACTTCATATCCTAATTGCTGTATCTTTTTCATTAAACCCGCAATTCTCATAGAACTTGGTCCCATGTCTACGCCTCGCCTAGAAGCTCCAAGATCCTGGGGAACCCCTATTATTCCAATAGTACGTTCCTTAACCATATGCTTTGGTTCTCTGGTTTTTGTAAAACCTTTTCGTAATTTCTGCAATTTGGAAGGGAGTCTAAAAAGAGGGGGGGCAAGAAGTACTTTACCTGTTTTTCCCTTATCTTATTTTTCTTGTTCTGCCATAAACTCGGATAGTTTTTTGAGTCTTGCAAGTTCTTTGAGCATTTCCATCCTAAGTGCTGCAATGCTAGTCGACTTGGCAAATACTCCTTCTTCTCGTTCAGCTTCTTTCTGTTCTGCAGGTGGTGGTGGCGGTGGTGGTGCTACTGGGCTCGGCGGGGTGGTTTCGTCTACTGGCGTTGGAATTTGTGAAGGTGGTGCTTCTGGCATTCGTGGTGGGCTTGGCGTTGTTGGGGCGCTTGGGGCGGGTGGTGTTGGTGTTGAGCTTGGTGGACTTGGTGCTGGTGGACTGGGAATTGATGGGGTTGGTGTTGTTGGCATACCTGGTGGGGGTGGGGGTGCAGGTACCGTGCTCTGTTCGGTCTTTTGCCCACTAGGCGCTGGTGGGCTTGACGTTGTTGGGGCGCTTGGGGCGGGTGGTGTTGGTGTTGAGCTTGGTGGACTTGGTGCTGATTCTTCTTTTTCTTCACTGGGTGGAAGCAGTTGTTCCTCTTCTAGTGAAAGTGACGAGATTGCACCTTCAATGTCTTCTAGTTCTGCCTGAGAAAGTTCTTCTTCTTGTGCTTCGAGCATTGCAAGTTGCTCTTCTATTTCTTGGATATCGGCATCCTCATACGTTGCGAGTGTGTTTGTGATTTCATCTATTCGTTTTGTGTATGCTAGTTTTAATTCATTGTATGCTCGAGTGCTGATTTCCCCTTTTTCTCTAGATTGTTCCAAGGTTTTGAGTGCTGCCTGATTTCCTGCAATTTCAATTCGTAAGGCAGTAATCATGTCTAGGGTATTTCGGCCCCCAGATAAGACTGCTGTTCCCACGATTTCTGCGGTACCAAACGCCATTCCGCCTCTACTTTGTTGTCTTGAAACGATTGTTCGCATTATTCCTGCTGCTAGAATAATCCATACTATGCTGGTATAAATCAAAGTCTTTAGACCAATGCCTAGTCCCTCTGGGGGAAGGCTATTAATGATGTCTTCCGGAAACATGTGACTACCCTTCCACGATTATGTGATACTTATTGGAAAGTTTTCTTCTAAGATACACAACTCTTTCTCGACTAAAAAAACTTAGGGTGATTTAATCATATCGGGAATTTAGTAAGTTGTTTGTACTTTGCATTTTTTTGTGCTATTTTTATCTGGCACTATGACCCAACTATGTTTAAGCGAGGCAAGCACAACGGTCGCATCACTGATTTCGGTTTTGTGGGACAAATAGTGGTGGTCTCGGCATCATGTGCTCTCAGTCACGCATCAAGACTTGGTATTCCAATATTGATTCTTGGTGATTTTGGTTGTTTTTCAGCATTTAAGCACTGGACTCTCATAGCCAAATCGAAAAACCCAAAAGCTATTTCTTCTTAGCTTGGAATGATTTGGGCTGGTAGCTCAGTAGGAAGAGCGGTTGCCTCCTATGGTTTATATTCTTCTCCTCGGTGAAAGCAACAGGTCCGGGGTTCAAGCCCCCGCCAGCCCGCCAGAATATTTGTTTTCGAAGTTCAAAGATCTAGGCCTAGTTCTTTGAGTTTCTTCTCGTGTTTTGATATAAAGCTATTATCAATTGATTTGTCTCGTAATTCGTCTGGAAACATGATTGGTATTTCATCGACAATTGGGAACCACTGCTTTTTGTCATTTCTTTGACTGATTAGAACCCCCTCAATGATTTCTTCCTTTATGCATGTTTTGCAATCTTTTGCGTCTACCTGCTTTACCCATTTTTCTTTCGGTATTCGGATTTCTTTTCCATTTTCCTCTTTAACGAAAAAAACATCATGGCGAGCACAATAGAAACGGCAATACAATCTGGTTTCTTCATAAGGGGGAGCTGTTATATCGCGTTCGGTTGTTATTTTTTCGAATGGCACTAGTTTGAGAGGCCATGTTTTTGTGTCGGGGTCTGCTAAGATATCAAGTAATCTTATCTGCATATTCTCTGTGAAAAAGGCCTTGCAACTATATTAATGAAGTTGTTGTTTTGATCGGGTTTTTCTTCAGCTGATTGCTTGGTAAGTAATTGGTATGTTGTAATCGCTTGCTTGCGCAACATGTTTTGCAATCTTTGATGATTTGGAAAGCCTTATTTCACCGATCTCATTGACTGTGAAAACCCCATAGTGCTTGTCTCCAACATATATGTTTACGGTTTTTCCAGCTAGTTGCGAGGGAAGAATCATAACGACATGTTTTTTTCTTCTTTCAACGATTGCTGGTTTTCTTCCTGCTATGTCTCCGTATTCTTTCTCAAGTTCCAAATGGTTGTTCCCGTTGATCGGAGAGACGTCTATTGATATATTTAGTTTATTTTCTAGTTTTGATATTACTTTTCCTCCTTTTCCGATGAGACGAGGGATTTGACTCTCGGGAACTCTTACTTCGATTCTTCCTGCTCTAAGGGGAATTGTTTCGATGGGTCCACTAATAATTCGGGCGATTTCTTTTCTGACTCTCTTGGCTATCTGTTTTTGTTCTTTGTTTTGTTTTTCTTCTGTCGCCTGGATGGGAATCATGACGATTTGTTCTCCAAATGAATAGATTTCATATAGCAAATTGCCTGTCATGAAGTCTTTTACTTCAACGACGGGTCTAGCTAGGCTTTCATCTGCGAATCCTGTGGGAACCTTGACAACCATGTGGAGGGCTAGTACTGTTGAGACAGATCCGTCTTCTATGAAAATGATTGTATCAACAACGCTCGGAATCAGTCCTGCATCGACTCTTCCGATGAACCTTTGAATCGCATCTACTGGTCTTGTTGCATGTACAACGCCGACCATGCCAATACCAGCTAGTCGCATGTCTGCAAATACGACAAAGTCTCGAGTTTTTCTCATTTCGTCAAATATGACATAGTCTGGTCTGAGGAGGAGGATTATGTCTCCCGTGTGTTCTGGATCGTTATCCACAATTGTATACTGTGTAATCCTTTCGTCCACGACCAAGTCTCGTGGTTTTTCTATTGTTTTTACCACTTTATCTTGATCTGCATAGAATTTCGCAATTGCTGCCGCGAATGTTGACTTTCCCGCACCCGGTGCTCCAGCTATGACCACTCCTTCGGCTTTGTTTTGTAAACGATCTAGTATCTTTTCTGGTAGTTCATAATCATCGAGCGTTTTTGTAGTAATTGGCTTGACAATCGTTATTTCTAGTGCATCACTGAATGGAGGATATGCTATAACGATTCTCATGTTTTTTACTTGCAGCACTTGTGAGGTCTCTGTGTCTTGTTCGATGAAGGAATCTCTTTCTTCATCTGCTAGTCTTATGAGATCGTCTGCTAGTTGAAGGAGTTCTTCCTCGTGAAGGGGTGTATCGTCAATCTGGACTAGTTGCCAGCTACCGGGTCTTCCTCTTTTCGCAACTGGGGGTGCTCCTGATCGGAGGTGGAGGCTCATGGTGTCTTTTTCCAAGACTCTGTTTACCCATTCTAACATCATTTGTTTAACCTAACTTACCCTTCATTTGAAGATAAAAAATCCTTATGAATTAGACATTTTTTAGTAGGTTTGTATGAGTGGCCGTCGAGTTTCACCCCGCAACATGCGACGCATGATGAAGAACTTAAAAGTTGAGGAAATTGACGCAGAAGAGGTTATTATCAGGACTCAGAACGAGGAAATCGTTATTTCTAACCCAACGGTTAATCTGACCAACATGCAAGGTGTTGATGTGTTTCAAATCGTGGGATCCTATGTTAGGAGGCCAAGGAGAAGTTCGGAGGGTTCTTCTGAGCCTTCTTTTGATGCTTCTTCTCTGAAAGATTCAGACATTGAATTAGTAGCGAAGAATGCAAAAGCAACTCATGATGAAGCTAAAGAGGCCTTGATCAAGACTAGAGGAGATCTTGCTGCTGCGGTTATGTTTTTGCGATCAAAAAAGAAATAGCGCTCTACTAAAAGCTTGGGTTATACCCATTGCTGAGGAGGAAGTGGTAGATTCTTCTTACGACAAGTTGTGGTTCAGGATCCCATGGATAGACTTCTCGCCCAAGCATTGCTCTAAGTAGTACTCTTAACGATTCCGCGGTGTAGGCCACTTCCATTTTTCCATGATCTCGTGTGTTAAAACTTATCTCTTCAAGGATGGCATCAATTTTACTCTCGGACAAACCCAGTTCTTGAAATGCTTCCACTGTTCGTTCTTTAAGAAGTTCTGTAAATCCTAGTCCTCTTAGAACCTCATACAACCAATAGGCGTGAACTCCTGGAATGAATTCTTCAGAGGGCTCATTATCGTGCGGTTCTTCGTATTCCACGCGGATTGTTCACAAGTTTCTTACTTAAACCCACGACCTCTGGTTGTTCTAGGTTTGTTTTGATGATCTAATCTTGTATACTTTTTTTGAGAAAAATGCCCTTTTTCTTTTAAACGTCTCTCTTTAAAGGAGATCAAAACGAGAGAAGAGAAAAAGATAAAGCAGAAGAATCGTAGTTCAACGGAATATTCAAATAGGGTGGACTGTGCCGTGAAAGTAGAGAAGGTGCAACTCATGAGACTCCCAAACAAAGGAATACTTGTCTTCAGTCTATTCTTGCTAATAATTGCTTCCCCAAATGCATATATTCCAGAAAACAAGGTAATAACACTTCTCCTCGTGAACGAAGGGCCCTTTGGAATACGCGAAGAAGCAAACGAGACGATTCTCGTTAAGAATTATACAAACTACACTATGACAAATATCACGATAGAACATAGAATCCACAAAGACGCATTAAAAATAACAGACACACCTTTTGGTCAACTCAATGGGACTTCGATACAAATAACCAACGTTACAGGAATACCAAATACTATAACACCCTCAGATATTCAAGTCTATAGCTTCTACGCAAATACCACCTACTTCAACATCACAGTGTCAAAACTAGAAATAGGCCAAATCCTTGAATTCGGAGTCTCGTTCAAGTATGTTCTCAAAGATTCAGAAATTCTTACAATTCCAGCAGCAAATGTCACTTGGTACGACAATTGGGGCGATCTTCAATCACAGCTTACAAATACTGCCGAAATCAACTTCAGAACAACAAGTGGAGAGGATCCCCGAGCATCATACATACAGTTGCCTGAATTTGATGCTTCATTAGAGAAACGATTTATTTACGCAATGATCGGGCTCGTTATTCTTCTACCTATCCTCAACTTTGTTTACATTAGAAGAAAATCTTAATGGTTTGACGCCATGCTTTCCTCTTCTCTAAAACCACCAAAACAGCAAGGCGAAAAAAATGAACAGTAAAACACCGAGAAACATAACCTCAGTACAGCATGGTCCCACAGATATTCATATAGGCAAACACGGATTGACCAGTAGCATTTTAGAAGAGATCAAGGCTCGCCTCGAAAGACACAAAATCATTAAAATCAAGATTCTCCCCAAAATGACAAAAGAAGAAGTAAAGCAAATTGCTGAACAGACCGCAAAAAAAACACACTCACGAATAAGAGAAACGAGAGGGAGAACGTTTATTCTTGAGATGCTCAAACCCTAAATCTCTTGCTTGCTCCACATAATCACGGTTTTACAGTTTCACTAGAACGTTAGAATCGTCGGTAGCTGTCGTCAAGATTACTGGCGAAAAACCAGCAAAGATCCCCGTGCATAAAACTTCAGGACGGGCTAGTTTTAGATCCTTATCAAAAGAAGCGGGATCATCAATAGGACGAGAAAAGTACAAATCCACAATAAAATTCCCGTGCTCGGTCAAGAATGGATTGTTCCTGTTGGATTCAACTCTGATCTGCGCCTTTAACTGAGACGAAAAGCGCTGGACAATGTGGGAAACAAATGAAGAAACTCCAAAGGGTGAAACCTCAATGGGAATAGGGGTTCCTCTTGATCCTAATTGATCAACAAATTTTTTCCTCCCAGCTAAGATCAAGTACTGCTTAGTATTTGCGGCAAGGATTTTTTCTTTAAATAGAGCTCCACCGCCTCCCTTCAAGAGTGCCTTCTCTGATGTGAACTGATCTGCACCATCAATTACGAGCTCTAGCTTGGGAAACTCTCTCAAAGATACAACATGAAGACCAGCATTAAGTAGGTGGAACTCTGTTTGAAAGGATCCCGGAACGAAGGACAGGTCAAAATTGTCCTTTACCCGAGAAAAAACAGAAATAAACTCATTCACCGTTGAACCACTACCAAGACCAACCACCCCCGACTGCGGAAGATAATCAATCGCAGCCTTTGCTAAGAACCTCTTTTCATCAATAGGTTCCGAAAATACTGAAGACATGTATGCATCTCTTAGAAAGCCCATAACTAAAATCTTGTCTTATGAGTTAGTTGTGTCTATAACCTGTTTTGTGTTGCAGAACTGGAGATGCAAGGGACGACTGTTGTTATTTGCGATCTTGTGGCGAAAGTGGGATAGTAATGTTTGGTGTGGTTCTACTGCTATATTCATTTCTTCTGAAGCCCAGTTGCTTGGGATCCCGAATATGCTTGTAAAATGTGCTGGTACTCTCTTGTGATCTATTGTACGTTGTGTATCAACTTTTCCCTAATTCGGATAAATTCATTATCTACTTTGTAATATTTGGTGTTGATTGGTTTGAGTGATGAGAAGGTAGATTTGTGGTTATCCCGTGAGGACTATTTTCTTGTTCGGCGCATTTCGGAGCGCTATGGACTTAGTTTATCAGAATCCCTTTGTGAGCTGATTCGTGTTGGAAAAGAAATGGAGCGTATTCAACAAGAATATCCCCAATGGGACGAATGGTTGCGTTTATACCTTTCCGTCATTCATTATCGCAACAGAATATTTGCATTGAAGGGCGAGATTGAATATCTCTCTCGCGTTCTTCCGCAACTTGAGGGTTCTCTTAAGAGGGCTGAAGAGGAATATCTGATTGCTAAGCAAATTCATGATCATTTGGAGCGATTGTTAGGAGATCTGTAACTAAGTGGTGGTGTCCATTGTGGGAATATTAGGTTGGTTTCGATCAAGAATCAGTGGAAGAGCTAGTGAGGTTAGAATGAAGATTGAAGTTTCACAGTCTCAATTAGGAGACAATATGCTTGCCCCTCCACTTATCCACAAGTATATTCGGTTAGGCTATCCCGTTGTTCGAAAACTCGGTTTGGGAGTTAGTTTTGAGGAAACACCGATTGATGTTTTGTTGGAAGAACAAAAGAATCTCGTCAGAGAAATCCATAGCCTAGCCGAACAAATCAGCCCATTAAAAGCTCAATATGCTCCTTTAGCTCTTAAGCTTCATGAACACTTCAATGAAAATCGAACACTTGCTTTGCATTTGGGTTCTTTATTAGGGGAGTACCGGCAACAATTGAAATATCCTCATCCCCCGGGTTCTCCCATCCGTTTGGTTGATCCGAAAATGATTAAGGTTGCAGAGGCATTTATTGATCGCTACCTTCTGAGGACTCCTGATATCCCTGCCCTCGATTCGATAGAAGAATCTGTCCCCCTTATTCAGCTAGATGAAGATTCGGATGAATTAGCATTATAATTATAGTGTTTCTTAATGCTTTTCATAACCCTGGATCTTTATTGTCTATTCTTGTGAGGATTTCTTCCAGTAACTCGTTTACCTTCATTCCATGTCTAACAGTTTCGTCTCTTTTTCTCACACTAATGGTGTCGTTTTCAACCTCTTTTTGTCCTATAACAAGCATGTATGGTATTTTCTGTACTTGTGCTCGCCTTATTTTCTTTTGAAGAGTATTGTCGCTGAAATCAGTTTCTGCTCTTATTCCATGCTCAAGAAGTTTCTGCTCTATCTCCTTGCATTTTTCTGCGATTTCTTTAGAGTCTGTTTTTACGGGAATGATTGTTACTTGGGTAGGGGATAGCCACAACGGAAATGCTCCTTTGGTGTGTTCTATATAGACACCAAGGAATCGATCAATGGATCCTAGAATCGCTCTGTGTATGACGACTGGTGTTGCAAAAGATCCGTCTCTTGCCATATACTTAAGCTCGAAATTTGGTCCAAGGTTGAAGTCAAGTTGAATTGTTCCCAATTGCCATTTTCGCTTGAGAGAGTCTCTAAAGATGAAATCTATTTTTGGTCCGTAGAAAGCACCATCTCCTGGGTTTTCTTTAACATTCATGCCTACGTTTTGTGTTACCTCGAATAGGATTGTTTCTGCTTTTTCCCATATCTCATCTGATCCTATGTATTGTTCTGGTTTTGTGCTTACAACGGCTTCATAGTCCTCAAGGCCAAAGGTTTTGTAAATCTCTTTTACGAGTTGAATCAATCGCTGGAGTTCTTCTTCTAACTGGTCTTCTCTGCAGAAGATATGGGCATCATCTTGCACGAAGCCGATAAGCCTAAGCAGCCCATGGAGCGTTCCTGAGGCTTCGTTTCGGTGCAAGAAGCCATATTCTGCGTATCTTAGTGGAAGTTCTTGATAGGAGGGGATTCGTCTCTTGAAGAGTAATGCATGCCCTGGACAGTTCATTGGCTTGATTCCTAGTTCCTCGTTCCAACCGCTTTTTTCTTGGTCAATCCAGAACATATTTTCCTTGTATTTTTGATAGTGCCCAGAGCATTTCCAAAGTTCTGATTTGAATATTTGTGGTGTTCTGACGAAGAAATAGCCGTTTTTCTCATATAATTCTTGGAGATATTGTGAGATGAGGTTGTAGACTTTTGCCCCCTTTGGAGTGAAAAACCCCGTACCCGGTCCCCATTCATGCATGAAGAATAAGTCGAGCTCAATGCCTAGCTTTCGATGGTCTCTTGCTTTGGCTTCTTCTAGATAGTGGAAATATTCGTCTAATTGTTGTTTAGTTGGAAAACTTATTCCATAGATTCTTTGGAGGCTTTCTCTCTCTTGGTTTCCTCTCCAGAAGGCGCTTGATGAGTTGAGGGCTCTTATTGCCCCCACCTTTAGTCCTGGTCTCATGTGTGGGCCTCTGCACAAATCTAGGAATTCTCCGATTGCGGTCTTGTGTTTGTAAAAGGATATGGGATCTTCCGGAATATCCTCATTGATGATTTCAATTTTGAACTTGTTTTGAAGTTTTTCATAATATTCTATTGCTTCGTCTCTGGGGATCCAAACTCTTTCTGAAATGATTCTTCCCTTTTGGATTCGTTTTAATCTTGTATTAATCTGTTTAATGTCTTTGTCAGTTACACTGTAATCCCCCATGAAGAAGTCATAGTAGAACCCTTCTTCTATTGGAGGGCCGATTGTTGGTTTTGCTTTTGGAATGACGTTGAGGACAGCTTGTGCGAGGAGGTGTGCTGATTAGTGCCAAAATACTTGTTTTCCAATTTCATGAGAAAAGGTGTAGAATTGAATGGTGTTTGTGTCGGTTTTGACTGTTTCTTCCCAGTCTCGGAGATTGTCTTTGCTTCGCACAGCTACAATTGGGTCTTCCTTGGCTTCGGCTAGGCTTTCTTTCGTGACAAGTTCATGATAAATGTCTAAGAATGAGGCTTTGTCGTTGTCAATTTGAAGATTGATTTCTTTGACTTGATCTTCAGTATGGATGGTAACCAAGATTTTCATTCTGGTTCTAGTTTTTTGCTTTTTTTCTTAATCTTTTGGACTTGTTTTGCCTATTTTGCTGCACTTAAATGTCGCTGGTCAATGTCCGCAAAAGCTTGTCAAAAGGTGTTTTGCCGACGGCTCCCACGACTCTTTGTGCGAGTTTTCCATTTTTGAAAATAAGGAATGTTGGAATAGATTGGACGCCGTATTGTGCTGATATGTTTCTGTTGTAGTCAACGTTGATTTTTCCGACGAGCACTGATTTTTCTGCCCACTCTTGAGCTAGTTGTTCCATGACTGGGGCCATTGCATGGCATGGTCTGCACCATTCTGCCCACATGTCGATGATTGCGACTGGCGTTGCTTTGACGAATTCGGTAAAGTTTGTTTCATTGAGGTTATGGACTTGACCAGGAGGATATTTTTCTTTTATTTCCAACTGTCTTTGTAATTCTTGGATTTTGCGTTGTCTGATCTTCATGAGTTCGAAATCGTCTTCCGTCATTGTGTATCCCTCTTTGTGTTCCTATTTGCTTTTTTCAAATGGAGTCAATATTTTTTTGGTTTGTTATAAGAAATGATCGTAGTAAATATGCTTATTTTTTTACATCTAAGACAATTACGTCATGGTGATGTCCCCTGGAGTATGGTTTTACTATTCTGGTTGTGTAGTCTCTTACGGTCAAGCCTATCTGTTTAACTTGTTCTAAGATTCTTTCAACTTTGGTGTTTTTCAGGTCTTTCTCGTAAGGGCTTATGTAATGTAAATATATTCTTCCTGTGTTTTTCAGGACTCGTTTTGCTGCTCTGAGATGGGTTTTGTTCCATTGGAAGAATCCCATAAGAATTATGTCTGCTTTGTTCTGGGGAGCAACGATTCTTGAATCTCCCAAAATGGGATAAAACTGACGTGTTTTGTTAATTTTTGCTGAAGCTTTTAAATGTTCGAATGTATATGGAGAAATTTCTATGGCTATAGCTCGTGTATTGTTTCTGGTAGATAGTGGTAGGGATAGATTGCCTATGCATGCAAACATATCTACTATTGTTCCTGTTTTCACTTCTTCCAGAAGTCGTTCACGTTCTCCGTGGTTTCCAGGGGAGAAAGTAATGGTAAGGGGGTTTAGAACAAATCTAGTACGCAGTTCTTTGTGAATAACGGGAAGGTCTAGTTTGCCACTAATTACTTTTCCTAGTGGTCTTCTTGTAATGTCAAGGGTGTTCTTCTGTAGGATGACTGCCTTTGCCCATGGCAAGATTTTTCGTATTGCATCCCCAACTTGTTTTTCACTTGATAGGATATTACGGGGCTTTATGATTGCGCAATTACCTATTCTTGCATATCCTGTGGGAATCTCTTGAGGGTCGATTTGTGTGAGGTGTTCTCGCAGTCTTTGAGCAAATTTTTTCACTAATCGTCTATAAGCAAAGTGCTTTAAAAAGGCTTGATTGTTTTGTTTTTGAACATGAAGCATGTTTCCCCTATTCGTGCGTGTCTATTGGAAGATGGCAGTGAGGTTTCTGGTGATGATGCTCCTAAGCTATTCCAGCAAGGATGGTATGGTCGATTGGTTTCTTCATCGTTACTATCTCTTGATTCTTATGAAACACTGCATCTTCTTGAAAGGCATAAATTAGCTGTTTTTTTAGATGGTGCGGATCGTCCTCTTTCACCCAAGGTTGTTGCTAGGTATTTTGCACGACACATTCCCCATTTCTGGAGAAACTATTTGGTGTATAAGGATTTGAGGAATCGGGGTTATGTGATTCGATCTGGCGGGCTGAATGATCCTTTCTATTTCCGTCAGTATCCGCGCGGCGCGATTCCTGACCAGACGCCGTATAATACTTTGATTCTGCCATTGCAAGAGGGCTCTGGTTTCCCTCTTACTGACTTGGATCGAATTATTCAGCTTTCTGTTGCAACAAGAAAGCAACTTGTTTTTGTTCTAGTAGACAGTCTGGGGGAGGTGTCGTATGTTTCTGTTTCTGAGGCTAAGTTGAAGGATATTTCTCAGGGGAAACCCTTTGCTTCATGGGAGAGTGTGTCTTGATGGCTTTCTTGTTGAGAAAGGTTAGGCTTTCGCTTCGTTACCAATATTTGCGTGCAGATTTTGACGTGAAATCCGTTGTTCCTGATACTGTTCGAATTGTGCAGTCTCGCAAGACTCGTCGCGTGAAAACAGTTTTTTTGGAGGACGAACCCTTGTTTCGCTTTCGTCCTATGGACGGGTTTTTCGTTCCTGCGTCCCTCGGTGCACAACGGCTTCATTCTGCTTTGCCAAAGGATCTTTACCGTGTTTGGGTTGACTCTTCTGTTTCAGATTTTATTCGTGCTGGAAAGACGGTTTTTAATAAGCACGTTGTTGCTTCTGACCGTCATATCCGTGTAGGGGATGAAGTTCTTATTCTAGGTGAAAGTGGGGAGTTGTTGGCTTATGGTTCTGCAGTTGTTCCTGGTTTCATGCTAGGGTCGCTTTTGAGTGGGCCGGCAATAAAGACGCGTGGTGGACTTGCGTCTTCTTGATCTTGTTAGAGCAGTGCTTTGCTTTCGATGGATATTGCCGTGTATGCAACGACATGATTGTAGTCTCCGCTCACGTCTCCGCTATTTGCGTAATGAAGAACTTTTACTTCTGCTTCTGGATAGAATGTGCTATATCGTATGGTTGCGGTCAATGGCCCATAACCGCAAAGAGTAGTTTTTGTCCTTGCTATTGTGTTGTATATCTCACTTGGATTTTTTGCAGGGAGTAGTTCGAGAATTGTGTGATCTTTTTCGCGGGCAAGTTCTGCTGTGATATAGTGCGAAAAATCTGTTGTGGCAATGAGCAAATGTGTTTTTGGATCTAGTGTTTTTCCTAATACATCTCCGAGTTTTATGCTTGTATTAAGTGTTTGTTCTGCAAGCATAATGGGTAGAATCTTGACATTTGGCCAACAGTACTTGATAAATGGGAGTTGAATTTCCAGTGAGTGTTCAAACATATGGCCTTGTGGATCTGGGTCCGTGTGTAATTCTGTAATGATTTTGTTGGCTAATTGATGATCTATGGGGAGATTGCCTAGGGGTGTTTCCCATTCTCCTTGGTTGAAAATGCTAATCGGTTGGGATGTAGCACCATAATGATCAGGCCCCACGAGTACAACGGTTTGTGGTGCGGACTTTTGATATGCCTCAAGATAAGCATATGCTGCTACTGTTCCCGAATACATATGTCCTGCGTGAGGAACAACTATTGCTATGACTGATACTACTTGTTTGGGACTTATTTCTCTTGGGTCTTCTTTTGGGCCTTGTAAAAAGTGTTTTTTTAGGTTCTGGAGAAGATTCGTAGGATCCCCTGCATACCACGAACCCGCAAACCTTGCTTTTCGTTTCACCCTACCACCATACGTATTTGGAATGATAGGCTTTTAATTTTGCCATTTTTTAAGTTCTATCTCGAATCGGAAAAATTTTAGCTCATGTCTTGTTGAAATATCGGCAGATATTACTAGTAGTCTTAAAGGATATTGGTGAAAACAAATCGTATAGTGTTGATCATTTTTACCCGGGTGTCATGTTATGCCGAAGCCGTCGAAGTTAACCATTGGAGACATTTCATTAGAGATTTCTCCTGACATGACCCCGGAGCAGATTCAAGCCATGATTCAATCCGTGGCTGCTCTTCGCCAAGGCTTGGTTACTGATTCCAAGTCGGATGATGTTGCGGAATTATCTGTTCATGCTGAAAAGATTGATCCCCTTGAGGTTCTTGCTAACGGCACTTGGCTTGATCGCATTGGGCTTTTTGTTCGAAACGAATTTGGTTTTCTGGAATTTACGGTTAATGATGTTCAGGTCCAATTTCATGCGCTTTTTGGCAAGATTTTGGAAAAAGCTGCGATTACAACATATTTGAATCGACTTGTTCAGAAGGGCTATCTCAGCAAGAGAAAAGTTCCAGGTAATCGTGTTTTTCATTTTCAAGCCCAGTCCTCTTTGTTTGATGATTATCCCGAGGTAGATCTTGAAGAGCTTGCTTCTGATCAAGAGGTCAAGGCTCGATTGAACCTTTAACGTCTTGTTTTTTCTGGTTTTTTCTTGTTTGTTTTGTTTTCACCAGTATCACAAGTTCTTTTGTTAGTTCTGACAAGAGCTCGATCCTAGTGTTTTGAGGGATTTCTTTCCACGAAATTGACTGACTTTCTGCCTTTTTGTGTTTGAAATACTCAATACCGTGGGGGGAGACTGTAATGGTGAATCGGGAGTTTGAAATGGAGACGTTTACTGCAATGAGCCTGACAACTGCTTGGAGTACTATCTGGATTTGCCGGAGTATAAGGTTGCTCTTTTCCTGATTAGGAATATATGGCTTAATCACAAGTAATTATCACCTTTTCTTGTTATTAATGAGAGGAGAGAGGGAATGTTGAAAGTTAACTCTATTTTTTGGCTTCCTTGTTCGTCTGTAGCCTCTCATGTGTCGAAGAAAATTTATTCTATTTGTGGTGAGTCTATGTGGTATTGAATGCATGATGGTCATACTTCTCTAAACGCCTGTGTTCAAGAGGTATCGAAGTTACTTTCTTCTCTAAGTCTTCTTGAAGTTACTCGTGGGTTGCGTTTGGTCGGTGAGCAAGGGCTTTCTGAGTTAAGTCCGCGGATCTTACCGTTTCTCCGTGATTCTAGATATTATGAGCTTCGTGCAATGAGTGCTCGTTCCTGTGGTGTGTTGCGACTTTCTTCGGCTCTGTCCGATCTTCACTTCTTGGCAAGGCACGATGAGTATGAAGAAGTTCGTAGCGAGGCCGTGTTAGCCCTTGGTTTGCTTCATGATCCTTCAAGCTTATCTGTGCTCTATCTGTGCTTAAGTGATGGGGATGAAAGTGTTCGGTCAAACGTTTTATCTGTTCTTAAGCGTTGGAAGGATCGTGCTAAGGTGATTCAGGGGTTGGTTGCGATTGCTGAAGATACCACCGCCTCGCTTGAGTTTCGGCGTGATGCATTGTGGGCGCTTGTTCAGTTTTGTGATTCTTCGCTCTTTCATTTGTTTGTTTCTTTCCTAGACCATGAGGATATGGAGCTTTCTCGCATTGCCGTAGAAGGTTTAGGGGTCTTAGGTGACCCTCGTGGGGTTTCTTTTCTTCGTGATCTTCTTGCTTGCAATGATGATGATTTTCGTTTCTCTGTCTATTCTGCCCTAGGGAGCATTGTATCTCCAGAAAGTGCTGAGTTGTTAAGAAATGGTGTTTCTGATTCATATGATTATATTCGTCAAGAAATTGCTCGTAGCATGAGTCGATTTGCAGCTGATCATGCTTTACCTATCTTGGCTTCCTTGATGCGTGATGACGTGGTTTCTGTTCGTTCTGACGCTGTTCGCTCGCTTTCATCTTTTTCCGGCTCTCGGGTAATCGCTCTCTTAGCTGAAGCGATAATAGATCCTAGTGCATCAGTTCGCAAAGCTGTTGCTTATTCTCTTGGATTTCAAGGAAAGGCGGGGATTGCTCTTGTTAGGAAGCTTTTGGGAGATGATGATGATTTAGTACGTATTGTCGCTACAACTACGCTAAGTAGGCTTGCTGAGGGGGGGTAGTCATATACATTGAGGATTGGGACGATAACGATAAAGAAGAATCCATGTTTGATCGCATAGCACGCAGGATTAACGAAGTATTTACTCGCCGCGATTTGCAGAAACCCAAAACAGTTCCTAAGGACAAGAAATATCGCTTCTTGATTTTTGAGATTCCTTTTGCACATGCTCAAAAACGTCGTTCTGATGCTTTGGCACGTTTTTCAAATGATCCCGTTTGGAAGCAACTTTCTATTCGCAACATCCAGCTTCCTGAGGAACAATATGAGCTGACTTTGCTGTATAATAAGATTTTCCTGGCCTCCCCTGACCCGACGCGGCCGATTTCTGTCGAAGAAGCTGCTACTTTCCCCGCAGAGCGAACCTTTGTTGCTGAGCTCTGGGGAACGTTGTGTGGCTTCATTTATTTGTCGGTTGACCAGCATCCTTTGAAACCTGGATTGAAGACCGGTATTGTTTCTGGAATTGGTGTTTTGCCTCGTTTTAGGGGAAAACGCATAGGTGTTGCTTTGCTTTGCAAAGCTGTTGAGTTTTTTGAAAAGTTTGAGCCGAACACGATTATCGCTGAGATTTATGAGAAAAATTTTGCCTCGCAAAAGCTTTTTTCATCATTTGGTTTTCGCCACATTGGAGAGTCTTATTTCTAGTCGGTTTTTTTATGAGGTCTTTTTCCTATCTTGTGTCGTCGTGATCTGGCACATCCTCTGTAACGGTTGTTCCGTGGGGAATAATGGCTTTTCTTCCGATCTTAATTCCCGGATAGATGGTGGAATGCACTCCGATTCTTGCTTTTGCCCCGATGACTGATCCCAACTTTGTTAGCCCGCTGTCGAATGGTTTTCCTTTAATGTTCATGGTTATGGTTTTTCCTGTTGGATCGGTATTTACAGTGATTGATCCCGCGGACAAGGTCGCCTCTCGGTCTAGGATGCTGTCCCCTACGTATGAGAGTCTGTGTACGGTGGCGTTGGGCATGATGATGGATGCCTTGATTTCTACTCCCATTCCTATTCGTGCGTTTTGCTCTAGCACAGCGTAGTCTCTGATCAACGCGTTGTTTCCCACGTAGGAGTTGGCGCCTATGTATACTGGTCCACGAATGGTAGCGCCTTCTTTTATGGTTACGCCTTTTTCAATGATGACTGGCCCTTTTATGGTTGCTCCGCTTATGTCGACTTTTGTGTCGATGATTTGTTTTTCTAGTGAGCTAAGAATGAACCTTGTGGCGTGAAGGAGGTCCCATGGTCTTCCGATGTCTATCCATGTGTAGGGCCAGACTGCTGCTGTTACCTGCAAGTCGTCTTGTATCATCTTGTTTGTGGCTGAAATGAAGGTTTCCCCATTTTCTAAGTAATTGAAAAGGTCGGGCGTGACGAGTGAGAGTCCGGCGATGACGTAGTTGCCAATGCCTTTTCCGCCAGTGATTATTTTCTTAATGTAGCCCTGTGATGTTAGGTCTGCGACACCGAATTCTTTTACTTCCCCTTGTAAGGCGACACCCGCAACCATGTCGCTACTCATGTTTTCGTAGGTGTCGAGGAGTTTGCTGATGAAGGGGGGATCGAAGATAATGTCTCCGTGGGAGAGGATGAATGTGGCTTCGTTTTCCACGAATGGCTTGGCGGCAAGGATTGCTCCTTCTATTCGTGGTTTTTCTTGGGAGGCATATTTTATTTGTACTCCCCATCTGCTCCCGTTGCCAAAATGTTCTTGGATTTCTTTTTCTCTAGGGTTGTGAACGATGATGAAGTTCTTGATTCCGTTTTCAATAAATGCTTCTATGATTCGTTGTAGGATGGGTTTTCCAACAAGGGGTAGCATGCTCTTTGTTTTTTCTTTGGCAAGGGGCCAGAGTTCTTCTCCTTTTCCTCCTGTTAAAATGACTACTTTCATTCTTTTCACCGGTTGTTTATGTCTTGATCTATGTTCTTGTTTTCCTACTTTTCTCTTTGAGGGTTAGAAAACCTCTCTGTGCTCTTGTCTTTTTTCTAGCTACACGTTTCAGCTCAAAATGCGTATTTTGGAGAAGCCATGTGGTTTTTTTTGTTGTATGTCTTTGCTTCCTTGTGCTCATAACCTTCATATCATTATGCGTGGGGACACTTAAAAAATTACTCGTTTTGAGTTAAAAAAAGTAAAACAACTTGCCCAATACTTTCACCACACTCAACACCACACCAAACCCCCAAATTTCAAAGAAAAAACGGCTATCCTTCATGTCAGAATACTTTCGGTTTCATTCTCCTAAAAACCCTAAGAACTATGCCTGACAAATCAAATAAGGAGATGCCATCATGCTTCAATGGCGTGCAACTGTGAGAAAAGGAAACGCGAGGGGGACTACGGGATGGGTTACCGTGCCAAAACCTCTTGTCAGCCAGTTTCGCTTGGGGGATAGGCTTTTAATTCAAGGGTTATCAAATGAAGAGGAGTTTTTCTCGTTTATTGTCCCAATTCGGAAAACAAACGCTTCCATGGGATTTTACGTCCCTTCCGAAATTATTGCTGCTTTTTCTTTGATTGGCAAAGAACTGCTTTTTCAAGCTTACAAGACCGAGTACTTTGTTTCTCAAATCACTCAGGGTAAGCGGGTTCAAATCCCGCTCGAAGTAATCGAGGAACTGGAACTGAAAGAAGGAAGCATTGCAAGGGTCGAATTGACCTTGGGTGAGAAGGTTTTTAGCGAAGTAATCATTGTTTCCAAAACTCCAAGAAAAGGGAAAAGAGACGAGCATCACTTCGTGGTGAGAATGAATGATGTGCCGGTAAAGCGCCAAGCAAAAGTCAAAATCATCGAGAAATTCCCCATCATTGACCCACAAAAGCCCAATCAAGAAACCCCCAAGAATCAAACAATGGAAACCCTTCTTCTCCCATCGCTCTTCCCAGACGCAGTCCTTGGCAAAATCGATGAAAACGAAATGATCATCTTTTTGGGACGGCATAAGCCAATTATCACCCCCATATCGCTCAAGATCTCGGATATCGCTCACTACTTCGGATGCTATTACGCAGATGGAACCAAGAAAGGAAGCGGGTGGAGCATTAACGCATCAACCCCACAACAAGCAAAATACTATGTTGCAATGTATCATTCTCTAATTTCATCTGATGACCTTCATTTTGAGCTGACATATACTAAGAGAGCAATCGATGCGACTATTTCTTCCGACATAAAAAATCACCTCTTATCGTATTGGATTAATAGTAGTATTTCTCTCTCACATAACAATATTCGCATCTTAGAATCCGATTTACTTTAGGGTCGAAAATGGAATCCCGGGGGTTCATTGAGAATTAGAGATTATCGAAATCTTGTTTTAGAATTTCACAAGCGTATTCTGAATAAGCTACGTGACTGTATAATGGCTGAGAGGATCCGAAAAGATGTTCTGTGAAGCTTTTTGCATGGAATTTTAGAAGGAGATGGATATGTTGCTGGGGGGAAGGCTCGCTTTGGTCTAGGCATTGTTTGTCATCAAAGAGAATTGCCCTTTACTTAATCAATTTTGACTCAATTGGGGATCCATTCACGTGTTGATGATTCTGATGTTAAAAATGCTAAATCTAATCGTGTCGTTGTCCAATTTTTCCTTTTTGAAGTCCTTTCTCATTTGCAATGGATTGGAGGGCGTATTTTTTCTATGTACCCAAAACGAAGGAAAGAATTCATTATGCGGTTACTTGATCTGCCAAGCGTTCGTTTCTTATTAGGTTCTAAGGCAACAATCTCGTCTTATTCTTTGGGGCAAATTAAGAAATACAATATTAATGATGATGTTGTTCGACTTTTACGCTCCCTATCTGATGAAATCATATGATCTCACTTGAGAGAACGATCATTCAACAGTTACAGATTTGGCCAAGTTGCGTGGGTAATCTGGATCGTGTCCTTTTGTTGTTGCGGTGTAGTATGCGATGAGGTGTAGTGGTATTTGGTATGGTATGTTTTGTAGTTGTTTTGAGTATTGTGGGTTTATTTCGAAGTATTGGTGTAGTATTTGTTTGAGTTCTTGGTCGTGTTTTTCGATGATTCCGATGGTGTATGCTCCTCTTGCTTTCATTTCCATGATGTTTCCGATGATTTTTTCTCTGGTGTTGTCGTTTGGTGCGATGAAGATGATGGGATAGTTTTTGTGGATGAGCGCGATGGGTCCGTGTTTGCTTTCTCCGGCGGGGTATGCTTCTGCGTGGATGTAGCTTATTTCTTTGAGTTTGAGTGCTCCTTCGAGTGCGGTTGTGAGGTTTATTCCTCTCCCGAGGTAGAATGCTGATTGTGCGTTTTGGATTTTTTTTGCGATGTCTCTTGCTTTTGCTTCGTCATTTCTGACGATTCGTTCGATTTCGTCGGGGATGTTTTGTATTGCTTTTTGGAGTTGTTGTGCAAGTGTTGTTTGGTTTGTTTTGAGGAGAGCTTGGTGGTATATTCTCCATATTGCGAAGACTTGTGCAAGGTATGTTTTTGTTGCTGCGACGCCGATTTCTGGTCCTGCTTGGATGTAGACTATGTGGTCTGCGATTCTCGTGATGGTGCTTCCGACGACGTTTACAATGGCGATGATTTTTGCTCCTTTTTGTTTTGCTTCTTTGACTGCTTTGATGGTGTCTATGGTTTCACCGGACTGGCTGACTGCAACGACCACTGTGTTCTTGTTAATGATGGGGAGCACGGTCTCGTACTCGGAAGCGATAGTTGGAATCACGATTTTTCCAAAGGTTTGCTGAAACAAGTACTGTGTGGTGAGGCTTGCGTAAAACGCAGTTCCTGCTGCCATGGTTATGATGTTATCTGCGTCTAGTATTGCTTGCGCGATTTGTTCAACATTGGAAATCTCGCTTGCCAGCTGGGTTCGAAGTACTTGACCTGATTCATGGATTTCCTTGAGCATGAAGTGGGGGTATCCGCCCTTTTGTGCGGCATCTGGCGTCCAAGTTATTCGATGTGGTTTTCGGCTTACTGTTTTCCCTGTTTTCACGTTGTAAATCATGTATTTCCCTGGTTCAAGGGTTGCCAGTTCGTCGTCTCTCAGTGTGATGGCTTCTCTTGTGTACGGGAGGAATGCGGGGATGTCAGATGCAGCGTAGCTTTCATCTTTGGTTACTCCGAGAATAAGAGGGTTTTCTTTTTTCATGCAATAAATTTTGTTTGGTTCACTCGTGTGAATAACGACAAGGGCGTATGCTCCGCCAAGTATTGTTGCGAGTTCGAAGAGGGCCTCTTTCATGGATTTTCCTTGCTGTAAGAGATCTTCGAGTAAATGGGGGACTACCTCCGTGTCTGTTTCTGAGGTGAAAATATGGCCTTTTTGAGTGAGTTCTTTTCGTAGCTGGAGAAAGTTGCTAATAATGCCGTTATGAATGACTGCGATTTTGTTTTGACAATCCGTGTGGGGGTGTGCATTTTCTTTTGTGGGTGCACCATGGGTTGCCCATCGTGAGTGTCCGATGCCTGTTGTTCCTTTCATGAGTGAGAAATCAGTCTGTTTGGCGACTTCGTCCACTTTTCCTTTATTCTTGCTTATTTTGATGCTTTCTTGTGATAGGACGGCGAATCCGACGGAGTCGTATCCTCTGTATTCGAGTCTTTTTAGGGATTGGTAGAGTTTTTCCATGAGGTCTTCTGAGTTGTTCTGGGTGATTCCTATGATTCCACACATGAAGTCCGCCTATTTTTTCTATGTGTTGGCTGGCTTAAAAAATTATCTTTTTTTACTCAAAAAAAGTTAAAACGGTATGGAAATTCCTTTTAAGAACTATGCATAGTCTACCCATAGTGGAAAGAAAATGTCTGTGATTCGAACCATTGACCGATATCTCACTCAAAGCAAGCGAATATTGTTCAGATCGACCAAACTGCCTTCCAAGAAAGAAATAATGACAACGTCCCAGATCACTGCAATAGGCATTTTGACCATGGGTCTGGTCGGATTCTTAGTGCACACGATCATGAATTTCGTTGTTGATACTTTCTCTCCATAAATGAACTGAGTACAAGATTATTTGAGGTGCATTAGATGCCGATTTTTGCTTTGAAAACAACATTGGGGCAGGAAAAAACTGTCACACGAATGATTGAGCAACGCGTCCGTTCTCATTCGTATCCTGTTTCCGCGATTCTCGTAACAGACATGCTTCGTGGTTATATCTTTATTGAGGGTCCAGACCAGATAACGGTCGAAAAAGCTACGCAAGGGTTACGGCATATTCGTACACGTGCTGTTAGAGGTCAAGAAGTTCCCATCGAAGAACTAGCTCCCGTGCTTGTTCCAAAGCCTGCTGTTGAAGGTTTAGATGAAGGAGACTTGGTTGAAGTTATCGATGGTCCTTTTAAGGGAAGTCGCGCTCGAATTATTCGCATTGACCAGTCTCGTGAAAAAGTAACCGTAGAACTCTTAGAGGGCGGAATGGCAATTCCCATTGAATTGCATGGGGATTTTGTTCGCAGAATCGAAAAAGCAAGTGAGAAAAAAGTCTTCGATATTTAAAATACGAACTTCCCTCAGGTGTTACAATAATTTGTTTGCACCTGCCTTGTGGCGATTCTCATGCCTAGGAAAAAACCGAAAGGAAAGCTCATTGTTTCCCGAAAGACAATTCATCGCACTTACCAAGATCTAGTCATGCTTGCAGTCAGCAACCCCCGTCTTTCACCGGTTCTTTATGCAGAAATGAAGGAGATCGTTAAGAAGACTCGTGTACGTCCAAGGAAATCTTTGAAAAGGTTCTTTTGTAATAAATGCGGTTTGCTCTTATCCTTTGTTGGTCGTCGCGTTCATCGTGCACGTCCAGTGATTCGTTGCCAATGTGGGCATATCGCCCGCTAGCTTTTTTGTTAATTTAATTAAATGACATGTGAGCTACTTTTGCTTGCTACTGATTGTTTGTGAGGTTCTCTTTTTTCCTCTGTGGAACATCTTATATTCTGTCATGTTTCTTTTCTTAAGTGGATATGAGCAGTGCTAAAGAATTGTATCAATGGATATTGGAGGAGTATGAGAAGTTCAAACAAGGCCTTATTACTGAAGAGGAATACCTTAGGCAACTTCGGATATATGAGGAAAGAATAAAATCCTTGGAGCAACAAACGTTTGAGGAGCAGGAATTAGACCAAGTTGAGCAAGAAAAGGGGATTGCCCGCTCAACAAGCATTGCTGGGTTACGAAATCAGATTCTCAAAGAATTGCGAGGCTCTCATCGTCGTCTTTTCTAGAGACTGAATGTGATCCGATCGCCTGTTCTTCATATAGACTCTTAGTCTTCTGGGTCAAAATTTGGTTTTGATTGGACACCGATCGCAAACCTCATATTTCTTGAGTAACGATTGTGCATTAGACCCTTGGGCGGGTAGCTCAGTTGGTAGAGCACTCGGCTTGCACCCGAGAGGCCCCGGGTTCAAGTCCCGGCCCGTCCACCATTTTTGCTTCAGGTCTCTCTAGGGAGCAGGTAAAGGTCTGCTTTTACCACTTGCCGATAAATTGCCGAGTTTCTGATTATCGATGCAAGTGTCTAAATACGAGATTGCTAGTGGTTGAAGCATGTATGATCAAAAATATCGTCAAAGTAATCGGGTTGCTGGAATGAAATATGCCATTCGTGATCTTGTTGTTTTAGCTAATGAACTTGAACAAAAGGGACAAAAAATTCTGAAACTGAATATTGGTGATCCGATTCAATTTGACTATGAAACACCTGAAGAAATGATAAACGGTGTGTGTGATGCTGTCCGCTCGAACAAGAACTTTTACGCTGACTCCCTTGGGATTCGTGAGTTGCGGTCAGCCATTGCTCACCATGAAGGACAGAAACATGGGGTGACTCTTAGGGATGAAGACATAATGTTTACCAGCGGTGTTTCTGAAGCAATCTATTTTCTTTTTGCAGCATTCACAGAGGTTGGGGACGAGATTCTGCTTCCTGCCCCTACTTATCCCGCATATTCCTCTCTCGCCACAGTTTTCCAAACTAGGGTGAAATATTATTCATGTGTTGAAGAAAATGGATGGCAACCAGATTTGGACGATTTGAGAAAAAAAATAACAGAGAAAACGCGATTTGTTGTTTCAATTAACCCAAACAATCCTACTGGCGCTGTCTACTCTGAGAGAACAATAAAAGAAATGATTGATATTATTGGAGAATATAATAGTGTCCTTGTCTCAGATGAAATCTATGATGACTTGGTTCTGGATGGAGATAGACCACCAGGAGTAGCAAGTGTTTCGAATGACGTTCCTGCAATTGTTTTTAATGGGTTTAGCAAGTCGTTTTTGGCTCCCGGATGGCGAGCTGGTTATGCTTATCGATGGGATCCCGATGATAAGATTGCGGATGTTTGGGAAGGAATGAAGAAGGTTGCTCGAGCCCGTTTGAGCGCAACTACCCCCATTGAATATGGCTGTCTTTCAGCTCTTCAATCCGATCGAACTTATCTATCTGCCCTAAGGCAAAAACTGAGGAAAAGAAGGGATCTTGTGGTCAAACACATGAATGATTCTGATTTGTTCGATCTTGCCACTCCAATGGCCGCATTCTATGCATTCCCCCGTGTTAGTATTGAGAAAATTTCTTTCAAGAATGACGAAGAATTCGTGATTTCTCTATTGAAAGAAACAGGTGTTCTAGTTGTATATGGATCTGGATTTGGAGAATCTTCTGTCACTAAAAATCATTTTAGAATTGTGTACCTCGCGGATGAAGAGACTTTAAACTCGGCACTTTCTCTCTTAATCGATTTTGCTGAGAAGCACCGAAAATGATTTTTCTCTTCATCCACAGGATGTTTTTCGTTACGATAGGGAATAATAGGTGTGCCTACTGATCTTAGCTTAGGGTGTGTTCTTTGAGCCAATCTTTCCTACCTGGACAGACGCTTTTATTCATAGCGTATGATGGGACCGAGTTTTCTGGATCCGCATGGCAACCGAGCGAACCGACAGTTCAAGGAGAGCTATATTATGCTCTAAGAAAAGTGGGTTTAGTTGAGACCCCCTTTGATTTTCGTCTTGTGAGCCGAACAGACAAAGGAGTTCATGCTCTTTTTAATACTGCCGTGTGTTCTTTTTCTCGAACTCCGCCCCTTAATGCAATCAACATGGTTCTGTCTCGCAGTAGTCGCGTCTGGGTCTGGGGGTATGCTCACTTAGAAAAGGAAGTTACTCTTCTCAGTAAAGAGTATGCTTATTATTTCCCCATTGCCCTCATTCCTCCTCAATTAATGGGATCATCTTCAGTTAAGGATTTTGTACAAAACCTTTGTGAGAGAATGACCCACTTTATTGGTACCCACGATTTTTCCGCTTTTATTCGTAGAGACAAGGTTGAGCGGGAAACGGTTCATACCATTTATTCCATCAATGTGCAACTTGTTCCACCATGGATTACTCTAAAATTTAGAGGTGACGGGTTTGGATGGGAACAAATTCGGCGAATAGTTGGGTTTGTGTTTGATCCAAGATGGCTTTCTATAAATATTGAGTCACTTTTTACCCACGGTTCTTCTGGTCCCCTCTCCATCAAGCCTGCTCCGCCAGACTTCCTAATTTTAGAACGCATGAGTTTCGACTCTGATATTTCCGACTATTCCTTAAAAGAATACTTTAAAGGTAAGAAACGCTTCCTTCGGAAGTCTTACCATCTCCTGTTACGACACAATTTGATGAAGGAATTTTTCCTTCCATGATTTGTTCCCTATGTTTTCTGTGCGTGACAGTTTTATAGTCGAGAGTGATATTTCATTTATTGTGAGTGATGAAGAGGTTAGTGGAGACGATCTGAGGCGGCGAAGACGTAAGAAGTCTTACGATCGATTGAAAAAAGAAGCTTTAGAAATTGATAAGAAACCGTATCATCCGAGTCCTCCAATGGATGAAGACGTTTTAAAGAGCCCGCGCAGGAAAAAGAAAGGCACAAAATAATACTCTGAAAACCTAGGAATTGGTTCTTATTTTGACATGATTTTTCTCCACGTCGTAGTTGAGCCTTTGTCTTCTAGATGTATTCCTATGACCTTCAGTTCATCTCTGATCATGTCACTGAGTCGAAAGTCTTTCTTTTTCCTAAGCTCTTGACGAATAGAGATCAGCAGTTTCATGACCTTTGGGGTCAGCTCATCTTCTGTTTTTTTCTCGGTTTGGATTTCTATGCCAAGAGGCCATAATAGAT
Organism: archaeon; assembly: GCA_024276795.1. GTDB lineage: Archaea > Asgardarchaeota > Heimdallarchaeia > Heimdallarchaeales > JAJRWK01 > JAJRWK01. The sequence goes on along the minus strand of JAJRWK010000103.1, from coordinate 4,478 downwards.
CGTGAACAAGCACTTGTCTTATTGTAAGAATGTCTTGTTGGGTGAGCTGCTTCTCATCGAGAGCTTTATTTAAGTCTCTGATCAGTGAAAAGATGGCAGATAAGGCTTCTGGAGTATTGAAATCGTTATCCATCGCTTGAATGAATTCTTCTTTCGCCCTTGCCACCCTATGAGCTATTTCTTTTGATTGTAGGTGCTTCTGATCATTGTTCGGCTCAAAAGAATCAAGTCGAGACAAGAATCGTGAAATCCTTTCTACTTTGGCTTTTGCGCTTGACAATAGCTCGGGAGTGTAATCTATTGGATTTCTGTAATGCGCGCTAGCAATAAACATTCTTATGGTGTTTTTTCCCCATTGTTCGATGGCTTCTTTTATTGGAATGAAATTCTTGAGAGACTTGCTCATTTTCTCTCCACCAATGTTCAACAAGCCCGTGTGTAACCAGTATCTTACCAAGGGATGTTTTCCTGACGCTCCCTCCATTTGTGCAATTTCAGCTTCATGATGGGGAAAAATCAGTTCAATTGCCCCTCCGTGTAAGTCGTATTGGGGGCCAAAGTTTGCTTCTGTTATTGCGGTATCCTCAATATGCCATCCTGGTCTTCCTGGACCCCATGGTGAGTCCCAAGCCGGCTCATACTTATCAGAGGGATCTCTGAATTTCCATAACACAAAGTCTCGGGGATCCTCTTTTTCACGGTCGATGTCTACTCTTGCACCCGCTTGAAGCTCTTCCACGTTCACCTTCGCCAGTTTTCCATACTGCTCGAATTTTGAGACTCGGTAATAGACCCCTGAGGTTGTTACATATGCGTAACCTCTGTCTATCAACTGTTGGATCTGCTTTATCATCTGGTCAATGTAGTCCGTGGCTCTAGCAAACAAAGTAATCTGGTAAGTTAAGCCAAGTTCTCTCATGTCATGGAGAAAACTTGTTTCATATTTTCTTGCTATTTCCTCCCAACTAGATTCTTCTTCTCGGGCCTTTTTGATTATTTTATCGTCAATATCTGTAATATTCATGATGTAGAAAAGATCATAACCGCGATGTCTCAAATATCGTGCAATAATATCAAATGCGATAAAGGTTCTAGCATGCCCAATGTGCGCATGATCATAAACTGTTGGACCACAAACAAACATATTGATTCTAGGAGGCGAGATTGGTTCCAACTCAACTAACTGATTTGAAAGTGTATCCCTTACTTTCACAGTCTATGTGATTAGTTTGTTGCTTATGAATTCTTTCAAAGTGACCCGTTGCAAATCTCTTTGTCTGAGGAATCTGTCTTTTCCACACTGCTTCTAATCTGAAGAACATTTTCTACTATCTATTGGGAACTGATACTATTACCTATAAACTCTTGAGATTTCACCATTCAAATATAACAGAAAGTAATTCATTAGCCACCCTATCCCGATTAGGAATGCTCCCCGCATGATCCTTCCAACCGCAAATCCAACGCTTGTTCTCCCGCCAAGTTGCCATATTCCTTGAAAAATAGCGATAACTCCCACAAGAACAAAAATTATTGCTAAAAACTCAAGCCCAACAAATATGTCTGCTTTTAGAGAAGTTGAAAAGATTTTGCTAAGTGAAAAGGGAAATGTGGGAGACGCCACGAAATACGTATCATATTTTTGCTTAAAAATACATGAATACTCATCTAGGATGGATTCTCTCTCTGGAACTCTTCGATAATTGCGTCGTATTCTCCTTCTTTTAGTTTTTTCTGAGCCTCTTTGGGGTGAAGGCCTTCACAAGTAACTCCTGTGGAAACCATTGTTCCAAGTATTTCACTTGCCGCTGCCTTAACATCGCTTGCTAGCATATCTGACATTTTCATTTGAGCAACCTTTAAAACCTGCTTAAAGGTCAAGTCTCCAACAAATTTGTGTCCCGTTTCTCCGCTGCCTTTCTCTAGACCCGCTTCATTAAGTATTAGAGAGCTTGCCGGTGGTAAGCCTACTTCTATTTCGAATTCGCGTGTTTTCTTGTCAACGGTTACTTTAACTGGGACTTTCATTCCCTTGAATTCTGCTGTTAACTGGTTGATCTCAGCAACAACCTTTCCAAGGTTTGCCCCTGTAGGGCCTATTTGTTGAGCCATCGGACCCGCGGGTGTTGCTTTTCCTGCATCTACTAATAGCTGTACAACAACTTTTTCGGAACTACTCATTTTTCCTCACGCTATTTGAACTTCTGGGAGCATAGCTTTAAATTATTAGTTAAGGACACACCCTAACTCTTTCTTGCCATCGCTGAAATGCTCTGTGTCGTATTATGGGCTTATTTAAGAGATGGTTTTGTTCTTGAAGTGTCATCCTATTTTGCTTCCCCAAATTTTTATGTGAATCGTTTCATAGTATAGTAGTGCACTTGGTGATGGGCATTGATGTTAGTAAGCAAAAGACCAGTAATTGTTACTGCACCAACGAAGGAAGGCTTTATTCAGCCAAAACGGGTTGATGAGCATTATGTTGTTGTTAGTGATGAAGAATTAAAGATTGCAGTAATTGGAGATAAAGGAGAAGAATATTATTTTTCTGTAATCCCTAAGAAATTCGATGGTAGCCTTTTTCCTGAAGAAGATCCGATCCTGTGGGTTGAAGATGGAATGCTAATACGAGAATCTCCTATCTCCTCTCTTAAGTTCGATAATCTTGTTTGATCATGATGACAAATATCTCCGAAATGCTATTATTTTTGTCTTGAATGATGGTTTCCTATGCTTCTGCTGTTGAATACAATCCTTCTGATGCCACGGGCCTTGCTGGATCTTGTTGCAACACAAAGTAATTCTCGTTTTTCCAGCTTCGAATGAAATTTATTAGGATTCTGGTTAGCTTCGAATGGTAGTTTAATGCAAATATTCGGATTCTTCCATATCTTTTCTCTACTATGATGCCGAGTGAAACCAAATTTTGTAGATGGGTTATTGCGGTATGATGGTTGAGACGTGTTTTGTTAGTAATTTGTGTTACTGTTAGTTCCTTATGCACCACCAATAATTGGAGGATTCTGATTCTTCCTTTTGATGAAAATACCTCCTCTAAAGGAACTAGGGTGGATTTTTGCCGCTTTGAGGAAGATGTTGGAAATGCTTGTTTGTTTTCAACTGCCATTTTGTTCACCTATTTTTATTTTAATGTTGTTTAGATTAGGGATAGAAGCTCGTTCTCCAATTGCCGTGTTGAAACGTCAGGGAGACTAATAAACGTCGTTTTTCCCCTATACCCCTTTCCCGAGGGTTTAACCTGAATAAGATCAAAAATTGCTAATTCCTTCAGATATTGCCACAACTGAGTGTGCTTCCTTGGGGCAAGCATGAATTCTTCACATGCCATTTTGTATTCCTGGATTGCGTCACTAGTTTTAATGTAAGCTAGCTTACTATGTTTTAGCTGTCTTACTATTCCAAGCAATAGGACTAGTTTGTGTAATCCCAATCCATAGATGGTTTCTCTTCTTACTACTGGATGAATGGAAGACTTGGCTTGCCTAACGTGATCTGGAAATACATATGGACTTTGTTCTTCATCAGCATATTTTCCAGCATACCAAATGAGCTCGATAGCGTGCCTTGCGTCCCCCAATTCGGAAGCGATATCTGCTGCTAACCTTATTGCTTCTTTGTCGACAACACCATCCTTGAATGCAAGATCTACGCGTTGCTGAATAATGTCTACAAGTTGTGCTTGCGAATCCTTTCGCATTCGAAGAACACTATGCCCTAAGGAGCTGGCTGTGCTCTGATCCATTCTTTCCAAAAATGCTGGACTCCTAGCAATAAGCAGTAATGAGACAGGTGTGCTTATGGTTCCACTTCGATTTGCGTCATGAATTCTCGTTAATGGATAGATAATCTCCGTACCTCCCCGTAATGCTACGAAATCAAATTCGTCTAAAACAAGAAACAAACGCAATTGCTGTAAACGCAAAAGATCTCCAATTACGCCCACAATTTCTTCTGTTGAATACCCTCTAGCTGGGACATGTTGGCTCAACTCTCTTGCTATTGTTTGAAAAATTAAGTAAGGGGTATTGTTTGTGCGACAATTTATGTGAACATATTTCACAGGAATATTTCGTTTTCGCGAGCTTTCCATCAACATTTTTCCAAAGGTTTTTGCAAGAGACGTTTTTCCAATCCCAACACCGCCCACGACGAGCAAATTACTTGATTTTGGCGTTTCAAGATTTAACAATCCTAGCAAATGTCTCGCTAGAAACCGTAACTCTAGTTCCCTGTACAGTAGTTTAGACGGTAGAAAATCAATTGAGAGCTTGCTTTCGTCTTTAAAGACAGATGGTCGAGAGAGTTCTTCTTCAAGGACGTTATACTCTGTCATGGGCATGTATATTCTTTTTTTCCTTCCTAATAAGCTCGGACGGGGTTTGTTGAAAGTGAAAAAAGTAAACAATTCCTTTCTATATTACTTAGGTTATCATCTCCTTGAAGAACTCTCTCTTTTC
>JAJRWK010000102.1 GCA_024276795.1 archaeon | reverse complement strand
CTTCTAAACCTAGCAAACAAAACATATGCTCAATTAGACGTCAAAAGAGAATGGACCGAATTTAAGGACGCCACTAGAGCAACAAATGACAAGAATTATGCAAAAGCTTTTGCATCAATTAAGGACGTAGTTAGGTTTGTTATTCGCTGTTAGCTTTCTGATCCCCCGGATCAATTGCTAGATCCGATGTTGTGGAAAATGGCTTAACATACAGAACTTTCAAAGTAAACCATCCGTGCCTTAGAAGTAACTTTTGCTAAATAAGAATCGCACTTGATCTGGTTTGACAAGCATGAAAAGAACGACAAATTGTTAAGAATTCCTGCAGAAGAATTGAATAAGAATGGAAACCATATCAGATGCCGTCGGGGAAACTTTTGAAACACGAGAATACTCCAGAATTGTTTCACTGGTTCCAAGCATTACCGAGACCTTGTTCGCAATTGGGCTTGAGAATCGAGTCGTAGGAGTAACCAAATGGGATGTCTATCCTCCTCACGCGAGAAATCCCCCAAGAGTGATGATCGGAGGAACTAAGAATCCTGATTACGATCTAATCAAGAACTTAAAACCAGATCTTATCATCGCTAATAAAGAAGAAACAAGAAAAAAAGCTTACATGAAGCTGAGAGAAATTGCTCCGGTATTTGTAACATACCCAAAAACGGTTAAGGATTCAATTCAGATGGTTGAAGATCTCATACATTTAACAAGTCTTTCTCGAAACGCTCATGCCATTGAAACTCTCCATTCTTTAAAAACCGCATACAAGACACACAAGGAAACTGTGGCTCCCTTATTCGCTGATCTGGATTACACTGTTTTCGTTCCCATTTGGAAAGATCCGTGGATGACCATTAATCATGATACCTACATCAACTCGATGCTCTCAGAGTTTCACTTCCAGAACATCTTTGCAGACGCGGAGACACGATATCCCATGGTAGAACTGAGCGAAATAATTGATGCAAACCCAAAATTAGTCATTCTTCCAGATGAACCATGTCCCTTCAATCAAGATGACAAGCGATTTCTTATGGAGAAAACTGGCCTTGGCTCAAAGCATGTAATCCTTGTAGAAGGAAGCTGGCTAAGCTGGTATGGAATCCGAACCAAAGGTGGTTTAGAGAACTTATATGTGGCGTTGAAACATCTTGTCCAAGCATGAAGCGCTGTTCACTAAAGATTTCGTCTGTACTGCCCTCCAACTTCAAATAATGCATTGCTGATTTGTCCCAGAGAGCAATAGTTGACTGTCTCCAATAACTGCTCGAAAATATTGCCTCCGCTTACAGCTACTTTCTTGAGTTTTTCGAGTTCTTCTTTTGCTCTGTCCTTGTGTTTTTCTTGGAATTCCTTAAGTCTCTTGATCTGGAGCTCTTTTTCCTCCTCTGTTGCTCGAATTACTTCTCTAACTTCGAGCTCGTTCATTTTTCGTTTCGGATTCAAGAAAGTGTTGACACCAATAATGGGGAGTTTTCCCGTTGATTTTAGTTGCTCATAGTATAGTGACTCTTCTTGGATTTTGTTTCTTTGATAACCTAGTTCCATTGCCCCAAGAACGCCACCGCGCTCTGTTAGTCTTCTAAATTCTTCGAGTACTGCTTCTTCAACAAGATCTGTTAACTCTTCAATAATAAAAGATCCTTGAATGGGGTTTTCATTTTTGGCTAGACCGAATTCTCGGTTTATAATTAACTGAATTGCCATTGCTCTTCTAACAGATTCTTCCGTTGGTGTTGTGATCGCCTCGTCATAAGCATTGGTGTGGAGGGAATTACAATTGTCGTATATTGCAAGTAATGCTTGTAGCGTTGTGCGTATGTCGTTGAAATCCACTTCTTGTGCGTGTAGACTTCTTCCGCTTGTTTGAATGTGGTACTTTAGCTTTTGGCTCCTTTCATTAGCTCCATATTTTTCTCTCAAAGCTATTGCCCATATACGTCTAGCAACTCTTCCGATGACACTATACTCTGGGTCAAGTCCATTGGAGAAGAAGTATGAAAAGTTGGGAGCAAAGTCATCGACATGCATTCCTCTTGACAAATAGTATTCTAAGTAGGTAAACCCGTTTGCAAGAGTAAATGCCAGCTGAGTGATTGGGTTTGCTCCCGCTTCCGCTATGTGGTACCCCGAGATAGAAACTGAATAAAAGTTCCTTACTTTATGCTTGATGAACGCTTCTTGTACGTCTCCCATCATTCTGAGTGCAAAGTCAATCGAAAAAATACAAGTGTTCTGGGCTTGGTCTTCCTTCAGAATGTCTGCTTGAACCGTCCCTCTTGCCTGGTTCAGTGCTTTTCTCAAGAACTCATTGTACACTTCGTCTGGAATAAGTTTTCGAATCTCTTCCCATGGTTTTGTTTCAGGAGTATTTTCATCAACTATCCAGTATTCTCCTTTATGCACATCAAATCCATATCTCCCATCTCCCGTCTTGACATATGCCTCTGCAGGAGAAAGTAGTCCTTTTTCTACGACCCATTTTCTGCATTGTTGTCTTGCTGCCGCGACCATGAAAAATGCAAGCATTATTGGAGCGGGACCATTTATGGTCATACTCACAGAAGTCGTAGGGTCTAATAAGTTGAAACCCGCGTACAGTCTCTCCATATCATCAACAGTACTAATGGAAACACCGCTTTCTCCGATCTTCCCATAAATGTCGGGACGATAATCGGGGTCTGCCCCGTATAGTGTATTTGGATCAAATGCTGTTGACAGCCTCGCGAAAGGATGATCTTTGGTGAGATAGTGGAATCTTTTGTTAGTCCTTTCTGGAATGCCCTCACCTGCAAACATTCTAGTGGGGTCCTCATTGGTTCTTTTGAATGGGAAAACACCCGCGGTATACGGGAATCTTCCTGGGACGTTTTCAAGCAAGAGCCATGAAAGGATCTCTCCCCAGTCTTCGTAGTTCGGAAGTGCTATTTTGGGGATTTTTTGATGAGATAAAGACATAGTGTACGTCTGGACTTTGATTTCTTTGTCCCGAACTATGTATGTGAATACTTCTTCTTGGTATTTCTTTTTTAGTTCGGGCCATTCTTCGAGTAGCTTCAAGTTTTCTGGTAAGAGTTTTCGTCTATGCCATTCAATCTGGGCGTCAAGGATTTTTAAGAATTCATCATCAAGTTTTTCAATTCTTGGAGGTTGTAACGGGTTCCTTAGGTCTATTGGTATAGTGTGTGCCTCGATGAGTGCTTTCTTTGTTTCCATCAGTTGCCATAATTTTCGGGCAATGCTACTCTGTTCAATGGCCTTCCTTTTATACTCTCTAATTGTGTCAGCGATTTCTGCTAAGTACCGAGTTCTTTCAGGTGGAATGATAAAGTTTCTCAGACCCGCTTTCAAAGGCATTCCGAAAGTTGTTAAGTGAGTCTGGTACTTACCCGGGTGCATCTCGTTTAGTTTGCCAACAAGATGGAAATATAGAGCGTTAACACCGGGGTTGTTGAACTGGCTAGCCTGTGTTCCAAAAATAGGCAATGCATCATCTGGAACTGCCTCGGTGTCAAACAGTTTTCTAGATCGCCGATACTGCTTTCTGACGTCTCTTAATGCATCTTGGGATCCCTTCCTTTCAAATTTGTTAATCGCAATAATGTCCGCAAAATCGATCATGTTAATTTTCTCAAGTTGGGTCGCAGAACCATAGTCTGCAGTCATAACATAAATGGAGAGATCGACCAAGTCGATGATTTCGGTGTCAGATTGGCCGATACCTGCTGTTTCCAGAATCACCAGATCATAACCTAAAGCTCTACATATTTGGGTGGCCAGTCTAGCAGCTTCGCTCATTGAACGATTGCTGGCTCTTGTTGCAAGCGATCGCATATAGATATTGTCAGACTGAGACAAAGCATTCATCCTTATTCTGTCTCCCAGCAAGGCTCCCCCACTCTTTCTCTTTGATGGATCTATAGAGATTATTGCAACTTTTTTGTCAGGAAAATCCATGACAAATCTTCTTACCAATTCATCCACTAGAGATGATTTCCCTGCTCCTCCTGTTCCTGTGATGCCAATAATCGGTGCATTGCCATGTGAGTTTTCCAAAACTTGCTTAACCCTTTCAGTTATAATTCCTTGATCAACATTGTTTTCCACTTCAGTGATGAGACCAGCCGTTAGTCTCCAAAACGCCCACTGATCTTGAAACACTTCTTCAGACAACTCTTCTTTGTGATGATCCAGGGTGGGAAAATCGCTGTGCTCTAAAATGTAGTTTATCATTCCTTGCATTCCCATGACTCGCCCGTCATCTGGAGAAAAGATTTTTGTAATCCCGTAATTTTCCAGTTCTTCGATTTCTGGTGGGATAATGACTCCGCCACCGCCTCCAAAGATCCGAACATAAGAGGCACCGGCTTGAGCAAGTAGATCACGGACATATTTGAAATATTCCATGTGCCCGCCTTGATAACTTGAAACTGCGACAGCTTGCGCATCTTCCTGAATTGCTGCCTTGACAACGTCCATGGCCGCACGATTGTGGCCGAGATGTACAACTTCAGCGCCAGAATCCTTAAGAATGCGACGAATAATATTGATTGAAGCATCGTGTCCATCGAACAAGGCCGTTGCTGTGATTACCCGTATGTGGTGTTTGCATTTATAGACTTCTGGCTCTTCGATCGCTTGCATTATTGAAAACTATGAATGGGATATTTACAAGTTTTCTGTATTGTGAACGCTTTTTGATCCCTCTAAGACACTATAACACGCGCACTAGCCCCTTTCTCGGATGCGATACGAATCTTCTTTTGAATAATGTCTTCGCGTTATTTAGAACTCCGGGAAACGCTTTTTTACATGGTTTTTTCTACTAAAGATAGTAGTTCGGCGGTGATCATTCAATGCTGAAAAATATCTGCGTCCACCAGAATTGCTGGGCATTCAAAATACTTCATACTCATCAGTTCGTTGAGCCGAACTAAATTCGTAAAATATCCCATTGATTCTCCCGTTCTCCTTGAAAAATCTACACGGGAGATGGTAAAGGTAAAGAGTAGCAATCAAATACTGAGCACGAGAGAGTGATACGCAATGCTTCACGAAATAGCCATTATTGGTCGAGGAGGCCAAGGCGTCGTCAGCATGGCCAAAATGATGGCTTATGCTGCCCTAATGGAAGGAAAACACGGATCGGCCATTCCAAAATATGGAGCCGAGAGAAGAGGCGCGCCGGTAATCTCATCTTTTCGCATTAGCGACGAGCCATTAAGAATGCATTCACAAATCCGAAAGCCAGACCACATGATTATTCTAGAAATCGGAGCCCTACCAAAACTGATACCGCCACAACCGCTAAAAGACAACAGCATTGTTGCGGTAAACTATCCCTCAACCCCCAACATCATGGCGAAATATAACCCATCTATCGTTGCTTATTTGGATGCAGCTGCTCTAGCGAGAAAAGTAGGACTCGTGAGAAGTGGCATCCCCATCCCGAGCGTCCCCATGATGGCGGCATTTGCAAAAGCAAGTGGTTTACTCCAACAAGAATCTCTCATCAAGGCAGTACCAAAGCTGGTGAGAAACGAGGAAATGATCAAGATCAACATCGAGGCTATTAAGAAGGCATTTGAAGAAACCGAGGTGAAAAAATTTGACAGAATCGAGGAAAGTACACCCGTTGCTTAGGCCAATACATGGAGCAGCAGGCAAAACTGCTGACTGGAGAACCATCAAACCTGTTATTGAATACGACAAATGCACTAAGTGTAATCTTTGCTGGCTTAATTGCCCCGATTCATGCTTTTCTTTTGACGAAGAGCAGTATCCTGTGATTGACTACACTTACTGCAAGGGCTGCATGATATGTATGGAAGTGTGCCCTCATGATGCCATTTTAGAAGTCCCAGAAACACATGAGGAGATCTAGTGGAGGAATGAATATGGCAACAACACAAAGACAAATTGATCTCTTGACTGGAAATGAAGCGGTTTCGGCAGCAGTGAAACAAATTCGCCCTGATGTTATTGCTGTTTATCCCATCACTCCTTCAACCCACATAGCTGAAATGCTTGCTCAAGCTGTAGACGCTGGTGAGCTAGATTCTGAATTTGTAAAAGTTGAAAGCGAGCACTCTGCAATGGCAACGTGCATTGGTGCAGTCGCTGCAGGAGGCAGAGCGTTTACTGCAACTGCTTCTCAAGGTTTACTATACATGGCGGAAAACATCTTTTGGGCAGGCTATGGCCGGCTACCAATGGTAGCGGCGGTCGTAAATAGAGCTCTTGCTCCTGGATGGAGTATTTGGGTGGATCACCAAGATACAATGGCAATGAGAGACGCTGGATGGGGGCAGTTCTATGTCAAGAACAATCAAGAAGCCTACGACACCGTCATTCAAGCTTACAAAATAGCCGAGGATCATAATGTGTATTTCCCATTCATGGTCGCTCTCGACGGGTTTGTTTTAAGCCACACCGCTAGCCCAGTTGAATTCCTAACGCAGGAGGAAGTTGAGGAATTTGTCCCGCCCTTCAACCCATTATTCCGTTTACACCCATCTGAACCCATGTCTTTTGGTGCGATCTCGAAACCTGATGAATACATCGCCATGAGAGAAGATCTCATGAAATCAATGGAAAGGGCGAAGAAAGTAATCCAGGATGTGAATATTGAATTTGCAAAGAAATTCGGTAGAGACTGGGGAGGGCTAATCGAGGTCGTTGGTCCAGAAGATGCTGAAATTGGCATAGTAACTATGTCTACATTGGCTGAAGAAGCCGAGGTTGCTGCAGAGCAATTGACCAAAGAAGGAATGAGTACGTCTGTTACACGCATCAGATCGTTTAGGCCCTTCCCCGGCGAAGAACTTGCGAAACAGATCAGCAAATATGACATCGCCATAGTCATCGATCGGGCCATCAGCTTTGGAAACGCCGGCCAAATTTACATCGAAACCAATAGTGCCCTGAGAGACTACGATGTCGACACGAAGCTCATCGGAACGGTGATGGGAATCGGCGGACAAGACATAGCATACGGGGACATTATCGAGCGCGTAAAAAACTTGACAAAGAAAGCATGAATAGGAGGCATTAAAATGGTAAAATTAAAAGAACTCATCGAGATCGAAGCCACTTATGTTGGCAATATGAAAGGCAATCTTGCTTGTGCCGGTTGCGGTTTAAACCTTGCTCTTAGACACGCGCTTGCTGCTCTTGACCAACATGCACTCTTAGTAGTCCCCGCATGTTGTACAAGCGTTATTCAAGGATTCGGAGAAGGCTACGGGATCAATGCTCCTGTTTTTAACAGCGCATTCGCCGCATCCCCAGCAGTAGCTTCCGGGTTTGCTCGGGTATATAAAAAGAAGGATCCAAGTGTTCAAGTTGTGGTTTGGGCCGGAGATGGAGGAACCGCCGATATTGGACTCGCAACATTGAGTGGAGCAGCTGAGAGAGACGAAGACATCATTTACGTCATGTACAATAATGAAGCATACCAAAATACTGGAGACCAGAAAAGCGGTGCCACCCCGCCGGGAGCAGTAACAACAACCTCTTCTGGAGAAAAACGCCCTAGTAAGTCTGTTTCCCGCCTTATGATCACCCACGGTGTAAAATACGTGGCAACAGCAAACACCGCTTACCCCCTCGATCTTTACGACAAGATGAAACGCGCCTATGAAGAATTTAGAGGACACTTCAGATTCATTGAAATCTATGCACCTTGCCCCGCTGGGTGGAATGTTGATCCTCGGTATACTGCTAAAGTCGGAAAACTGGCGGTTGAAACTGGATACTGGCCATTGTACGAAGCGGTTGATGGAAAGATCACTCTAAGCAGACAAGGCCGACGATTCCTAGACCCTGAGAAAAGAAAATCCTTGGAAGATTGGCTAGCTTTGCAAGGCCGTTTCAAGAAGATAAAACCCGAATTTCTCGAAGCCCTCCGACAAGACATAGACCACTCGTGGGAATTCGTGAAGAAACACATGGCAGAATAATTGCAATGAAAAATATTCAAGAAAAAATAGAAAAGTAAACTGCAACCTCCTCTTCACATCTTCTCCTGTAAAATTTTAAGAAACTTGAGCAAAGGAGTGATGGGTATCTGCCTTGTCCTCGTTGTTTTTGCTCTTATTTTAGTCCCGTCTCTAGTCTGGAAATCACCATTCTCTGGATCTCACTCGTACCCTCGTAAATTTCAGTGATTTTCGCGTCTCTGAAGTATCTTTCGATAGGCAGTTCCTTGCTGTAGCCCATACCTCCATGAATCTGAACTGCTTGATGTGTGACGAACATTGCGGTTTCCGAAGCGAACAACTTGGCCATTGAAGCCTCCAATGTGTAGCGCTGATTAGTGCCTTTTAATTGCTCCTTCTTCCAAGCAGCTTGATATGTGAGCAATCTTGCGGCTTCAATTCTTGTCTTCATGTCGGCAATCTTCTGCTGGATCATTTGGAATTTGCCAATAGGTTGTCCAAAGGCATGGCGTTCCTTTGCATACTGAACACTGGCTTCATAAGCGGCTCTAGCAATCCCAACGGATTGTGCAGCAATACCAATTCGGCCAGCGTCAAGAACAGACATCGCAATCTTGAATCCTTGGCCTTCTTCCCCAAGCCTATTCTCAACAGGAACCTTTACATCTTCGAACGCGATTTCACAGGTTGCTGAAGCTCGAATTCCTAGTTTTGGTTCTTTCTTACCACGAATGAACCCTTCAGAATCTCCGTCCACTATGAATGCCGTAACTCCTCTGTGCTTAAGTTCTGGCTGGGTCATGGCAAAGACAACAAAATATTTGGCAACAGGACCACTAGTAATCCATGATTTCCGACCATTGAGGATGTAGTATTCACCATCTTCAGAAAGAACCGCGCGGGTCTTCATGTTTCCTGCATCAGAACCCGATTGGGGCTCTGTCAATGCATAAGCACCGCTTACTTCTCCAGTTGCGACGGGGGTTACGAATTTCTTCTTTTGTTCCTCCGTGCCGTATCTCATTATTGCGTAGTTGTAGAGAGAATTATTCACCGAAACAATCGTGCTGTGAGATGCGTCTGCGGCTGCAATTTCCTCCATTACGATAACATAAGCCAGCGTGTCCATTCCAGCGCCTCCGTATTCAGGAGGCACTTCAATACCCATTAGGCCCATTTCACCCATTTTCTTGATCGTTTCTTTAGGGAAATTGCCACTTTCGTCAAATTCTCTAGCGATCGGGACAATTTCGTTTTGAGCAAACTTCCTAACTTCCTTTTGAAGTATTATGTGTTCTTCTTCAAGTTTAAAGTCCATGTGCACAAGTTAGAAAGAGAATTCATAACTTTTACTCAGAAAGAATAAGGGAAAAGCTAACAATCAATGGAAAAAAGGCGTTAATATATTGAAAGTCTAACCCGGTTACCTTAGTTTTTTCTTCTTACAACGGTGAAAACGATCAAGCCTAAACTCAAGGACACAATGCTTGTTGCGAACGTAAAACCCGGTAAGGTTGGCGATTCTGGATCAGAACTTAGAGGAGTTGATAATGTGCTGATGCTTAGCTCTGTATCCGAGTTTTCAGTTGAAGACAAATGGCTTTTTGAACTGTTGATTAGAGTATTGGATATTGATTCTGAACTCATCGAAGATGACATTGAAGAAGAGGCTGACATGGAATCTGAAGAAGACATGGAAGAACTTTCAACCACTGATGATGTCATCGAACTCTCTGTCTCACTCATAGTTGTGGTTCTAGTGATATAGGTAACATTTCCTAAAGGTGTTGTGAGAAACAAGAAGGAATCCCTATAAGTCTTAGTTGTATCATTTGCAAGACTCCAAACAACGAATAGTTCCCAAGTATAATTGGTTTTTCCGCCAAGATTCAATGAAGTATGCGCAAAAGTGTTATCAGGAGAGCTACCAGAATACGCAACGTCAAGGCTGTAAAATGTCTTTGCGGAGGTTATCGTTCGTGAACTTTCTGGCAAGTTAGTAAACAGGTCAGACGTTTGCCAATATTGGGACCCGGCGAGATTCTTACTTGCAGCTCTGAAGAACCAGTTGTACTCCGTGTGATTTAGATATACGTTTTGTAAGAGGATTGTTAAGTTCTGCTGAACTGTAACTGTAACATCGATTTGGATAATATTATTATGACTATCGCCGTCAGTTTCGATCGTAAGATTTGCAACGTCAACCGAACTAATTCCCATAGTCATATGGTGTACTTTCGATTCGTTTGGAGTACTTGTGCTCGGCAGGATCAATATCAAGACAATTGAAATTGTCAACAGCAAAAGTCGAGACATTCCTCTGTTGGACTTGAAATCACTCAAGCATTGCTCACCTCCTATCTGAGACCTGACCACAAACATTGTGGTAGCAACAATCCATCAGCAACTTTCTCTAATTTGTCTTACTATGTCATGTTTGATCTTGAAAAGATCATAATATTTTTTCTTCCACACTTAAACTGACTCCTAATGTCATCAGCAATCAGTACATTAAAGGATCATTCACTATCCAAAGAAGCTAGAATCCAAGCGGCTTTTAGGCTAATGAATGATGGTTCCGACGAAAGTATAGATGCTCTTGTTTGGGCCCTATTTAATGATCCTAGTCCAATTGTTAGACATGAGTGCGCTTTTGCTTTGGGAGAAACCGCAGCATCTCGCATCGTTCCTGAACTAATCCGCTCCATGCAAACAGATCCCAATATATTCGTAATCCATGAAGCAGCCCTGGCATTAGGCACACTCGGGGACAGAAGAGCAGAAGAACCCCTCAGACAGCTTCTCGCTCATCCAAACTCTGATATCGCCGAGTCTGCAGAAATCGCTTTGGAACGTCTTCTCAGTTAGCACTCCCAGAAGATCTGACCCCTTATTGTTATTCTCTTGCTATCCCTTAATCAAGATCTCAACGCTTATTTTAGATACTAATTCAAGTCTTGACATGGAAGCTGAACAAGTATTTGGACAAGTACTATCTTTTAACCCTTTTAAAACCAGTATCCAGATGAGGCTGGCAGATACAGACAGCCTAGGGCACGTGAACAATGCAGCTTTCATCAAATTCTTGGAGTTTGCCAGAACTGAATGGCATGTTCATGTCAAAGGAAGTAGAGAGTCCCTAAATCATTGGGATTGGATTCTGGGTGGGGTCTCCATTCGCTTTCTAAAGCAAGCAAAACTGAGCGACTCACTCACCGTTTATCTCTGGAATTCCAAAATAGGAAATAAGAGCTGGGAATTCTCTTATATCATCACGAATCAAAACAACGAAATAGTCTCTATCGCTACTTCTTCTCAAATTGGATTTGACTATGTTCTTCAAACGACGATCCCCATCCCATCTGATATACGATCAGACTTAGAAAAAAGGAAAGGCCCTTCTGCCTTCGAGTTAATATAGTAGGACAGCTTCTAAGCCACTTTTTCCAAATCTTCCCATCTAATGAGAAAATGCTCTGACTTTAAGAACGCTTTCGGATCCAGATTGAACTCGTCTAAGCATTCCTTTTCACAAAAATAGATTTTCCTTCCTTCAAAAATAGTGGAGACTGTTTTGTTTGTCAATGGAGATCCACAAGCTGTCTTGAGCCGACTTACTTGGATTGTCTGCTTCTCATGCTCTTGATTAATTGGACCGTGTTGTTCTGACACAAGATGTGTCCGACGTGATATATTTTAAAGATCTCTATCTTGTAAACCATAAAAAATCAATACTTGAGTGTAGGTAAGGCTAAATCTGTCTCAGTCAAAGCTAATTGTAACAACGAGAGAAGATCGTATTCCCACCAGCAAATTAAAATCAAGAGCATTAAAAATACGAGTAAGTATGATTGAACGAGAACCTTGGCAGAGAACTCACACTTGCTCGCAAGTAATCCCTGAACTTGACGGCAAAGAAATCGTGATTAACGGATGGGTTCAGAATGTTCGTCCACTCGGTAGTCTCTTGTTCGTGGTACTCAGAGACGAAACTGGCACTAGGCAAGTAACGATAGTCAAGAAGAAACATCCAGAGCCTTTCCAAGTCTTCAAAACCATCTCTCGAGAAAGCGTCGTCAGCGTTAGAGGGACAGTTAGGGCTTATGAAGAAGCACCAAACGGAGTCGAGATTCTACCCCTAGAAGTAACAGTCCTCAACAATGCTCATACCCCCCTACCCTTTGATCCCTTCGAACCAAATGTTAAAACCCTAAAAGACACAAGATATGACTGGAGAATTCTAGATTTAAGACACCCGCAGAAACTTGCCCTGTTCAAGATTCGAAGCACTGTACTCTTTGCAACTTGCGAATACATGGAAAAACAAGGTTTCACATATTGGACCAGCCCCAAAATTCTAGGTCAGGCGAGCGAAGGGGGGGCAGAAGTATTCGACATTCAGTGGTTCGACAAAAAAGCGTATCTAAGCATGAGCCCGCAATTACACAAACAATTTATTGCCGGAAATACGGGTACTAAATTCTTCGAAATCACTCCCTACTTCAGAGCCGAAAAACACAGAACCCGGCGACATTTATCTGAATTCACAGGAATTGATGGTGAAATCCCATTTGCAACTGAAGAAGATGTGTGGCAAGTGCTTGAAGGCCTGCTTG
>JAJRWK010000101.1 GCA_024276795.1 archaeon | reverse complement strand
GATTTCTTGATCCAGTTTGCGAGTGAGATAACAGGGTAAAGGATTAGTTTAATGAAATACTTAATGAATCGCCAAAGGCTTAACATGATTGCACGCAAGTCTTCTTTGCTAAAACCATCACTTAGGTCAAACACTGGCTCTTTTTTCTCCGTTGGCTGACTAGCCTTTGCTTCTTTTTTTACGGAGGTATCAGTTTTTGACTTAGATGCTTTTTCTTCTTTACTCATAATGACACCTATTCCTACACAGCTAATCATTCTTCTGAAATAAATGGTTTATGGGAGCAAGAATAACTCACTGGGAAATTCTGGATTTCCCGTGTGTGTGGAGAAAGAGGAGAGGAAGGAACCTAGGACTTGTATTAATAAAGACTAGTCAGTGGCAACTAGACGGGCTTGAGCGGTAATGTCTTCGTTGTATATCGTTCCCAAATAACCATCGAGCCAGAGATATCGCTTATTGTCTGGAATTTGCTTGTCTTCTACGAGAAATTCCCAAAGTGGCATGTAAACAAGGGCAGGATTTTCGTCTTCCGCGAGATCCGCTCCAATGATCATTCTTACTTGTTCTGTAGCATCTTCACGTGCCATCTTTGGTAGAAGGTCTTGTCCTCGTAAGGTCCCAGGGATGAGCTTTTCGAATCTAATTGCTCCTTTTTCCGGAAGGTCCAGCTTGCGCAAGTCAATCTCATCAAGCATGTTGATTGATTTGAGTTGCCCCGCATCGGGAACAAAGATTTCTCCAGTCAAAGCGTTGACATAGACGTAAAATCGTTCTTTCACTTCCTTTCCCCCAAGAAAGCCTAGCAATCCACCTTTTTTCACGTTTCGGAATACCGGGACTCTCCAGAAAGGCACATAGTAGAGCCGTGGCTGGCCGACAACTCTTTCTTGGACGACTCCTAGTGTTTTCATCATCCCATCTTTGATTCTCTTCTTTGCTTTGGCAATTGGAAATCTTAAGGGGAAACGATAAACGGCCCCTACGATGAATTTCTCAGGATCGATCCCGGTTTCCGGGTTGTAGAAGACAGTTTTTCCTTTATATTTCGCTTTTGCAAGTTTTCCAGAATCCACAAGCGCCTTTAATTCTTTGTTGGCTTGGCTTTTAGAGACCCCACTAAGCTCCGCAATTTCCTCTGCGCTGAGAACTTCTGGCTTAGCTTGGAGTTGATTAATGATCTGGCTAAGGTTCCCTTTTTCGATTTTCTTGGTTTCTTCCGGGGGTTTGCCTTCTTCAGATTCTTC
Source organism: archaeon (assembly GCA_024276795.1). Lineage (GTDB taxonomy): Archaea > Asgardarchaeota > Heimdallarchaeia > Heimdallarchaeales > JAJRWK01 > JAJRWK01. The sequence continues at coordinate 10,191 of JAJRWK010000101.1, read as the reverse complement.
CTCCTCAATAATTGCGGAAGATTCAATCATTCCCTTAGCTTCAAGCTCTTGCTCAGCGGTTTCTTCCATTTTCATGAACAGTGATCTATAGCCGGATTGATCCATAATTTCTTTGACCTGGGTGTCATCCAATGTTCGGTGATCCGTTACTAGCCATCTCACTCGTACGGGCTGGACTTCATCGTAATTGTCTGGAGAGAGCAACATGAACTTGCCGACCGTGAGTTTGGGAAGCTGGGCGATGATGGTGTCTGCTTCCGTGGGACTAATAGATTCAATGATTTGTCTTACCTTTGCGAGGTCTTGTTGAGTCATCATTCTCCCCAGGAACCAAGTAGCAACTTGAGAAAGCGACTTATAATCTACATCAGAGATGTTCTGGGTTGCCAACATCATGGATACTCCGTATTTTCGGGCTTGCTTCATGAGGAGCTGAATATACTTCTTTGTTGGTGGATTGTACGGATGTGGCGGTACCAGTCCTGCAAGTTCATCGATGAAAAAGATGAGTTGTACTTTTCGTGAGGGATTCTTTAGCATCCAGCGATAGGTTTCTTGAGCGATGACTGCAATGAAGGATTGCTTGTCTCTATCTCTATGTAGGGTGTTGAGATAGAGGATGTTTACGGGGACTTTTCCTTTCGGCGCCCAGCTTATTAAGTTTTCAACATCTAATGAGATGCCAAGGTTGAAGAGCAAGGCGTCGGCACCAACTGTTAGTCCTCGAACTTTTCGTGCGAGCTTTTCCTTTTCTTTTTCTGTGAGGAGGCTTTCCTCTCCGGGTTGCAGATAGTCCGTATCGTTAGTAATAGCTTGTGCAAGGTCTCCAAAACCATTTATTGTTTGTCCCTTATCCCAGATCCTCTGAAGGAGTACGAACAAATAGTCCTTCACCAAACTTCCCGCATCTGTGTCTTCGTCATATCCAAGAAATGGTAAAACCGCGGATGCTGTTGCGTCGATTGAGAGGATCTTATCTTCTTCATCAATGCCCTCTGGCGGAGCTTTAAGGGGGTTAATGCTTATGGGTATCCCTTTTCGTGATGCTGGCGTAAAGATAGCGACTGCGGCCTTATTCTTGTAGTCTTCGTAAATTCTTCCAGGCGTCCCCTTCTCAGTAACTGAGCTTTTGTCTCCGAGGAGCGCTAGACTTGCCAGATCTCCTTGAATATCTATTACAATTACCGGAATTTCTTCACGAACACATTCTTCAATGATTGCTTTCCCCATAACTGTTTTTCCACTTCCGGAGGAGCCGAGCGCAACTATGTGTCTTTTCAACGCGCTTCGAGGAAGAGTGATTGGCTCACCTGTCTTTTGATGGAATCCTATTTCGAGCGGCATAATAATCTCCTACTGAAAACACTTTAGGCGCATCCAAACCAAAAACCTTTCTCCTAGTTCGGTTTGAAAAAAAAGCCATTTTGAGTCAAACACTTTTATGCTAAAACGGTGTTTCATCCTTAGATGTCGAAAGAACAACGTTGTATCGCTTGCAACACATTTCCCGGTAAACATGATGTAGAACGAGGGAAAGCGTGTGATTTACATGTCAGAATTTGTGAAGCTTGCGGAGAATTCACAAGTACATCGACAGCTTCCATACTTGGTTATGGAAGGGCGTTATGCTCAAGGCCAGACTGTGTCAATGAATTCCCTAGTGAACGAGAACGAATTCGAGAACTTTACGAATTTGCAAAAGAGCGAGTGATGAGGCCCCCATCTCCAATACAACGATCATATCCTTTCATTATTACCTATTTTCTCGCAAATCTTTTTTGGCTTGCAGTAACAGCGATAGGCATTGTCGTTTATATTGCAATTGCGAGCATTTTCCCAAACGTAGCAGGGCCAGATTATTCGTCACAATCAATTGCAGAATATCTGATCTACCAGTTGACTCCTACTATGTTGGTTTTTGGTGTAATTGCTTTTCCAGTGCAAGCAGCAATTGATATTTCCACAATGGCCAAAAACCTGCTTCAAGATTCCTATACGGACACGATAAATCTAATCCTCCAAAGCGTAATAATCGTAGTCGGTTATATCCTTACCCTGATTTCATGGGTTAAAACATGGGTTTGGTGGAAGAAAGTACGGAGCCCGTGGTAGCAATCATAAACCATGTTTTCTAAAAATCCAGATATTAACAGAATACATTTTAAAATTTCAAACAGCATACTTGGTGATGACGCTTCCGTTTCACACCTTAAATGAAGTAGACATAACAGGAAAAAAATGCTTGGTAAGGGTTGATTTTAACTCACCCATTGTTGATGGGAAAATTGCAGATGATTCACGCATCAGAATGCATAGTGAAACCTTACGTTACATGTCAGAGCGAGGAGCAAGAATAGTGGTTATCGCTCATCAGGGTCGACCAGGTTCAGAAGATTTCACAGATTTGTCAATGCATGCAGAAGCTTTGAGAAAATACGTGTCTAGCAACGTTTCTTTTGTCAATGATATCACGGGTGAAAAGGCAAAATCATCCATTCAGAAGTTAAAGGACGGTGAAATCCTTGTTTTGGACAATATCCGTAAACATCCAGATGAGTTGTTGAAGAAGACTCCTGAAGAACTTGCGAAAACAGAGCTTGTCCAAGAATTGTCAAGGCTTACAGAGCTTTACGTCAATGATGCATTTGCAGCTGCACACCGAGCACAGACATCACTGGTTGGATTTCCACAAGTCATGCCTAGTGTGGCAGGACTAATTATGGAACGTGAAGTTCGAGCTCTCACTCGTGTTCAGAATGGAGACAGACCCTTGGCATTGTTATTAGGAGGGACAAAGATAGATGATTCTTTAGATGTTGCAAGGTTCTTCATTGAAAGAGACAAAGTTGACTACATCATGCCAGGAGGGCTTCTAACTACAGTAGTCATCGCTGCACAAGGGGTGAGTATTGGTGAAATCAACATGGGAGTTCTTGAAAAATTCAAAGTAGAACACCTCATTAAAAGCACTGCAACACTACTCGAAAAATCACAAGCATGGGTAAACATCATAGATGTCGCAATAGACATTGAAGGGAAAAGGGTCGAAGTTCCAATCGATGATCCTCGAATAAATAAATACCAAATAAAGGATATTGGTTCCAAAACATCAGAAGCATTCGTCGAAGTGATCAACAAAGCTAAGACGACGTTCATTAATGGGCCCATGGGTGTTTATGAAAATGAGGAGTTCCAGCTAGGCACTCAAAAGGTCTTTACTGGAATTGCGGAGTCAGATACGTTTTCCGTTGCTGGAGGGGGACACACTTTGGCAGCTCTAGTATTATTGAATTTAACCGACAAGTTCTCTTTTGTCAGTAGTGGAGGAGGAGCTTTGATTGAGTTTATTAAAGGAAAAACACTACCAGCTATTGAAGCGTTAATAAGAGCGAAAAACCGATAATATTCTCATTAGATCAGTCGATTGACATGTTTAATGCAAACGGGGGTACGGATCTTGTATTTTCCTTGAAGATCAGAGTACCACCAAACTTGTTCTTTGATGGCATTTTCGCCGCAAATTGCGCATTTTGCTCCTTTTTCCAGTGTTCCCCGTTCTCTTGCCAATGAGTTGATGAATGTTGAGAAGGATTTTTTCTTTGTTTTCCAAGATTCCATCATATTGATTCCTTTTTCTGTTTCCTTTGGCCTAGAGCCGGTTATATACGTGATGACATGCCACATGATCATATCGCTTAGCCCGAGGATTTTCGAAGGAGGAATAAGTTCAAATCCTGTTAGGGTAAATAGAAAGTGAGTGTTAGTGTTTTGAAAATCAAGTTTGATCTCTGGTAGAATGCTTGTTCGTGCATGTAAGCCGTACTTCTCATTCATTATATTGATAGCTTCTGCGAGTTTTTCTAGAAGTCTTGATATTAGCCCATCATTGTGACCGGAAACAACTGGGATTCTTAGAAATAAAAAAGGAGAATCGATCTCCATCAGCTTAAATCCAACACTTGTGTTCAAAATTCTGGCAATTGCACCGTAGATTGCGGCAGGATAAGTGTACTGACGCGGAGACTGATCCACACAAAGAATAGTTCTTTGAGGTTTAAGAGGGCTTTGGAAAGGATTATGGAACAAAACTGACTTTACTTCCAAAGAAGTAAGCTTCTGAGCAAATAGCGGAATGCCTTTGTCCATTTGATTTCCAAGAAGCTTTCGTCTTCTGATAGAGATGCAGTGGATGTCAGAATAGCTAGCACATAGTAGATGTGGGTGAATAGTCCCAGGATCGTTACCCAATGAATGTGTCCATAGAGAAGCATGAACTGAAAGCCTAGAACTATTCCAAGCATGGGAAAGAAAGCCATGACTCCATAGACAAACGCGGGTATGGTTTCACTGGTTCCTACTGCGACAATTGGAATGGTTAGCATTACGGGGAATACTGTTGTTAGACCAAAGATCAAGTTAGCTTCTCGCTCGTCCTTTGCTAGGAGTGAGAGAAATACTGCCAGATTCAACATTAGAGCGGAAATCACTAAGAAGACCAAAATTCCTACAAGGAACTCAGCCAGCAAAGGCCCTTTCAACTGACTAATCACAGTGTCCAACATTCGAGCAAAATCAGATTCTGACGATGGCGACAAGATCACTGAGGCATAAATGCCAGTAAGCAAAACGGCTACAAAATTAGCACCGAGGTACACAGCAATAACAAACCAGCCATAGAGGATTTTTCCCAAGAATAGGCTGGTTCGCTCAATTGGTTGTACAAGTAGGCTTTCAAGAGTTCTTTGTTCTCTTTCAATAGTTACCGAGATTAGAATTAACGAAAGAGGTGGTATTACCAGAACAAGCACGAGATAAAGAGGAAGGATCGAAATAATCGATGCTAGCGCTGGTGAAAGACCTTCTTTCTTGGTTTTCACAGGTTCAATGATAGGTAGAATACGAATAAGGTTGAGGTTGGGATTTTCTCTAATCACGATTTCTAGGTTGAGAGTGCTAACCGTGACGGCGAGTTGGCTTGCAACTTGTTCTGCCTCGAAGTCGTCTTGGTAATAGTAGATATAGATCTTGGCAGTTTGATTGAGGAGGAACAAAGGTGTGAAATTTGAGGGGATATAGGCAACCAGTCTCATTTCTGTATCGTTAAGTAGAGAATCGAGAGTAGAGTTCGAGCGGTCAATGAGCTGGATCCTGTCTATTTGATCCCATTCATTGATTATCAGAGCGGTTTCTTGGGAAGGTGATTTATTAAGATACCACACAGGTATTACTTGGTTTTGCTGTTGTGAAGTTGAGACTTCCGCAATCGTTACTCCCACGATCCCAAAAATGAGAAACATGAGAGGAACGCCAAGCAGCAGAGCCATTTGACGCTTGCTTCGAGTCATGTGGATGATTTCTTTTTCGGTAATTACCAGAGCAGAACGGACAGATTCTTTCATTCTTCAATCTCCTCCTCTAGTCTAAGTAATTCAGACACAACATCTTCGAAGGTTTCATCTTGCTTGGCGTACTGTTTCATGAGATTTTGGGGGGTCTCGTAGTGCATGAGCCGACCTCTCTTGATGAGAGCGACCTTATTACAAAGTTGCTCCGCTTCAAACATATTATGGGTAGCAAGAATTATAGTTCTCTTACCAGCAAGGTTTCGTATCATTTGCCGAATTCTTCTTGCAATTAGCACATCAATCCCAGTGGTCGGTTCATCGAGGAACAGAATGTCTGGATCGCCAATGAGGGCCCTTGCCATCATTACTCTTCGCTTCATTCCACCAGAGAGAGTAGCTACTTGTGTTTCTAGTTTTGTTTCAAGGCCTACAAGAGTAGCAACTCTAACGGCCTCTTCTATTGCTTCAGACCGAGTCATTCCACGCAGTTTAGCAATGAATTCTAGATTCTCCCGAATAGTCAGATCTTCATATAACCCAGACTCTTGTGGTAGCACTCCTATTCGTTTTCTGAGCTCAAGGGGTTCTTCAACAACATCAAATCCAAATACCGATGCTTTCCCCCTTGTTGGCTTGAGAATCCCGGTGAGAATTCTAATCATGGTGGTTTTACCAGCACCATTTGCCCCAATTAAGCCGTATACCCCCCCGAGAGGAATCGAGAGATTGACGTTTTGAAGCGCATAAACTCCTCCTTCATAAATTTTTGACAAGTCAATTGTTTCGATGGCAATGGGCACGTGATAATGTTTTTCCACGTAACTAAAATCCTTATGTTTAACTTCTTGACAAAAGCAAGTTCAATTGCCAGAACCAAAGCGAATGACTAGTTCAACCCAGAGACATTGTCCAAGACATTTTGAGAATGCATGAAAAAACCAACTGTAAAGAAAAGGCGAATGAGAAAAGTTAGGAACAACGAAAATGAGGAGGCAATATTAAGGAACAACGTCTTTGATATGTTCAAGAACCATTTTCTCCAAAACCAGTGGTGGTTTTTCTCTGGCGAGTGAAATTGCTTGTTCTAGCTTGCTTGCTGAATTCGCATGAATCTCAAATAGGGCTTCTCCTTTTTGAATCTCTTCGCCCCTATCAACCAATAATACTACGCCTGCTTCTTTGTCCTGCGGCGCTCCAGCCGTGTGAGCAATTAGTCTCAAGGCCTTGGAATCAATTGTATAAACAACATCATCCTTTTTTGCAAAGATTTTCTCCTTATATTCAGCTGTGGGAATATCTTCTGAAGAGATGTGTGGATCACCGCCTTGAGCTTCGATGATTTCACGAAGCTTGAGCAAGGCTTTCCCGGATGCTAGAATATTCTCTGCCATGATTGCTCCTTCTCCTCTATCTGCAAGACCGACCATCTCGAAAATAATCCCACTCAGAGAAACGGCTTTCCTCCTCAAAGAAAGAGAAGAAGGCTTGCCTTCTAATATCATCATGGCTTCTTTCATTTCGAGAGCGGGACCGATCATTTCTCCGATGGGCTTGTCTCCAGGGCTAATAACACTTTCAACATGGAGGCCGAGTTCATGTCCCACGCGGGAAAACAGATGAGCAAGAGAACGTGCTTCTTGTTTTGATGGCAATTTAGCCCCTCTTCCCGTAGGCAGATCAATCAAAACATATTTGGAGCCTGCTGCGGATTTCTTGGCAAGAATTGACGCAATCATTAACTCTTTTGGATCGAGTCTAACTTCTTTGAGAACCTTGATTAGCTTGTCGGCCGTTTGACCCAAGCCGACTGTTTCACCGTTGACGATACAGCCACCTGTTTTTTCCACTATTTCTGCTGCTTCGGAGGGAGAAAAGTCAACATTCATGATTAGCTCTACAGAATCTATTGTTCCTGCGGGAGAAGTAATTGCCCTAGTGGAGACTTTTGGGATTGTTAACCCCGCAGCAGCAATAATGGGAACCATTATTGGAGTGATCCGATTTCCGGGGATACCTCCTATGCTGTGTTTGTCCACAACAGGTCCTCGTCTTAAGTGTAGTTTAGCGGAGAATTCGAAAAAACTACTTGCAACAAATACGGTTTCAGAATCCGTGAGATGATTGATTTCACATGATGTTGCAAACGTTGCCATGTGACTTGGAGTTAGCCATTCATTATCGATGGCGTGAATAATAGAGTGGATTTCTTGAGCGTTCCATGTTCTTCCAGAAACTTTATTCCTGATTAGTCCAACTATGTTCTCTACACTGAATTTTTCAAACTGAACGATACTTCCCTCTGTCCAGTCGTTCTTGTCGAAATACTTAGGATGTATTCCTACCGTGTCGTCTTCAATAGTGTCCGCCGCCATCACGTAAAATCCTTGGAGATGAGGAGGAGCTCTTACCAATTCTCCAGGGGTGAGATCTAGTCGCTTTAGAAATGAAGGATTGAATACGGCATAGTTTTGGCGAACACCTTCTATTGTTTTCCGGGTTATTTTAGCCTTCATTTGAAAAGAGTTTACGATTGAAGGATTAATAACATCTGTGGAAGTTACGATTATTCGTGTTTTCGGGTTGAAAAAACAAAGAAAATAACAGATTATGCATAAAGAGCTAACCTTGTATCTCTACAAAGTTTTTCTTTACTCTCATCAAGGAATGGCTTATGTGAAGAAAAAAGAAAAAGGGAAAGGAGGTCGCTAATTCGTCGAACTAGCGAAATTAAGGGTCGTTTTAGCGTTTTCTTTTCTTGAGGAATGCTAGACCAGCGGTTCCAACAATCGCCACTAATGCGAGTTCGTTAGAGCCAGTGAAGAGCTGTCTGCCTCTCACATCTCCGGCGGTGTTCTGAGTGGCAATGTTAGCACCTACAGAGGTACTACTACTGTATGCTGTGTAGTCGCTCTTTCCAGTGGCTTGTTCCTCTGCAGAACCGGTTGCCGCTGCTTCGGCGTTTAGGCCGAGCAATCCAGCGCCTCCACCACCGCCTGCTCTGAACCCGGGCAATCCAGTTATTGGTCTGTCTCCGAGCTCGCTTTCATACAAGCTGGTGTAGAGCACAATCACGGGTGGCAAGACGATGTCATAAGATACGAGCAGTTCGAAGGTAATTGTTACGGTTACGGAGTCGCCAGGTTCGAGAAGGATTTGTGAGGTCTCATAGCGGTGCATAGCTTCTGAGGTATCAACTGATCCCGTGTTGCCTCCTGAAACTGTTGCTCCCACGAAGGATACTTCTGATTGGTTATAGTACTGGACAATGGTTACGTTGCTGGCCGCATTACCATTATTTCTGACAGTAATTGTGTAGGTGAATTGGTTGGTGTCCGGATCGACTTCACTGACTTGGGTTTCCTGGACTATATTGGGTTGTGGGAACGCGGGTTGTCTTCCTCCGGTTCCTTGGAGCAAGCCTCCAATGAGATTGCTAATGGTGAACTGCTTTGTTTCTCCACCATCAGCCCAATAGAGCGGGTCACTGGTGTTTGCAAAGTTCACGATTTCGTTAGCAGGCTGGCCTGCTTCTGAAGTGAATTCCACAACAGCAAACACGGGGTAGAATCCAAGGTAAGAATTTGCAATGGTTTCAAACTCAACGGTTGCAGTTCCTCCAGCGGCAATGTTCGGAGCGCTCACTGAACCCATGAGGGTGATACGGCGTAGTCTCCATCCACGATCCAGTTGGGCTTGGTAGAAGTAGACAGTAACGCCACTAGCGTCTGCATCTCCTGTGTTCTCGATTTCTGCGGTAAACTTGACACCATCACCTGGATTGAAGATGGTACCGTTAGCTTGTAGTTTGGTAACTAAAACGGCTTCGTCATCACCATATTGGAAGTTGACACCGTTAGTTAGGCCAAAGTAGCCAAATCCGTTAGCATCTTCATAGCTGAATACACCACCAACACTGAGCTGTGTCTCAATATCAGATGCTGGCATCCATAGCATCATGTCAGGCGGGATTTCCGGGAGAGTAGCAAACCTTCCAGAACAGCCAATATGATAGAACACAAAGCGGAAGAGGTCATCAGCTCCGTAATCACCTCCAGCAATTTTCACGTATGTAGCGTTGTAACCACCACCCTGGGTAGGTTGGAAATAGACATCTGCCGAAACTTCTGGAAGTACGAAGCGATCATTGTTCCCGGGAACATCTGTCAACTTCCAGTTAAGAGACACGTTTTCTCCAGGTGCGAGTGAAGCAACGCTTGCCCGTAGAACAACTTCTTCTCTCTCATAGGGAGTACCTGCAGCAATAGTGGTTGTCTCAACGGTGAAGTTCCCTGCGTCGAGGTTGAAGAAGGATCTCTCTTCATAGTACTGATCCTGAATCGCCCAGTATGTGGAATTCACAGTGGAGAAGAACATTTCTGCCCCTCTTCCACCAAAGACGTCTCCACTGTTGATAATATCGAGAACGGAAGGTGAGTATCCGGAGAAAACATTGGTTAGGGCATTACTGATTGCATTGACTACAAATGTGGGCATTCCTCCATCAGAATTCAAAGTAAAGACTAGGCTTCCACCGGTTGAGAGACTGATTGTGAGAACGGTCTGTTGGTTATTAGAATAGTCCCAATCTAGAACTGATGAATCTGTTGTGTTCACGTACCAACCCAGTAATTGGATAAGTTTTTGATAGAAATATGTGCCATCGTATAGACCGCTAGTGCCAGTTATGTCTACTTGGAGACTGAGGTTTGCATTAACAACGCCTGTGTCAAAGCCAACTCCGGGTTTCAGAACTCTTGCCTTGATGTCTTGGGACACAAGGAATGAAAGAGCGTCTCCTAGGGGGTGAGCAACTTCAATGTTTTTGGCTTCTGCATTTCCGAGGTTT
>JAJRWK010000100.1 GCA_024276795.1 archaeon | reverse complement strand
CCCATCATAGCTAAGGATTCCCCCGGATTCATTGTGAATCGCATTCTTGTTCCTGTTCTCAACGAAGCGATCAAGCTGTATGATGAGGGTGTCGCTGATAAGGAATCTATTGATAAAGCCATGGTTCTGGGTGCGAACTTCCCAGTTGGCCCATTCGCACTTGCGGACATGGTTGGTCTTGACGTTGCTCTTGCCTCCATGCGAACATTAGAATCCAAACTTGGATCATGTTATAAGCCTGCCAAGTCTTTAGTAAAACTAGTTGAAGAAGGGCATCTCGGAACCAAAACTGGGAAAGGCTTCTACGAATACTCTAAATAATCTCCAAAACCGAAGTGGCAATAACAAATAGAATTCTGTTTTTTCCCCTTCCTTAGTTTATTCAACGTTTCTAAATTTGCGTGGTAAAACTCTTAACTGATATTTCATAGACATAAAACAATGAGCAGCGAAATTGTATTGTTCAAAAAAGAAGGACACTTTCTATCTACTGAAAAAAACATAGGAAAGATTGTCCTAAACAGACTAGATGCGCTCAATGCGCTCAACCTCGACATGCTCGAGGGAATTGACAAAGCACTCGACGTTGCAGAACAAGACAAAGAAGTGCGAGCAGTGATTATCACTGCTGATGGCCAAAAGGCATTTTCCGTTGGTGCAGACTTGAAATTCGTGAACACTGCCGATCCTGAAACCGTGCAAAAATTCCTAAAACGCGGGCAAGAATTGTTCCGCAGAGTTGAAAACTTCCCTAAACCAATTATCGCCGCAATTAACGGACTATGCTTGGGCGGAGGCCTAGAATTGTCATTGGCATGTGACATCCGCATTGCACAGGAAGAAGCCAAACTAGGCGCACCAGAAGTAGCTATTGGTCTGATTCCCGCGTGGGGTGGAACGACGCGACTGCCTCGAATCGTTGGTCTGGGTCGAGCAAAGGAGTTAATTCTCACTGGGGCGCACATCCCTGCAAAGGACGCAGAAAGAATAGGGCTTGTAAACAAAGTCGTTCCCTACGACGAACTCCAGTCAACTGCTATCTTTATCGCAGCTCAGATTGCTGGAAACGCTCCGCTTGCTCTTAAGGAGGCCAAGAGAATTGCAAACCTCTCCCATGACGTAACGCTGGAAGAGGGGAACGCAAAAGAATATGAAGCCGTGGCAAAACTCGCTGAGAGCAAAGATCTGAAGGAAGGTATCACAGCAGTTTTTGAAAAGAGAAAAGCACGCTTCACAGGTGAGTGAATAGCTAAAACTCAGTTTTAGCCCTTCCTTCCACTTTAAAAGGTTCTAAGTACTAGGTGATAGATAATGAGTAATCATGATGTTGCGCTTGTCGCAGCTGGACAATCAAAATTCGGAAAAAGAACAGAGGCTGGATTGAGAAATCTAGTGTTTGAGGCTACTAAGGAATTATTCTTGAAAGCTGAAAATATCTCAAAAGACGACATTGACGCCACTGTTATTGGTGTTGCTGGAGACGAATTCAACGGTCAAGGTGCTCCCGCCGCAGTTAGCATCGATGAAATCGGCTTAGTTGGTAAACCAACAATCCGAGTAGAATCAGCCTGTGCAACGGGTACCGCAGCCATTAAGACAGCATATGGTCTCGTCAAGAGTGGACTTCATGACACGGTTCTAGTGATCGGTGTGGAAAAAATGACTGCCGTAACCACTGGTAAGGCCACGGAGCTGATGGCAAGAGCCGGTGATATTCGATGGGAATACCCATTCGGTTGTACATTCCCTGGTTTTTACGCACTTCTCGCCACTGCACACATGGAGAAATACGGCACAACCAGAGAAATGCTATCCTCCGTAGCCGTAAAGAACCACTACTACGGTGCACGAAATCCCAAAGCTCATCTCCAAAAAGAAGTTACTCTTGAACAAGCAATGAATTCTCACCCCATTGCGCACCCCTTAAACCTCTACGATTGCTCTCTCATCAGCGATGGTGCTGCTGCTGTTGTTGTGACGAGAGCTGACTTGGCCAAGAAATACACTGATACTCCTGTCTACATCAAAGGTATTGGTTCTGGTTCAGATACAATGCAAATCGCTCAACGTGAGACTTTGACAAGCCTAAAGGGAGCTAAAACTGCCGCTCAAACCGCCTATAAAATGGCCGGAATCGGTCCCAATGCCGTAGATCTTGCAGAAGTCCATGACTGCTTTACTATTGCAGAAATCATTGCATATGAAGACTTGGGATTCGCCGAGCCGGGGCAAGGTGGACAACTAGCTCTTGATAAACAAACATACATTGGTGGAAAAGTTGCCGTCAATGTCGATGGTGGTCTCAAGAGCAAAGGGCATCCTCTCGGAGCCACCGGGGTGTCACAGGGTGCAGAAATCTTCAGACAATTGCGTGGAGAAGTCGAGAAAGAACGACAAGTTCCTGGAGCAGAGATTGGCCTATCACACAACGTAGGGCAAAGCGGGCAATTTGTGAACGTCATAATCTATGGGAGATGAAGGTGAGACAAAATGACAAAATTTGGATATGTATCTGTTGAAGACTACGTTCCTCTTGTTGGAGAATTTGCAGAATCCCTAGTGAAGGGGAAAATCTTTGCCACCAAGTGCAAAGCTTGTGGAAAAGAATACTTCCCCCCAAGAGAGGAATGTATTTGTTTGAACGATGAAATGGAAAAAATTGATCTCGACACCTCCGCAAAACTGGTTAGCTATACCATTATCCATGTTCCTCCGGAATCGCACTCTACAATGGCTCCTTACATCATTGCCATCGGTGAATTTCCCAACGGCTTGAAGACAATGGCTCATCTCGTTGGTGTTACATCAATGGACGATCTTAAGATAGGTCGGCCAATGAAGCTCGTTCCTCAAACCTTGGAAAACGAAAGAATTGTCTATAAATTCGTTCCAGCCTAATTCAGAGTTTTGAGAAAATATCTCCACACTCCTTTCTTTTTCCTCCTCCTAATTGTTATTCTCAACTATTATTTGTTTGTGAAATTCAGTTTAGGGATTTTCAGCAAGTAACTTTTCAGTAATTGTGCAATTTTCCGTTACCTCTTCCGTTTTTCCTTAAATATTCCATTTCAAAGTGCACATTGATCAACATGATGCAAGCAGTGGCCACGAAACTGACAGATGTGCGCTTTCACGGTCGCGGCGGGCAAGGGGTCGTTACTGCTTCTCGAATTCTTGCAGAAGCAGCGATCCTCGAGAATAAATGGGTTCATGCATTTCCCACTTTTGGCCCTGAAAGATCTGGAGCCCCAGTTGCAGCTTTCACACGCATTAGCCCTGAAAAATTCTCCGTAAAGACTCAAGTCTATAACCCGCACGTGATCGTAGTAATTGATCCTTCATTAGTTAGGAGACCGGAAGTCTATGACGGGCTAGTAGAAAAAGGAACGATAATTATTAATTCCGCAACAAAACCCGATCAGGATGATTTCTTCCCAAAAACAGCTGAAAAAATCTTCTATGTGAATGGGAATGAAATTGCTGAGAAGCATTTGGGCAGACCAATTGCAAACACCGTCATGCTTGGTGCCCTTGCAAAAATAACAGGTCTGGTCAAGCTTGAATCCTTGATAAAAGCACTCGGCTCATATTTCTCTGGAGAGGTTCTAGAAAAGAATATCGCGGCCATCAAGGAAGCACATGAAAAGGTGGTGCAATTAGAATGAGTGGTCAAAAGATCAACATGGATGAATTCCTCAAAGAACAATGGGGGGCTTCAAAGCTACCCATTGGTGGTGTGATTCCCGCTCCAGCAACAAGCCTACATTATAAGACCGGGGATTGGCGAGAATTCAAACCCATTCTTGATGCTGAAAAATGCACCGGTTGCACGAAATGCTACTTTGTTTGTCCCGACGATGCAATCCGAATGGATGAAAACTTCCATCCCATTTTTGACTATGACTTTTGCAAAGGTTGCACACTTTGCGCAGACGTCTGTCCAACGGAAGCGATCAGTATCGTAAAAGAGGTGAAATGACATGGGAGTTACTCAGAAAGGACAAGAAATCAAGGCTCTTACAGGAGACCAAGCAGTAGCCTATGCTCTCCTTGAAATTGATCCTGACGTGATACCAGCATATCCGATTACTCCTCAAACAATTATCATGGAGAAGTTCTCCGAATTCTGGGCTGACGGCTTGGTAAACACCGAACTCGTTCATGTAGAAAGCGAGCATAGCGCAATGTCTGCTGCAGTAGGAGCAAGTAGCACTGGAGCAAGAGTGTTTACAGCTAGTAGCAGTCAAGGTATTGCACTAATGTTTGAGATTCTCTTCATTGCAAGCGGCAATAGGCTTCCCATAGTCATGGCAGTCGCTAACCGTGCTCTCAGTTCACCAATTAATATTCACGGTGAGTTGACAGATCAACTCGTCACAAGAGACGCCGGATGGATTTCCTTCCTTGGCGAGGACGCGCAAGAAGCCTACGATCACACGATTCTTGGCTTCAAAATTGCTGAGGATCACAGGATTCTGTTACCTTTCATGTATGGGATTGAAGGCTTCATTGTTACACATGCGCTT
>JAJRWK010000099.1 GCA_024276795.1 archaeon | reverse complement strand
TCTGCTGCTTGGAGAAGAGAAAGCCCTTCTGCAGTGCGGACAATAAAGGTTGACCAGCTGGGTGGAGATCCTGTAGCTCCCACGGAAATATCAGACAAAACATTGGTGAAGTCATCACAATATTCGCAACTCTGAAGCATAAACTTCATGATCTTCTTGCGTTCCCCGGAGATATGTTTGCCAGAATTCGTCTCAATCGAAAAGTTCCTCCGATCGAGCTTCATTCGTTTGATCTCTTTTGGATGAATATTGTGCTTTTTCTGTAGCCATTCTAAGAACTGATTACCCCAATAAGTTCCAAAACAAAACATTCCAATTTTGAGTATTTTGACACCCCGAAGAAGCTTGCTAGAAATTTTTCTTTCAAGATTATATAATCCATGAGCCTGACAAGGAAGAATTGTTATTGCTATTTTTTTGAAGCCTCGTTCCTCAATCGCTTCTGTTAGTGCAACAATCATTGATGATGGAAAATACTTAGTTCTCTGAGAGCCGTAAAGATCTTGGATGTTTTCTCTTGTTACAATTACAGGCACTGGTTCCCATGGGGCTTCGGCCGTACTACCAGCAACAATAACGCAGTCAACAGCACCAGAATCAAGCGCGAATTTTAGCAAGGCGGTCACAGCTCCTCCGGATTGCCCCCCTGTTGAAAGACAAAGATCAGATGCGTTAACACTAAATACCTCTTTAACCTCACCAAGCATATCGTATTGGAGCTCGGTTCCAAAAACCTCTCTTTCAGCAATTTGCAAATTAAAACCCGTTTTCGGACACGCTTCAAAGCACCTAGAACATGAAATACATTTTTCTAGGACTCGTTTTAGAGAATCTTTAGAAACTTGGCTCTTTTTCTTGTGATTAGTAAAAAAAGCTTGCTCTCTAAAGTCCAATAGATTTAGCGGACACGCGAGAATGCAAGAACCGCAAATACTGCAGCGATCCTTTTTAAGAACTTCGTCATATAATGGCAAAAAACTACGTTTTTTCATTACAAACACCAGCCTTCAGGTATTGGGAACAGAAACGAGGGGGACCTATATTCATGGGACTCAACTCAACTATGGCAGTAACATATAAATATTACACTCGAACCTATTTCTAAATTCCTATGTAATAATGTACTCATTATGTATAAGTACCATACTAAATATGCACTTTAGTCCATATTGTTAGAAAAAATCTTGAACAAAAAGGGAGCCAAGAATTCGCTAAAAAACAATAATAGCAACCAGAGCAAAAGCCAAGTACGCAAAGATCAGAATAAAGCATAAGTCACACAATTGAAGCCACGAATAACATATGACCAGTGAACTAGAATGCCACACAGTTAGCGAAAAAATACGACCGAAAGAAATGAAAAACAACAATATGGCGCCATCTACCAATTTCAATCACCAACTATCCGAAAAACGACACAAAATATCGTTGTGTACATTCTGGATGAATGCGTATATGGAAAAGACCGGTCTGTTTTTGCGTTTAGTGCAGATAACGCGCAAAAAATACCGCTCAAACCCTAGAGAAAGACCGAATTTATTGCACATAAAACCAGCTATTGCGCAATTCATCAAATGACATCGAGATTATCCTAAATGGAATCATATGATTCTGAAAAACTGGACAAAACGCCGGGTAGTTTTCGATGAGTCTGAGCCAATTTAGCAGGATTGGAAAGAAAGCTAGTCGATTTCTTGAAAAAGTAAAATCCTAGCCATTATTTTCAACGATTGAGAGAACCTATCATTCTTTCGACGAGTGGCTAGTTCGACAATCCACGGAATTGTTTCCATCACATCCTTCATGATAGACAAAGCGATTCTTACTTGGAAAGAACTTCTTTCTGTTATGACGTAAACATGTCTGTTTAAGACCCTTAACCTTGCTAGGGTCAGATCATTTTCAGGGATCTCAATGACATCTTCTTTGAGACGGGCTTCCTTTTTTAGTTTAGCAATAGCATTTGGGATTCTATCTTGAAATTTCTTCGTGAGAGAGCCGACTCGACTGACAATTTCAAACAATACCTTGTTTTTGTATTCAAAGGATACGTATTCTTGCTTGTCTGATCCGAGTTCAATATATCCCGTCCCCCGAGCCCTGGCCCAGAACAATGATTGGATAAGAAGACGAGCTCTCCCAATCTTGAGGAGACGAATCAGTTCATCATTCAATCGCTTGTTCCGAAGAACGTTTAGGTTTGTTATGGCCTCAAGGAGCGTTTTTTCTTGGTAAATGGCTTTTCGAGCAGGTTCTACAACAAGACTTTGCTCCGTAGCCCTCATATCTTTGATTACCTGTTCTATGGCTTTGCGATTGCTACTCAAAGATCGCAAACGAATCTCAATGGCTTGAACTTGCCACTTGAATCTTTCTTGGCTGGTGTTTTTCAGATGGGTTCTGAATTGCTCGACAATGCCGAAAGCATCTCTAATCGAATCAAAATTGTGAAGTTCTTTGAATTCCTCAATGTGAGTGTCGATCAGAAGAAAAAGGGCTTGTTCATATATTGTTATACCAACATTAGTTGTTCCAACTAGGTCTTGGAGTAGGTGCTTTCGCTGGACATAGCTCTCAAAGCGTCTCTCTTTTCCGAGCAAAAGAGCCATCACTATTACGTAGGCGTTGTGTATCCACTTAATGTTGTCACTCTGAAGCCATAGCATGTATAACTGGTCATTCCGGCTCCTTGCGTCTTCAATCTTGTCTGTTTCTAAGTCCATCAATGTTAGTTTGAACAAGCTTTGGGCAATTTCTAACTGGTTTCCAACGGTTCCGCGAATTTCAAGACTGCGTGTGAGAAAACGATAAGCTTTATCGTACTGAGACAAGGCATAGTGGGTTTCTCCCAGACAGTATAGAGAAAAAGCAATTTCTTGTTTAAGGTCAAGGGACTTGTTGATTTTCATTGCTTTTTCGTGAAGGGGCAAGGCTTTTTCGGAATAACCCATTCTTCGATATGTCATGCCTAGGTCATTTAGGGCAATGGATAGATTCAAGAGGGAGTTCCTTTCTTCTGCTTGCTCAATTGCTCGTTTGAAATATACCTCTGCTTGATGATACTCGCCTTTTGCGAGGTAGACGTTTCCAATGAGGATGAGGACTTTTTCTATAGTACTTTTCTTTTCACTTAGTCCCACTACTCTTAGTGATTTGAAAGCGTATTCCAAGGCTTCGTCTAGCTTTCCAAGATCCCAATTAATGATTCCTCTAATCCGTAGCAATTCTGCCTCAAGCCAATCTGTTTTTTTCTGCGACAGAGGCAAACTAGGATTATTCTTGATTTCTTCCATGAGTTCTTCAGCAATTATTGTTTCGCTGAGTGCATCTTTCAGGTTTCCGGCTTTCCAATAAATTGAGCATAAAGAGACATGAGCTAGAAGTGCTATGAAGGGGTGTTTTTCTGGCTCAACAGTATAAATGATTTGCCTGATTGAGGACTTGCTTTGATCTAGGTTTCCTTTCAGAGCCTCGATTCGAAAACTTATGATCTGAGCGAAAAAACGATCTTCTGCAGAGAGAGTGTTATCCTGTAATAAGATTTCGATTCGCCGGCTAGCCTCTGCCAGATTTCCTTTGTCAAAAAGCTCTTGAATATGCTCAATCAACATGACTATATTGTTTTTCAATGTTTGAAAATGTTGTTGCGAAGAGTCATTATTACGGATTAATGAGGGCTAAGCTTTTCTCAGAATGAGGGTTAGCACATCTTCATCTTCTAAGACATGGTCTAGATGGACTACTTGCCCTGGATGTTTGGCAGATTTCCCCCACACGCGTGCGTAGCGGAATCTTGAGCGAAAAGACTTGTGTATTTTGTCACAGACATCACCCACAGTGCTGTTCTTGATCATGATGAGGGGTTCCTCGTAGTCAGGCTCTCCTCCTTGGGGCTTAAGATAAATTCGAATTAATTCTAGCTTTTCTGTAATCATATCTCGCAGTAAATCGATGTTCTTACCAGTCTCTGCGCTTATTAGGAGGGCGTCTTCAGGGATTCCATCAGTTAATTCAGATAAGATGTTTGCAGGTACTAGGTCCATTTTGTTCACAACGATTAAAGCCTTGATGTAGACCCGATTGCCTTCCAAGACATCGATTACTTCCTCGATAGAAGGGTCTCCCCTGATCGTAACGTCTGCGTTAATGATTTTATATTCACGCATTACTTCTTGAATCGTTTTTTCTGATGTCTTAGTGAGTGGTTTGAGAGTGGAAATCGCAATTCCTCCCCGCTCTGTTTTTTTGATGACAATGTCTGGTGGAGAGCTATTAAGACGAATACCTACGTGAAAGAGCTCTTGCATTATGAGCTCCAAGTGTGACTTCCAATCGAAGATGTCTAAGACGATGAGAATTAAATCCGATGATCTAGCGACGGAAAGCACTTCTCTGCCACGGCCTTTTCCTTTGGAAGCTCCACTAATAATGCCGGGAAGATCGATTATCTGTATTCTTGCACCCTTATGCTCCATTATTCCAGGGATCGCATCCAGCGTAGTAAACGCATAATGGGCGGTTTTAGTGCTGCGATTTGTGAGCTGGTTTAGGAGAGTGGATTTCCCAACGGAGGGTAAGCCTATAAGAGCCACACTGGCATCCCCACTTTTTTTTACATCAAAGCCGGTCCCCCCGCCAGAACGGCTCATCGTACGTTCTAACTGATCTCGTTTCAATCTAGCTAGCTTTGCTTTTAGGCGGCCTACGTGGTGCTCAGTAGCTTTGTTGTACTTTGTTCTCTTCAGTTCCTCCTCTATCTCGCGAATCTGATCTTCGATCGTAGACACTTGCACCACGCCCTTTGTTCTTGTTTTTCTGCAAACCAGATAAAAGAAGATCGATTAGGAATATCTTTGACGCTAGAGCTTAGTACAAAGGCTGAAATTAATTCAGAACGGATAACGCTGGAAGCAAGTAGAAGTTAACAATTTAAATAATCTGTATATCACCAAGGGTTATGGAGTTTCCATACAATATTGGAAAACGATTATTTGCTCATCACCTTGTAACAAGAATCTTGGCAAAAAGACTCCACAAGCAACTCGCTAATGGCGACATTGACGGGGCAGGTAAAACGTTGAAAAGGCTGTTAATTTTACTAAAGGATCAAACGAAACAACGAGTAGATCCATCTCGCATGAAAGGTTATTCTGAAGCAAGAGTACACATTTTGAAGGCAAAGGAAAAAATAAAGGAACTTCCGGGAGCTGAACATATCAGAAGATCTAAAGAAAAATTCATAGACGGTTTAGAAATTGCTTCCGATCGATTAGAAAGACTCCTCGAACATGCAGTCGATTGAAAGTAAAAGAGTGAAAGCAAAGGGATTTCTAAAGTTTGTTAGATGGTCAAGAAAAGTCTGAAGAAAAGAAAACAATAAGAATAT
>JAJRWK010000098.1 GCA_024276795.1 archaeon | reverse complement strand
TTGCCCTCGCATTTGAAAAAAGATTTGAGTCTCTTGTTTTTTGCGTTGAGCTCTCCTTTTGTTTCTCTGTTTTTCGTTGGTCGCTTTTCTAGTTTTTCTAGATTGTCTGTTTCCCGCCGTCGCTCATATTTAAAAAAGTGGTCCGTTTCCAGAATTCCTTTGTTAAGAACCGGATACGCGGCTTTGAAGAGTTTGTGTGGTTGGGGTTATTACTCTCAAGAGAGCGTCCATGCAGAGCTCGACTATCCCGGTCCAACTATTGGAAGAGAGGATGAAACTCCAACCCTCTTGTACGGGAAGGAAAAATGGAAACCACCGGTAGATGTAGAGGAGAAGTGATTTAGCATGATTATTCAACCATTTCATTTATCTGAAGATGTTTCAGTTGAAACTGATGTGTGTATTATTGGTAGCGGTGCGGGTGGTTCTTTGGTTGCCGCTCGTCTGGCGCAAAATGGGTATTCCGTCATTATTCTTGAAGAGGGACCTTTTGTTACACGAGAAGATCTGAATCAAAATGAACGGGAGTTACTTCGACGTCTATACCAGCAACAAGCTTCTCAAGCGACAGATGACATGTCCATTCGTATTTTGCAAGGCCGGGTCTTCGGAGGATCTCCGACCATTAATTGGATGACTTGCTTGCGAACTCCGGATCATGTCTTAGAGGAATGGATTCGAGAATTTGAATTAGAAGAGTATTCTCCTCGTTCTATGTCGTCCCATTTTGACTTTGTTGCAAAACGCATGAAGGTTCATACTGTGCCAGATGAAGAGCATAACCCTCAGAATCGCTTAATTCTTGATGGTGCCCGAGCCCTAGGAATTCATGCTGAGGCTTCTCAGAACAATTCTGAGGGATGTATTGGTTGCGGATATTGTGGGATTGGCTGTTATTACGATGCTAAACAAGACATGCGACTAACTTTCCTCAAGGATGCCTTGAAGGGAAATACCACCGTTTACACTGGAGTTAGAGCTGAACAAATACGTTATTTCGGATCCACTGAGCAGGCTGTGGTGGGTGTTTCACTTGGCCATGAATACGGTGTTCCTTCTCGCTCTGTTAGAGTTTCATGTAAAAGAGTTGTCGTGGCTGGGAGTGCTATTGGCACGCCTATTGTTCTGCAGAAGTCTCGGCTTACTAAGAATCGAATACTGGGTAAATTTTTGCATTTGCACCCTGTTACTATCGCTGTAGGTCGCTACGATCGCTTGATTGATCCTTCTTATGGCATTCCCCAATCTACTTGGAGTGAAGAATATTGGAATGTGAATGGGGAAGGCTATGGTTTTTGGGTTGAAGTCGCTCCAGTTCAACCCATTTTGGGTGGTATCAACATGCCCGGAATGGGTGAAGAGCGACGAGAAATCGTTCGAAATCTTAGACGTCTTGGTGTTATGATTGTCTTGGTAAGGGACGGGGCTGATAAGAAATCGAGTGGAGAGGTGAAATGGATCCGTGGACGAAAAAGTATTCGGTATCGCTTAAGCCCCACAGATAAGAAACATCTCCTCATGGGTCTTGAAAATGCAATTGAGATTCAGTTTGCTGCCGGGGCCAAGGAAGTTTATACATTACATGCTCAGTTTACTAAGCTTACATCACCAGATGATATTCCTAAGATTCGAAACCTAAGAAATGGCCCTAATGAGTTGCCCTTATTCAGCGCGCATCCAACAGGTACAGCTCGTATGGGAGGAAACTCATCTTACAGCGTTGTTGGGCCTACCCTAGAGATGCATGATTATCCTGGTGTTTACATTATGGACGGAAGTGTTTTACCCACCGCTCCCGGTGTTAATCCTATGATCACGATACTTGGCGTAGTGTCTAGAGGTTACGAACTATCTGACAACCTTGGTCTATAGCCCAGGAAAACACGAGGATTCTTCAATTCAAAACGGATCTTAGGACATGATGCGAAAAAGAAAGGAGGGGATATTTGATTTTTTCTTGTTCTATGAACGTCTTGCTGTCTTAATGGTTGTAGTTATAAATATTTGAGTTGGTGCTATAGACTGTATCTGGCCACTTCCTTGTTGCATGATTATTGTTAGGCCGTCCGATGCCCTGAAATAGCTGGAATAGTTCGCGACATCCACTGAATAGATTCTGTAGAGAGTTCCGTTTCCAACGCTCTGGAAAACTG
This sequence comes from archaeon, assembly GCA_024276795.1. Lineage (GTDB taxonomy): Archaea > Asgardarchaeota > Heimdallarchaeia > Heimdallarchaeales > JAJRWK01 > JAJRWK01. The sequence goes on along the minus strand of JAJRWK010000098.1, from coordinate 1,124 downwards.
CCCATCCTGTGCTGTTTGTATTCCCATATGCGACACTGTAAGTGCTTCCTTGGGCATGGAGAGTTACTCTTGAATTTGCGATTGGTGCTCCTTGAGCATCGAGAATCCGGACATACACATGTCCTCCTCCTATGTTTACTCCAGTGGATACCGTTGTATCATCTGATGGAGTGGTGAACGATGTGAAGTTGTAGTAGTCAAACCCGTAGCGGTATGCTCTCACGTAGTATGTTGTGTTGTAGACTCCCCACAGAGTTGCTGTTCCTGTTCCGTCTGTGTAGCCGTAGGAATCATACGTTCCGTTTTGTAGGAGGTTTACGTATTGTCCCGCAATGGGGTGACCAGCTCCATCTACAACGTTCACCGTAATAGGCGTTGGTCTGATTACAATGATTCCTTGTGATACTGTGTTGTTAAAGAATTTTGAAACAACCCATGTGTAGGCACCGTTTTGTGTTGGTCTCATGTACGCTCTTGCTTTGTAGATCACGTTCAAAGATGCTGAGATGGTGATTTCTCCTTGGTTATTTGTTGTGCCTCCGTAGACCCAATAACCTTCGAGAGAGTTGAGGTATACATATACTCCCTGGGCAGGGCCCCCTTGGAATTGATATACTTTTATTGTTACTGGTTGAGAAACTGAAGTAATGTTTACTACGATTCCTTGTGACGCATTGAAAAGATCGCTTTTGGCGTAATAGCCGTTTAGGTATGCTCTCATGTAGTAGGTTCCGTTGAGAATCCCTACGAAAGTGGCTATTCCTGATGAGTTCGTTCTTGCCCATCCTGAATATCTATTCGCTTCAGTGTAAAGGTATACCCAAGTGTTTTGAACTGGTTGGCCGTCTCTTGTTACGTTTGCGTAGACTCTGAATCCTGTTATTGTAACATTAACAGTAGCTCCATCGTACGCCGTAAATACGTCAGATTCTATTCTTCTGCCGAAGTATGTAAGTATTGCTTGATAATCGCTTCCATTTAACGCATAGAACGTTACCCAGCCGGTGGCATTTGAGTAGCCATAGCTGACATAGGTTCCGTTTGCTGTGTAGAGGTACATGTAGTAGCCATAGCCTAAGATGTCATTGAGCGGTGTTCCGTTTTCGTCTTGTGCTCTGACATAG
>JAJRWK010000097.1 GCA_024276795.1 archaeon | reverse complement strand
ATAAGCAGACTGCTGAAATTATGAAGGAATTCTATTCCACATTTTGCTCTAAAGGAGTCATAGTTGTGAGAAATGCTATTACAGCAGAAGCGGTAAAAGTATTCAAAGGAGCCTACCGAGACGTAAACATTGCTTTGGCAAATCAATTTGCCATCTTGAGCGAACTAATTGGCATCGACGTCATGGAAGCAATAGATGCTGCGAATACGGAACCATTCAGCCACATACATCGACCAGGAATTGGTGTTGGCGGGCACTGCATCCCCGTCTATCCTTACTTCCTAACCCAGCAAGCAGAAAAATTCGGATATGAGATGACTCTCTTGTTGGAAGGCCGCCGAATTAATGATTCTATGCCCCTTTGGGCTATTCGAAGAGTAGAAGATGTTCTCGCTGGTATTGGATCCACCCTAGAAAGCGAAGTAATACTTATTTTGGGGTTAGCATACCGAGGAGGGGTTAAAGAACACCGCAACTCCCCCTCACTAATTCTCGCAAAGGAGCTTGGACAAAGAACCAAGCAAGTATTCCTTGACGACCCACTGTATTCTCCAGAGGAAATTCAAGAAATAACAGGATTACTGTCTCCCTCAACAGAAGACATAACAAGAGCCACGATCTTTTTCATAGCAACTGATCACGAGGAATATCGCGAAATGAACTGGGAAAAGCTCTGTCAAGGCAAGAATCGATGTATTATTTACGACGGAAGATATATGCTAGATGCAAAAGCTATTCCAAGGAATGTCATCCTGTTAGCTCCTGGAAAGAAGGCCATAATCGGCGAAAACCTGCCGAAAGAGAGTGATCTTAATTGAACGAAGCAATTGAACATTTTGACGATCTAACTGTGATTATTCCAACCCTAAACGAGGAGCCCAACATAGAGTCTCTTCTCACTCTAATCACAAATCTTTATCCTGGTGTTCATGTTATTGTCGCAGACGACGGATCAACAGACAACACCCAAAAGATAGTTCGTTCAATGCATGAAAACAACCCGAATATCATACTATTCGACAGATCAAAACACAAAATCCACGGACTAACAGCATCTGTCTATGATTCCATTCTCTCTTGTCAAACAGAGTATTTCTTTGTCATTGATGGAGATTTCCAACACCCGCCAGAAAAAATCGCGGATGGTTACACTTTGCTAAAAACCAATAATTGTGATCTCGTGGTCGGATATCGTGAAGAAGTAGAAAACTGGGGAGCATCTAGAAAACTAATGTCATGGGTCGCTACGATGATTGGAAAGTTCTCTCTCTTCCTTCGAAGAAAACCCAGGGTTCGGGATATCATGAGTGGCTTCTTTGGTGGAAAAACAAACTCTGTTGCTAGCCTTCTTCAAGCCCGTCCTGACAAAATCGCACCCACTGGTTACAAAATACTTTTTGACATTCTGAAACAATGCCCGCAAGACTGGAAATTATGTGAATTTCCATACGTTTTCAGAAATAGGGCGTTTGGAAAAAGCAAAATAAGCCGAAAACACATTTTTGCTTTTCTTCTATCTACACTAAAATAAGTGGAACCCAACAATTGAGCTGTCCAGATCACCAAACGAGTGAGAATATGACCAACATTGAAGATATAATTGCGACTCTGAAAAAACGGGGCATCGAAATGACAAAAGTTAACGATACTATATGGACCGGGACAAAACTAGGAACGGTTCAATTCACTATCTGGGACAAGCCTGAAGGTTTGTCATTCGACTGCTATGCTGAACTGAAGGGAGGAATATACGAGTTGGGAGAGCTTGCAACCATTGTGAAGTACATGCTTGAATTTCGAAACACACTCATTCAACATGGAGCTCGAGAAATCAATACAACCGAGCGACTTTATCCCAAAGATCGAAGGGGGAAAAATACTAGGACCTCTGGGTTATGATAGTCGCTTTTATGACTTTGAACCCTGTTTTCACTTCCCCAACCTTTGTTGTCTACTTCAACCTACCCACTGCAAGAACGAATTAGTTAAAAAGAACAATTCATCAATCCGGAAATGAGTGGGAAACATGGAAATCGAAATCACGTCAAGGAAAGAGAATCCCCTTCTGCATAGAGAGGAAGTAGAGTTCATTATCCGCCATGAAAACGAAGGGATTCCCTCTCGAAAAGTTGTAAAATCTAAAATCAGTGCCATGCTCAACAAGGACCAAGATCAAGTTGTTCTTCAATATATCTTGGGAAGTTTTGGTTCTCATGTCTCAAAGGGACGAGTCCATGTCTATGACTCTGCGGAAGAGGCCCTACAAAACGAACCCAAGTATCTCCTCAAAAGACAAGGAATGCTTCAAGAAGCAGAAGCCGAATAATAATAGAGAATAAAAACATATCAGTGAAATGATTAGCTATAACTGAAAGAGGCGAAAAGTATGGGTAAGAAGAAAAAAGGTGGATCATCATCCTCGGGCAAATCAAAAAAGTCCTCAGGTGGATCGGGCATTAAAAGAAAACGTGAAAGCTGGAAATACTACAAAATTGACGGCGATCAACTGGTTCGAATAAAACAAGAATGTCCCGAATGTGGTGCTGGTTACTTCATGGCCGAACATCAAAACCGATTAACTTGTGGCAACTGCTACACTACTCAATGGCTTTCAGAAGCAGAAGCTTAAACCGTTTTACACACCCACTCTCTCTGCTCTTTTCACCTGTTTTCTTTAGCCGCAAGAACGTTTCTGAAAACACTTTATTCAATACGAATCAATGACAGATACGCCGGGAACAAAAATTACAAAAATAATGCCTTAGATCATCACCTTGAGCGCGTAGTTTAGCTTGGAAGAACAATAGCCTGCGGAAATCACGGGCTGTGTGTCCGTGATTTCAGAAAGCTATAGACAGGGGTTCAAATCCCCTCGCGCTCGCCATTCTCACTTTTCATTAGTTAGCGCTAAATGTTTTTTCGCTCAGACTTAATCAAATGAAGTAGTGTTTCAAGTAACACCTTCTCATCATCAGAAATGATGCTATCTGCTTCAGCAACCTCCCATGCTCTTCTTAGAACCTCACTTTCCAAAAACCCAATATTCGCCCATTCTTTTCTGTCTAGAATCCCATCAGCCAATGCCTGCTTGATGAAAGATTCTAGAATTGAAAAATTGAATTTTGCAGCATTTATTATTGCTTTTTCCTCTTCTGTTATGACGCCATCTGCCAGCGCTCTTTCAGCTAGCTTCTTAATCACGACGTCCGGGTCGGGAATCTTTCTTCGCATGGTTCATTTCTCTACGAATAAGGATTTAAAACCCTCGCAAGTGGTTACCACTATAGTGATAACCTTATTAATGCGTGTTACACAAATAGTATTGAAGACTTATGACAGCGAAGAAGACCTTCCTTGCCAGTAGCTCAATCGCCCTAGGAATACTTGTGGTACTTGTCATCTTATCACTTAACCTCGTAGGGAACTCACAAGCTTATGCAACCGAATCTCCCACGTCTCCTGTTGTAATACAATTAATGGCTAGTGAGGATTCCTTGCTATTAATTGCAGTGGGCAACAATAACGATGATGGGGCTAACTTGTATGTAGTAGCACTCCTTGACAATCAGTCATATACTGTCTGGAAGACTCAAGAACCACATAATTCATCGAATATCTATGGTTTGCCTCCTTCGAGCATTTTGGCAAAGAACGTTTCATCATTCACTACTTTCAAAAGAATTTTTGGAAACGGTGACTACTACCTCATAATTGTTAGAACCCAGGGATCGGCCCCTATCAATTACTTCTTCGCAACAGCTCCGTATGGATTTGTTTTTGCAATTTCTCTTTTCGGGTTTGTCTTCAGCCTTTTGAGTTTCATCGCATTCGTATCTGGAACTATTGCATTAATCCGATTCTTGATCGAACTAGGTGACAAGAAAAAGAGACAGCAACAAACCAATCCTCCTCTTGCAACACCATCATCGTCGGCTTCCAAATCAAGAGAAACAAAAGAAGAATCCAATAAAACATTCACTCAGGAAGCTCCTTTTAAGAATGCGTGGCTCCGTTCCAAGGATGCATTTGAGCAGATATACATCCGAATTAGTACTGAGGAAATGGTCTTAATCATTTTGGGATTAACTCCCCTACTGTTTCTTATGTTCAATCCAGAGATAAACGACGTTTTGCCGCTCTACGGCTCTTTCTTGCTAATTGCTGCTGGACCTCTTTTGCTAGCAAGCGCATTGATCTTATATACGGTACGAACAAAGCAAAGAAAAGACTTAGTTTCCTATCTTCAAATTCGTCGGAAGGCATCAATATCTGAACTTGAAGAACTCATCTCGGCCGATACAAAGCAGGTTCGACGGCTAGTCCTTGATGCTGTCAGAATAGATGGTGTCAACATTGAAATCGACGATGAATTCCAGTATCTTAGACTTGTTGAAACACCCTCTTCTGCAGTTACTAACAATGTCCGTGATAATTCTGGGGAATCAGTTTTGTCAGAAGCATCTAGCATAAGTCGCTGTCCCTTCTGTGCTGCCGAAACTTCTTCTGATTCGTTGTTCTGTAGCCAATGTGGAGCTTCTCTCATCCCTCCGAAGTAGGCGGTGAAAACATATGCTCTACGTAGGAATTGTTTTGCGCATAGGCCTAACTAAACGCCGAGCAGGTGGGATCAGACGGTGACAAATGCCTCCAGTGATATTATCGAGGATCTCATCGCACTGGGTTTTTCAGCTTATCAGGCCAAGACATACGCTGGTCTAATCTCTCTCGGAGGAAGGGCTTCAGCGCCCGAGATCAGTAAGGCAAGCGGAGTGCCCAAAGCACGAATCTATGATGTTCTCGAGGAACTAGGACAGTACCCGTTGCTTGCCGTGAGTAAGATTCCAACTGAGGACGAGGGCCGTACTGAGTATCAAGCCGAAATGCCTGCAACACTAATTGAGCGCCTCCTCAAGGAAAAGAATGAGATTGCTGAAAGATTGCTCTCGGCGTTGAACCCGCTCATATTGAAAACCAAGATAGACCCTCCTCGTCTCACCATGCAAGTGAGGTCTCTTGGTGAGGCGGATTTTGAAGATGCACGAGTAATTGTTGTGAGAAGTATTGAAGAGTCTCGTATCATACGAAAATCTTTGACGGAGAGAACTCGCAAGATTCCTATTGTCGAGAATCTTAGTTTTCCTCCCGGGATTGCTATTATCTTGAAACAGAATCTTGCACAATATGTGCAACTGAATCCAATTGGGTCAAGTGAAATAATTAGTTTTCATTCTCCAAGTCTCGTGGAGTTCTTTAGAGCTCATTGTGAAAGTCTTCGCCCTTTGATTCATACTGATCCTCTTCTTCAATCTCGAGGCGCTATTGTTGCATCTTATGCGCTGGAATTGGAAGGTCAGGGACAATTTGCCATAAGATCTGTTCACGAGCCTTTGAGGGTTCTTCTTACCACACGTTCTTTCGAAACAATCGTGCATGGTTCCTTGGATCTTTCGATCCCTCTCCCCAACATTCGAGACATATCATTCGAAAATGGTCGATTATCATTCAATGTGTTCGGTGCTGATGGGAACTTCTTGGGTTCCATAAAGCTTGTTCTTTGGGGTGGAGAAGAATTCTCCCTTATTTTGAAGATTTTGCTTAAGCAACTTTCAGAACACTGGTGATTCTTGATCAGAGGCTTTCTGAAGGATCTTTTTTCATCATTTGTTGTTTCATTGTGTTCTTCCTTTCTCTCATGTCCGAATGCTCAAAAATAGTGCATTTTTTCTCTTTCTTGTGAACACTGAAAGTGAAATCAAGAAATGGTTTCTAAAACCAGAGGTCAGGCTGGTTGATCATGCACTTGACACGGGGGAAAGCGTTATTGTCAAATGGACAGATGAGGGGCCGCAGCTTTTCTTTCGAGACGCTGATGGCAATGATTCTCAAATCACTTATGGTCCCCATCATCACTCAAGGGCCTCTATCCGTAAAGACGCAGAAATTATGGTTATAGCCGAGGATCGCAAAGGAGACGAATACCTCGACTTGATACTATATGACTTTAAAACAAGAGATTCATTGTTGTTAACCGATCCTGAGGAGAGAAAATCTCGTTCCACTGTTCATTTCTATGGATCTAATTATTTGGTTTGGAGTCAAGCAGGCAACGGTCGATATGAAATTGTGAAATATAGTTTGAAGGAGCAGGAGACCATTTCACTTTTTCAAACAGAATTTGAATGTTACTTGAACAAGGTTACACCTAATGGAAAAGTCCTCTTCGCTGGGAATCTCCGAGAAAAGAACCGCTTCGTCGATGCTCACGTGTTAGATATCCATGAAAAGCAGATTCAGCATACGCTTTCCTTGTCAGCAGATTCACGCCAAGTTCCCCTATTCATGGACGAAGCTGAGAAAAAGGTGTATATTATTTCAGATCATGAAGGGCAACGGAATTTGTATTCTTGGGATCTAAGAACCAACGAAGTTGTGCCCTTTTATGAAAAACCACATGACGGTGAACTTGTAACTTCGAAAAGACATCCAGTCACGGGGGAAATTGTATCAATTTTTTCCAACAATGGCAAGCATACACTTTATTTTTCGAAGAGTTTCCCCCCTGAGCTATCACTGAATGCAACAGTCATGAATCTCTTTCCCACTTT
>JAJRWK010000010.1 GCA_024276795.1 archaeon | reverse complement strand
TTACTCGTAAGTGCTGCTTCAACGCTTCGCTTAACATTAGCAGCTTCCTTCTCAGGCAGTAGTTGCATATCAGTGGAGTCAATTTGCAATTTGTCTCTATGCATATTAACATAGCCGTAGACTCCAACAGCGTCACCTTCTTCTATTTCAGGATAGGCTCTTTTCCCAGCACCAACGAAGGCGATTGCCATTATTGAGCTACCGTTTTCATCAGTTATCGTGAATTGCGTAGGACCAGTAGGTGTTTGAATAACTTCCGTGACAAGCCCTCGGACATGAACGAAACTTCCGATTCGGGGCCTATTCAGAATAGCGCTAATCGGAATTGGCTTGAGTTCTCTTCGCTTAGAAACTACTCGGGGTTTCTTATCATGCGGCATGAAAACTAAGTAGAGATCAAAAGGAGATCGTCCGTTAGGGTTTAAGATCCGAACATAAACTTCTTGACCTGGTCGCAGATTCTGAATCTGTTTCTTATTGCCTCGCTTCAGCTCTCCATGAATCTTGTTTGTAAGGCGGATTCTAACCCTGCCTTCTTTATTGATTTCTTCAACTTGTCCCAGCAAGGCATGATTTCCTTTGAGGTATTTCTCTTCTACGGGCTCTTTTAGCTGGATCACATAGGGATCCTCGTCACAATCCTCACACAGATTTGTTTTCCCATTCGGAAGTTTTTTCCCGCATAATTCACAGTAATAAATGAACCCCTCGTCGCACACGAGACAGGTGTTTCTTTCAATGATATGCCCACGTCCTTTGCATTCGGGGCAATCCTGCTCTTTTCCTGGTTGAGCGCCTACGCCGATGGCAAGTTTTAGAGTTCCCATTCCTTTGCAGGCTTGACAGGTTTTCTTTGAAGTAGTGTATCCTTTTCCGTTGCACGCTAAGCAGCGTTCCCTCATTAAATTCAACTCCAGACCAATTCTTAAAACGACATCGATCTCAACATTTCATTCTTGATTATCAGCCCATCAACGAGCCTAGCGCGTGAATTGCGACTGAAGGTCGTTGATGCGATTCTCAGCGTCAATATCCGAGTCAATGATTAGTCTTTTTAAATTATGGATATGATTCCATTCTTCGTTTCAATCGTTTTGCAATAAATTGCCAAAAAATGTACCTAAAATCCCAAGCAGAATGATGTAAGAACAAAGAGTCCTAATATGAGAAACGAAGAAGATTACTAATTTTCTCTAATTCTACAAACGAATCTGTTTCTTATTGCCTAGGTCATAAAAGGGTCGATACGCGATTTTTTGTCAAAGCGCAATAGCGTGAAAAAGAGAATGATTGTAGGATCTAGGTTCAAAAAGAGTTTAGTCGCATGAGATTCGATCGAAAACAACCTCAAGTATCGAAATCAAGAAGAAAGAACATGCATGATTCTCCTAAGGCTTGTGAAGCTTTTGTTTAAGTTTCACTTTTGGGTTTCTCTCTCCGTTCTTTCATAAGCCTAGAAATGCAATTATTATTTGACGCTAGCAATAGCGCGTCGTTACGAAACACGCAGAAATGCGTGAGAAACGAGAAGCCAGAAGCTGAGTGTGTATGATCCACCCAGAATGCACAAACTTTGTGGTAAAAACCACATTCTGGCTTGTCAGAACACTGGGCACCATTGTTCCCGCCCTTGTTGCCCATAACGAGCGACCACACGACCACACAAGGGGGCGAAAGCCCCCATTTTTTCTCAAGTCCCAATAAGAATTTGAATGAACGCGCGAAGTTAGAATTGTGGGTAAGAAAAACCAACAAGCTATTTTCGAAGCATCCTTTGAAACACCTAGTGCATTCGCTGAAAACAAAGTTCGTTTCTCTCCGTTTACAGCCATCATAGGGGAAAATCTATCTGGCAAATCAAAATTACTCGAAGAAATCAGTAATGCCCTTGCTTCTCCTGATGACTTTCCTTATATTCGCTTGCATAAGAATAAACTCGCTGAATTAGGCGGTTTGGTTTGTGAAAGAGAGATCCTATCTGAAACCGAAAAAAAAGTAGCGTCTCTTGTCGTTGAGGTGGCGCAAAAAAAACGGAAGCCAAGAAAAACCCAAGTGGAGCAAGTAGCTGATGAAATAGGACTATCCTATTCTGAAAAGGAGCGCTTTTTTGAGAGATTGTTGGAAGCGATCGAATTCTTCGGTCGGCACATTCCTCTAACCTCCCATAAAGGCGATTTTACACAGTCAATATCTGTGCAACTAATCACCAAATACTCTCTTTTTCTCAAAGGTGGGATTCCCGTGTTTTTAATTGAAGAGCCAGAAATGCATCTTCATCCTCAGAGCCAGATGCACATAAGAAAGGTTTTACTGAGATTTTCAAGTGTAGCGCAGATTCTTATGACAACACATTCTCCTTATATGCTCGTCGGATTACCTTGGCACTGGATTCTTAAAGTGAATCCGTTCGGGATCAAGCCAAGAATTTGTCAAATCTCTCTGGACTTCATCTCCAAGAAAACAGAATTTCCAAAAAGACTCAGTGCCGAACTTGCAGCTTCACTATTCGCGCGTGTCGTCTTCTTGGTTGAAGGCGAGACAGAGAGGATTGCGATTCCTATATTTGCAAGTAAGATGCTGAAAGATCAAAGATCAGATTTTACCGATTTAGTAGAGTTGAGCGTTCAAGTACTTCCGATACATGGAAACAATTTTAGACCGTATCTGCACTTGTTTTCTGAAAAAGGATTCGCTATTCCTTGGGTTGCTCTGACGGACAGCGATTCTGCTGAAAATCTATATCGCACATTGAGAAGCATGGTCTCAAACCTTACAGAAAAAACACCAGGAAGAAGAAGGATGCGATCAATTCTTCAAAAGTATAATTGCTTCATAATGCAAGAGAACTTTGAAAAAGATTTCCTTTATCGTAATCCTACCCTTGTGGAATTAGTTGCTAGGAAGTATTTTCCTGAAGATTGGAAGCTTATTAAGGCACAGTCGAAATCGCTCAAAGAACGAAAGGCCCTATTATTACGCGTCATGAAGCGAAATAAGCCGAGATTCGCTCAAGCTCTGGCGACAGAAGCAAGAATTGACGAGATTCCTCCCGCAATACGAAAAGCCATCAACAGTATTCACCAGTTGAGTCTCAAGAAAACCCTTGATAACGAAACAATTTAAGAATTGAAGGTAATTTAGAAGGCCATCGCCATAATTCTTTATTCCAAAAAAACTATTGAGAAAAACGCATGCAGTTAAAAGAAAAAAGTGAAATGTGCTAGTCTTGGTTTTAAAGAAGGAGGTTTTAAGAACGTAAGAGTTGCTCGACTTGATTTCTAGCTTGGAGATGGGCAGAGTTCTCGATGAAACCTTATGAAGATAAGTGAATAAGATTACGGCTGTCTTTTTCGCACTCGTCTAAAACTAAGTACACCTAAGAAAACAGCTATGCTGACAGAGTTAAGGGAGAAAGCTAGAAATCCAGAGTCATTTCCATTTGAGGAAATGAAGACTTCCCACCACGGTTGCATTGAATGACTCAAGAGATAAGGAAAAACGCCGGATAGCGCAGGATTAATCCCCCATAACTCATTGAATCCTACGCTTACTAGCGTTGGTTGGTGATCATAGAAGTATTGTTGTATTTGAGGAATCAGTTGAACCCTACTCGTCTCATCATATTCTCCCACATACTTATCAATCAATGAATCTAATGCTTTGTCCAAATAGTTATAGAAGTTCGAACCCTTAGGAAGAAAGGAGTCTGAGTGGTATAGTTCGGTATTATAAAATTCAAGACCAACGGAGAAGCCAATGGAAACCATATCATATCCACCGAATTGGTAAATAGGAATTGGAGCATGGAGACCATCACTTCTTGAGTATTCCTCTTCCGTAATGGGAAAATCTAGGCTTCGGAGAATAATTGTACTCCATCCTTCGGATCTGACGGTTACATTGAAACCGATCTTAGCAATTGAGTTGTATGATTCAGTGCCCGGCTGGATGGTAGAATGAGATATTGGTTGCATTCCAATTATCTCCCAGTCAGGGAAGTATTTATACAAATCACCAAAGTAGATTTCGGTAGTGGTAGGATAGAGCGAAATATTGTTCCAGCCTGCTAATTCAAAAGCTTGTTTGATTAGCGACCCTGCTTTCTCGATGGAATATTCTATTGGAGAAAGATTTATTGCACCAGGAATGGCTGGCGGAATAGGTGTGTAGGTAGCGTACGATGTGCCATTGCTTTGCTTAACCAGTTTCTCACGAGGAATTACATGACTCATTGCTTGTCGCACTAATCGGGCAGCTTTTAATCGGTCTTCTTCGCTCATGGAGTGTTTAGAGATCTCGTCCCAGAATGAGCGAACCGTAAACGATGAACCGTTTTGGTAAGTGAAGGTCTTCCCGATCCATTCATCGAGCTGGGCGGTTCTCCCCCACACAGGATGCACATGATTGAGAGAAATCTCATAATATGTATTAGAAGGCACGAATACTTTCTCAAGATTGGTTATGTTTGCTTTGACAACATCATCCCAATAATTCAACCAAGAGATCTGAAAAATATCAATGGTCTTACTCTCAGAAATCCTTGATCTCCAAGATTTTAACTCGTTTCCAGAGCCAAAAAAAACAAATATGACTTTCTCAAACCACGGTTTTTTAAATCCTGTGTTCTCCCAATAAGGATTTTGAACAACCTCGATTTTTCCTTCTTCGAAAGAAGCTTTCTGGAGCTTGAAAGGTCCTAGGCCCACAAGAAACTGGACGGGATCACTCTTAAAGTCATGAAGCGGGTTATCGGCGATGAAGGGAGCAAATAACTCTTGAGGAAGCGGGAAAAAATTGACCACGTCTAAATAGTTAAAGTATTTGCCTTTCAGATAGAATTTTAATGTCAGATCATCAATTTTTTCAACCTTTGTAATAAAATTAAGTAATTCTGGTTGTTCCACTAGATTATTTGATCCCCCCCTAGCTTCTGCTACCGTTTTTACAGCTTCAAATGTAAATACGAAGTCATCAGCCGTTAAGGGATCCCCATTCGAGAAATACTGATCTTGTTTCAATTTGACATTAACTATCATGGGAGAGGACGAAGAATCGACAAATTCTATCGTTGGCATTTCGCTAGCTATGAGCGGAGCATGTAGTAAATCACGGGGCTCTCTATAGAACAGTCCCAAGCTAAGAAAACTCATGATTTGAGAGGTTATGTAATTGTATGAAAAATGAACAGAATCGAGGTATATATCAAACAAGTCCCAGGGATCAATGGTACCCGTAAGAGCGAAAACTAACAAGTTATTTTCATCAGCTTTAACTGGATGCATGGATGAAGTCAGCATTATTCCAATCAGCATTAATAAAAACATTCTTGAATATCGGATCGTACAATTTGCTTGCCTACTCATATTCTTTTCGCGAATTCTTTTGCTTGGGAATAAATAAGTATATCTGATACTCTGGTTTTGGAAGTACGATAATTTGTGATGCAATTTTTTTGTCGTTTCGTTCTTGCTACGATAGATTGCCTTATTGGTGCAAAGTTACAATTAACCCTATAACATATTTACAGAATATATTTTCCATTCAGCGAAATGCTAATAAGAAAAAAAAACGAGGGAAACTTGAGGTTGCGCGCGTAGTCTAGTGGTAGGATCGGAGCCTCCCATACCCTAATAAAATGGAGAACGCTCCTGACCCGGGTTCAAATCCCGGCGCGCGCACCATTTTTTCTTTCAACAGCAAAAAAACACCAAACCAAGAAGATTAATATCCAGTGAGCTAAGAAGGGTAAAATCGAAAAATTACATTAATACTTTTTTCTAAAAAATGTCATAGATATTGCTTACAGAACTAACATGGCATATATAGACATGCTCGAAGTACTTAATGGATACGAAGTGTCTGTTACAGATGACAAAAAAATCAATCATCATGGCTGAATTCTGAGATCCAAGAGTACGTCCTAGATTCAAGAACCCAGAGATCTCTTTGACACTACGGGCGAAGAACTTTTTTGACTTGGTTTCTCCTTTAATTATTGGTTTTGGGGCATGCAAGTTTTAATTCTTAACAGTTTGCCAAGAGAGACCATTAAGTAGTAGCTTTCTTTGTTAAGATTGGTAGCATCGAATTCTTGAAT
>JAJRWK010000096.1 GCA_024276795.1 archaeon | reverse complement strand
GTAGGATTTCTTGCACATCTGGAGTAGTATTGTTCGCTATGTCTGACCGGAGCTGGGAAAGGTCAATTGTTCGAACGAACATATTTTTGCTCCAATACATTGTGGAAAATTGCTCAGTCATGTTTTTTAATCTTGTTACCGATTTTTCCGCATCACTCAATATTGTCGCCGAAAACCAACTTTTCACCAACAAAGTTGATGTGTTTGGACTAGCGCGAACTATACTAGTGAAGGCGACGCTTATGATTATCGATCATCCAAGTATCATCTCAAAATTCAGTCATTCTCTCCTTGGTCAAAGGCATTCCCAATATTACATTCGTCTTTCCCAGAGATTCTTTGGATCCGAAAACTTTGATTTCTATGCTCAACTCCTTGAGGAACAAGACATTAGGATTTACGAACAAATTCGCGACCGCCTAAAAAGAAAATACGCAACCAAACTTTTGCCCCCCTTATATGAGGTACAGGCGACGAAACATGGCCTCGTATTTGCGCTGAGACAAAAACCAACAAAATCAGATCTCGAAGCTATCAAAGAACTAATCTTGCATACTTTCTCTATTCCATTGGGCATTTATGTCTTCGAAAAAAAATAATTGTCCGGGACAAAAAAGTTCTTTTTTCATTAAGGCTGAGCAAACTTTTTTCCCCTTTCCTCTTTATATCAGATTTGGTTATCAAATATGCTGAATAATTCGACTCATATTCGTTCAAAATGGATATTTCTAAAACTCTCTTCCCCCTAATTCGGGAAAATATCTGGCAATAATCCGATCGATTTCCTCTTCGTTGCTTAAGAGGTAGGTGCTTTTGGAAAGTTGAGACAATAATGTCGTCTCGATTTCCTTGATGAAAGCCTTTATTTTTTCTCTCATGCGGGGATTTTGTCGATTTGCGAAAACTGCGAGGATGTACTGTTCTCTTTTTACAAGCATTACCAATAATCCTTCCTCGAATTGTAGGCTCTTAATTGCTTCTTGATGAGAAACTTGACTTGCAAAAGTTTGAATTGCGTAAAGCAAGCCCGCAAGCAAGTCAGGCTCTTCGTTTAGTCGGGGAAATAAGGACCCCCTGCTGTATGCTAGAGTCCCGTTTTCTCTTATTATCATGAGAAAGCTAGCTTTTGGTTCAATGAGCACTAAGCTCGAGACAATAACAGATATGCTGATGGAGGCAATTAGCAAAACAAATGTTAGTAAGAAAATCCCGAGATTTCCCATTATTTCGAGAAGGTAATAGCCTATTATTGCTCCGACGAAGTCGAAAAAGTAAATGATTGCCAGGAATAGCCCAACAAACCCCCTAAGCTTTGGTGCTGTCAGATCACTGATTTGAAGGATAAAATAAGCAATCGCTGAGTAGTATCCTAGGATTTCAAGAGACACCACTAGCAGGTTTGAAACTCCCCCTATTGCCGCCAATAACGCAAAAAATGAGCTAACACCTGCTTGAATTATTAATACATGCCTTCCCGCACGGTCTGAAAACCAGCCCGATATTGGAAACACTACTGCCGCTAGTATGAATGCATAGGCCCGCAATTGTGAAGTTGAGCTGGCTCCATAAGAGAGAATTAATGAGTGAAGCAATCCACTCGCTACTAAAAACAATGAAGTGGCAGTTATCCCAAATAGTATCCATTGATCATACACAGTGAGTGCCTTGACTGGGATCCTGCTTGGCAAAACGTTGAGAACGCGTTTTTCCCACTGAAGCCAAAGCACTATTGTGATTACCATCGCAATAAAGAAGAAAAAAATGGAGAAACCAACTAATCTGCTTTTCTCATAGAGTGTCTCCGAATCTTTGCCAATTATTATTTCTGTAAGCCCTGCTAACAATAATCCATTTCCCGCAGAAACACCTAAGATTTTTCCACGATTATCTGAAATAACATTTCCAGAGAATAAGACAATTCCAAACCCGTACAAAGAATACGTTGCTAGTGAAAAGAGTAAAATTGTTACATGAGTTAGGGCGAAAATCTCTTCACCGCCGCTGTCAATGTGAATCTTGAGAGTAATCAATGAAGAAAGCGTTACGAGAAATAAGGCAATAACGCTCTTTAGTCCTGGCTCCTTTAGCACTCTCGTGAGTAAATACCATAACGCCGCAAAAATTCCTGCATCTATCATAAGGGTGAGGAAAAGAGTTGGAAGGGAGATCTGTTGTAAGAATATTGGCAAGAACACCAGCCCCCCGATTGCCGCGTCATAGAAAAATGAAATTGCTACTACATAACTTATCAGTAAGTAAAGAATAAGTGACGCGTGATCCTCATCTCTAGAGGACAAGAATCTGGAGGCTAGGCTCATCATAATCACTGGGATAATTATTAGGAATTGTTGATGATTCTGTTGATGAGCTATTATTACTTTGCGTCGTAAGATTAATAGAGCCCTCTAGGTCGCAACAATCTGGGCTTCCCTTTTGAGAGCGAATGTACCTCCGCTTTTTTTCGAAAACTTTGTCTGTGCCCTGAGAGAGAGTCACACGACGAATTCGAATGATTTGGATCTGGCGAAGAGGTAACAGTCGCGACTGTTCTTCTCACTTGACTCTTGGTAGCTGAAAAGATTCTAACTAAACATATAAGTCTGTGAATTAGCGACAAGCATAAAAATATCTAGTGAAAAATAGGATTAGCTTTTGAAGCCCCGTCGTCTAGCGGTCAAGGACACCGGACTTTGGATCCGGTGACGGGAGTTCAAATCTCCCCGGGGCTACCACTTTTCAAATGTTATAGAAGATCAAGTATCATGGTGCAATCGACTCATTGGTTTTTCTTGGGAAGATCAAGTATCATGGTGCAATCGACTCATTGGTTTTTCTTGGAATAGAAGCGAGCTAAGACGCGTGACAATGATTTTAAATCCACTGCTTGTAGCTCCTCAATGTATTCTTTGGGAAAATATCTAATATTTTGGTTTTGAGAAATTCTCCTATCAGCGATAATTAACGCAGCGCGGTCTCTTTCAGATCTTTGAGCACGCCCCAGTGCTTGCACTAATTTTGCGATTGCAGGGACTCGATTTGCATAATCCCATCCTTTGCCTCCAAATCGTTTGGTGCAAAATTGAGTATACGCTTTCTGGACGGGGGTTGGGGGTGGGAATTGAATACCGATAATCAAGATGAGATCGAGCATTGATCCAAGCTCATCCGTGAATTCCACCCCTTCTGAGTATCTTCCTCCTTGGACAGCAACGAAAGCTGCTTTTCGTGAGTGTTCGAGGTATTCTTTTACCTGCTCTGGGGTGGTCTTGGCGTTCGTGAAGAAAATTTCTCGGTTGGTTTTGATTTGTTTCGCAAGTTGGGCGAGCTGATAACTTCTAGTGTAGATTCCTACGGTTCTTGCTGGGCTTTCAAGAACAGCTCTAATTGTTTGTCTTATGGTTTCGTGTTTTCTCGTCGGTCGTGAAAGATCTTGCTTCCCAGCTATGTCCGCTTCGCGGACGTAACACAGTAGTCTATTTTCTCGGGGAAAAACCTGCGGTAATTCTAGAGTTTCAGTTACCCTTCCCTTTAATCCTAAAATGTCGGCGTAATATCCTAGTGGCGTCAAGGTAGCGCTCATTAGGATTGCGCCATATATCTTGGAGAATAGCCTCCTGCTAACTATACTAGGATCAAAACATTCAATCACAAATTTTTGCTTTTCATTATAAACCGAATATGAGACTACGTATTCTTCTTTTACTTGGTTGCTAGTGTTGTTGGAATTTGTAATTTCTTCTAAGTAATTTATGAAATGCAACACTCGCAAGGTCGCTGAATCACCTTCGAGCTCTTTCAGTTCTGGCCTATCATTGTTGTAAGAAGGAACGGATTCTTGAATCTTCTCTGCACCCAATGCCTTAGCTACAAATTCTCCTAATATTTGCATTTCGCGCTTTGCCTTCTTCCTTAGCTCTGATCCAAAAGGGCTTAAAGGGTTTGGAATAACCTCGCCATCTTTGGCAGATCCATAAATTGTGAACATTTGTTGTAGTCTTTCAAGTAAGTCCATACCTGGTGATCTTCTACAAGATTGGCAATAGGATACACCAATTCTTTCGTCAAGTTGTGCTTGTAGAGCTTCTATTCTTGATCCACAAGCAGGGCAAAGGGTTTCTTCTGCATAACCCGTTGTCTGCTCGAAAGCCTGGGAAGAGAACTGAGAATACTCAGCAAGAGCTTTTGCAAGATCTGCATTTGAAAGTTCGAACTTCATTGCTTCTCTGATGTAGTCTGGCAGATTATGCGCTTCATCCACGATTAAGATTAACTCGTCCAATGTGGAATTAATTATCTGGAGAAAGCTAGTCTGCAAATCTGTATTAAATACATAGCCGTAGGTTCCAATTATGATATTGGACGTTGACGAGTGTTTTTTCATGACCTCATACGGACATAGTTCCCATTGAAGGCCATCTTGAACCGATTCAGTTGGGGAATAAATCTTATTCGCTCGTTTGTCTAGGAGCATCTTTAGATCTTCACTGGGCTTCATCTTTTTGTAAGAATTTGCATAATAAGGGCATTTTCTAGTAGCTTTGGCAATCGCACAATTCGCAATAAAGACTGGATATGGGAGGTCGCGCCAAATTCCCTTGCGATCCTTATATTGTTTTGCAGATTTGAAAACGCAAAAATCTTGTTTGGATTGAAGAACACTTGCCTGTAGCTTTACTGAAGACCCCATTTTGTTCTTTATTAATTCTAACTCTTCTAGAAAACGATCCGACTGAGTAACTCTATTTACTAAAATTACCACTTTTTTTCCTCGTCTAATTGCGGTTTGTAGTGCTGGGAGCAAAGAGTTGATTGATTTTCCCGAACCTGTGGGTGCATGCATGAGGGTGATTCCGCCTTTCCCCGCATTATCTAGACCCTGAAATATTTTATCAATTGCGTCTTTTTGAAAAGGTCTGGGTTTATCGTAGGGGAAAAGTTCCCATTTCAAGCTCATTATACTTCTTGCTCCTCATCATTCTACTATAACCTTAACGTCTCACGACTCTTTAGTAAATCCTTTGTAGTAGTAAAGAATGTCCTAGTTTTTCTACCCTACGCCAAATTAACCTCTTTGGAATCAATTTAATACGAACGTGATGAAAACAAAATGTGGCCAAGAAAGCTCTAACCATGATTGCCATCTTGCTGACTCTCTCCTCTGGTATTGGCGTAAGCTTTGTCTTCATAGAAACGGCAAGAAACTTATCAATCCATGTTAGTGAGCCCCAATTCAATTATAAGCTTGGAAACCAGTCTGATGGTTATGATTTTCTAAGCTTCGTTGTAAACGTCAATTTCACAATTGAAAATAATGGTAGGGCAAAGGTGACCAGTATCCTTGCAACGCTGGCTCTTTTTTTCACATCAAATATTACTCATGAAAGAATCTCACTGAACAATGACACCCGTTCTTTAGGCTCAGTCAATAATGGTGAAATCAAGACATGGGCCTTCTCCATATCCATCAACCAATCTTTTCTCGGTTTTTTCAAAGAACCAGGCGTTTTGAGAATTGACTTCTTAATCGATGCCAAAGTATCATTCATCATCCAAACTGCAGTAACATATTTGATTCCTATCGAAAGTTCTTGGGATCCTCCAAACTGAAGGTCATGATACGTAAGACTGGTTTTATTTCCAATTGTTGATCAACGGTTGTTGGGTTTAACTTGAAGAAATAAGAGAGCCCTTTAACATATGCGAAATAACAGAATCCAATCCAAAAGATTACTACATTTATGTGAATGGGGATGTGATTGTCTATTCTAATCTAACCAAGAATGCGATTACACTTTATACAGCATTGTTTGCAACAGACGTTTCAACCTATGACAACATGGGTTAAAGCAAGTCTAAAGGATATGCATTACTCTAAGATGAATATTTCTAAGATATGAGTCCTATAGTTATGAACAATTCTTCACAAACGAGAACATATTTACTCATTTCCTTTATTGATTTGAAAGCCCAACATTCATCTATTGTAGGGGGATGACGTAACATGATGACGAGAACCCAAAGCCCTATCATCATAGTTCATGGTGGAGCTGGTAAGATTCCTCATGGTGAGCAAGACCAGTACAACAAAGGTGTCATTGAAGCTGTTGAAGCCGGATATGACCTTTTACGTTCGGGATCTTCTTTAGAAGCTGTTGTTGAGGCAGTTCGTTGCATGGAGGACAATCCAATCCTTAACGCCGGCTTGGGGTCTGCTCTCACCATAAGGAAAACCGTGGAAATGGATGCACTAGTCATAGATGGATCCACAAATCGAATGGGTGGTGTAATGGGTGTTTCAAAGGTGAGGAACCCCGTTCTTCTCTCCAAAATAATCCTGGAAAAAGATAAACACTTACTCTACGCAACTGAAGGCGCTCATGAATTTGCTAGAAACCTCGGTATGGAATTAATTTCACCAGAAGAGCTCATTACTCCTAGAGCACGGGATCTTCTGGAAAGTTATCTTTCCAAATTATCTGCTCCTTCCGACTCACTAGCCGGCAAGACAGGAACCGTGGGTGCGGTCGCAATTGATCACGAAGGAAACCTCGCAGCCGCTACTTCAACGGGAGGTATTCGTGGCAAAGAAATCGGTAGAATCGGAGACACTCCGATTCCAGGAGCTGGGACTTGGGCAGATGATGAACTTGCTTTTAGTGCAACAGGAGTTGGAGAATGGATTATTAAGACAATGCTTGGGTTACGAACAAAAATGCATCTTCTGATAAGTCCCACCGCTGAGCATGCCCTAAAACGAGCATTAAATGATATGCGTATTTTGATTAATGGTACTGCTGGTGCAATCGTTGTTACGCGATCAAAGGGCTGGGTTGCATTTCACACTACGCCTACTATGGCGTGGGCAATGAAAGAAAAAAACATGAAAAAATCCTTCCTAAACCCCTCTGGATGGTGATCCTAGGTCCTTTCATTATTTGCTTTGCTTTGCTTTGTTGTTTTTGATTTCGCGTTTGTGTAGAATTTAAAAGTGTCCGAGTGTCGTGAATGCAAGGAGCTAGCCATGGAAGCCGATACTCACACCCAGAGCAGAGTCATTGGACTTGGAATCAAAATTGCACTATTGTCCGCTAACATACTTGTGTTATGGTTGTTTGCCCCTCTCCCTGTTCTACTATACACTGGATTGGGACTATCGGCCGTTGGTCTGTTTTTCATCATTACTGGTACCGTTCAAGTAGCGATACAGTCTAAAGGGAAAAAAAGAGCAATGACGTTTCAGCGCTTTCGAGATTCTATGGCCTTTTCAAAGAGCTATATGCGGTTGAACCTACGATATACTGTTCTAACAGCTATCGGACTAATGATTGCGATTGCTACTCTAAGTCAAGGTTTCATCGTTTCACAAGGCATTCAACAAGACTACATCTTTAGCAAGACTGATCCTAATACCATGCCCACAATAACTGTTACAACAACAATCGCCGGATATGCCGATTATTCCATGCCAAATCCAGAAAACAAAACTCTAACCATTCTAAATACGATCTCAACTTATGTCCATGACATCAGTTCGAATTATGGTTTTAGATCACCTGAAAAAGAATACAGCGTCATCAAGATTACCGGTTTTTCACTTTTGATTAATAATAAACTCCACTATGTAACAATGCTAGGAATATCACCGGATACTGCTCGCGCAATTTGGGGCCAAGAAATTGCTGAAACATTACCGAATTCTCCTGGTTCGTTCGCGGCTCTACTTTTTGGCTCTGTTCTTTCCAGCTATCCTAATATTTCAACTAATAACCCCCAGCTTCTGAGTTATTCTTACACCGGGAAAGATCAGAATGACCAACCCTTAACGAGCACCTTGCGAGTGAATGCTTCGATAACACAATTATTCAAGCTTTCCAACGATGTTTCCGTTCGATTGCCGTTTGAACTCGGATTTGCAGGGTCAATCACTTTTTTGTTCGACATTTCTAAGATTGACGGGTATCGCGCATGGCTGAATTATATCCCGTCGGGGTTAGTAATCCAAGCATTTTTCCATCCATGGAAAGCCATCAGCCCGATAGATACTTCTGAACGCTTAAATGACATGGCGAAGGACATCCAACTAAATAGGAATTTGATTCTCTTTGATGAACCGTATTACAAGATCACAAGAGCCACTTCACCAGTGGGAGGCATTATTATCTCCTTGCAAAGCTTTCTCTCAGCGGTTCAATTCATCATGTTCCTTTTCATTGTACCGATCATCGGTGGAGCTCTCTTCTTAGCACTGTACTCGTTTGGCCTAATTGAAACCAGAAAAAGAAGATTTGTTGCGATCATCAAGTCTCGCGGAGCTTCTTCGGCACAAGTTGCTACTGCCCTGTCTCTGGAGGTAATCACTTCCGCCGTTTTGGGTTTTGCTACTGGTTTGTTGTTCTCCATTGCTTCAACCCCATTCGTTGTAGGCTTTCTAGATCTCCAGGTCGCGGGTGGTGCTTTTTCTCTTTTCTGGGATACTAGGGATACCATGCTCAAGATTGCAGCATTTAGCGTGTTGATTGCTTTTGATCTGAATATCTCCGAAATTCTTTATCTTTCTCCGTTGACCGTATCTGAAGCAGAAGAACCAGAAGAAAAGGAAGTAACAGGGTGGAAAAAATACTATTTTGACTTGTTTCTGCTCTTGGTAGGCATTTTGATGACTCTTATCCTCGAAATGCTCAAGAATAGAGAAGCAAGCGAGGTTCAAACTATCTTAATGCTAGCAGTTTCACCCATTGCTCTCTTAGGAATCAGCATTGGATCCGTCCTAACAGTTTCCAGGTACTTTTCGCCTATTGCTAAATCCATTGGAGATTGGGGGTGGAAGCGAATTGGCAATATTACATTCTTCTCCTTGAAGAATCTTAATCTCCGAAAAGAATCTTCCTCCGGATTGGCAAGTCTGCTACTGCTTACTTCTCTAATCGGCGTGTTTCTTGTTGCTGTACCTTTCAGCCTAGGCGTTGGGGCTCAAGAGCAATTGTACTATCAACTGGGGGGAGAAATCAATCTTAGCCAGTTATATCAGTGGAATGGAACCGATATGTCATTCCTCTCCGAAGTTGAAGGGATCAAAGCAATGACCAATGTGTTTCTTATCGAATTCGACATATTTACAGCCTCCTCCACAATAGAGCAAAACGTTAGAATACTTGGGATCAATACGACGACTTTCCTTCAAGCTGCGTATCTTAAGCAAGAGTTTCTCAACTTTCCAATGAATTCTATACCGGATCGACTTACCATGGAGCCAAATACAACCAAGAAATTCCCCGCTTTCATCTGGTCTGCGGATGCAAGAGAAAAGGTGGTTGATGAGGACAGCTCAATCACTTTTTCCTTCTCTGACAAAAATCAGCCTCTGTTACGACATGATTACATTTTCGACATTCAAGGCTTCTTCGATTATTGGCCTTTGCTAGTTCCTTCCAATAACTTAAGAAGTGGATATCGATTGGTTGTCCCTCTTGATGCTATTTATTCATTGTTGGAAATCCTTTTCACCAATCAGGTGAAGGTTCGAGAACCAATGGTTATTGCGAATGTCGCAGATAGCTATGATCGTGTAGACGTTGCAAATGCAATGTTGTCTGCGGCTTCTAAGATCGCTACGACGCCTCGAGTCGAGACTATCTCAACAACTACTGAAAATCAAGCCAGCCAAGCAGTTCTAGCCACAGTTCCTCTAATTGTTAGACTGGGTTATATCGCTATCATTCTTCAAGCCTTGATTGGCGTAGGGATGTTTGCATCGCTTACAATCTCAATGCGAAAACGAGAGATTGGTCTCTACAAAGCCCTCGGTATGACGCGGGCTCAGTTGGGCAAAATCTTTCTAACTGAAATCCTTTATGTTCTTCTCTTCAGCATGACCCTGGGTCTTGCTTTTGGCCTGTTCACTGCTCGATCACTCATGATTGTAATATCTTTGCCCGGCCTAGGAGGAGCACTGCCACCTTATCAGCCCTTCATCCCCATTCCGAGAATCTTGGAATTATTGGGCACATTAGTTACTGGTGGCTTAATTGCTGCGATTTATCCTGCTTACCAACTGGCAGCACAAAAATCAGGAGAAATTATGAAGGTGGAATAAATGTCGTTCATTCAAATGCATGATGTAATCAAAATTTACGAGGAACCCAGAACGGGACTACAAATACCCGCGTTAAGAGGTGTTGAGCTAAGCATTAAAGAAGGAGAACTTGTCTGCATCATAGGTCCCTCTGGATCCGGAAAAAGTACGCTCCTGAAGCTGTTAGGGGGTTTGGATAAGCCCTCTAGTGGATCCATTATCGTAGCGGGAAATAGAGTAGACAAAATGGACGAAGAACTGCTTACTGAGTATCGTAGATACAAGGTTGGCTTCCTGTGGCAGTTCCCAGAAAGAAATCTTCTCCCTATTCTCACAGCACTCGAAAACATCGAGCTCCCAATGAAAATAGCTGGTTTTCCCAGGCAACAGCGTCGCCGTAGGGCTCTTGAATTGTTAGACAGAATCGGTCTAAGAGACAGATCATCGCATCGTCTCCATCAATTGAGCGGCGGAGAGGCTCAAAGAGTAAGTCTTGCAGTTGCGTTGGCAAATGATCCTCAAGTTGTGCTCTGTGATGAGCCAACTGGTGAGTTGGATACAAAATCAACGATGGAGATCATCAGTTTCATGCGAGAACTGAATCAAGAATACAACAAGACAATCGTTGTCGTAACTCACGACATGCGCTTTGAACAACGGTCCGATAGAGCGTTTCGCATCCTTGATGGGATGATCAGCGGTGTGAGACAAGCGATCAAGAATGAAACTACTGGTGGAAGTATGGCCGGTTCCATCGACGCCCCGCTTGAGCGAGAAGAGCTAATCTACGTAGATCAATTCGGCAACATAAGGATTCCTAAGCATTTCCTCTTAGAAGCTGGTATCAAGAACTACGTAAGGATTCATGTTGAAGGTGACAAACTCGTAATTACGAAAGCAGATGACTAACACCCTCTTTGGAGTGAAAAAATATGGTGTTTGAAAAAAACCTACAACGAGGAGTCTATTCTCTCTTCCTTGCAGCTAATCTTGGCGTTCTTTATCTTCTTGTTCCGTTCTACGTGATCTTACAGATTGCTTACGGCATCTCTATCCTAGGCTTACTATTGGTTCTTAGTGGCGTCTTGTTCAATCTTTCATATTTGTCTTATCTTAATCCTTTGAAATGGAAACAACTGATGCGTGCTAGTTTGGGGATTTCCAGAGATTCTTTGAAGTTAACTAGAAAGTACTCCTTGCTTGCGATTCTCACACTGATGATCGCCACTGCTTCTGTGAGCCAGGTCGTTCTTTTATCGGACGGCATCCAAAGACAATTCATTCTTGACAATACTGAACGCTATGATCTTCCAACACTAGTTGTCGAAGCTCTTTCTGAACCCTCTCGTCCTCCAGAACCCTACTACATACGCTCCAATATTTCCGTCCGAGTTTCTGAACGAATTGATGAGCTCGTTCTTGCTTCAACAAAATCTAGCGGACTGAATCTGAGAATTGAGCGAAAGTATAGCATCATTATGATAAAGGATTTAATTACGCGAGACATCGGTGGCCCGTTTGAATCTGCGATCATTGGTATGAATCAATCCTTTTTTGAACAAGTCTGGGGTACGGACTATATTGGGGAGTTTCCTCGAAATAACCGATCAGTATTTGCTGTTGTGTATCCTTTTGAGCTTGGAGACCGTCAGCCTGAATGGTTTGTGGGCAAATCTGCGAACGTTCCAGCTGAGTGGAAAAACGAGAGAAGTATTGAAGAACGACTATATGCGTTTTGGAATGTAAGTGGCTTCAAAATAATGGAAAGTGTCGCTGCCTCTTCTTTCATGCCTTTCGGGATTGGGGACATCCCTCCCATAGTGTACATTGTTCCATTTGAGTGGGTGGACAGGTAGCGGGAAGGATATGAAAAGACGCCCACTGAGGGTATCATTAAAGCTTATTATCATGATTGCGAAAAACAGCCTGACATCTTAGCAGTTGCGAATGGCTTAGAATCCATGGGTCAAGAACTTGTTCGAAACTCGAAAAAGCTGGAGTCTCCATACCCTGCATCCCAGACCAAATCTGCCGACTCTCCCATCTACGCACAGCTGACAGTCTTGGG
>JAJRWK010000009.1 GCA_024276795.1 archaeon | reverse complement strand
GTGGAAGGAGATAAGAATAAGATCGTGATCGGAGTATTAGCCGCCACTGTTTCCAAAGTAGGTATCAACGATCAGATAAGCGTGAAAAATGAAACGTTTACAGTGGTCGGGATCTTCGAGACAGATTCCCTGATAGATGCAGTTATGTATATTCCACTTCAAGACGCTATGAGGATTCAAAATCTTACCAGTATTGTTTCTACTATTTTCGTATCTCCTAAGAGCTTAAACGATCTCGACGAAGTAAAGGAATTTGTTAATTCAGACTTATTTGACAAGTATGGAGTTGAAGCGATTGAATTTAATGAGTTAGCAGCAAGCGGACTCCAAATATTGGAACTAATGAACCAATTTGGCTTGATTGTTGGATTCTTGACAATGGTTGTCGCCACACTAAGCGTCGTCAACACAATTCTCATGGGGGTACAAGAACGAAGGCGAGAAATCGCAGTACTAAAAGCCACGGGATGGACGAATCGAGAAATTGCTACTGAAGTTATCATAGAAAGCATGGTCATAACCATTGTGGGAGGGACACTTGGCATAGTGCTGGGTGTTCTGATCTCGAAGCTTTCCTTAGACTATTTTGGAACGCTTTTGCGATTTTCTTTCAGCTTGAGTGCCATTCTCAATGCCAGCCTAGTGACGGTTTCCTTAGGATTCTTCGCAGGTCTTTACCCCGCTATTAGAGCAGCTCGAATCAGTCCAGTAGTAGATTTAGCAAGGTAGGCGAATGGAATGGCAAGCATCAATAATAGCATAATTAATGCGGAACAGGTATCCGTTGTTTATGGCGAGGGTAAATTAAGCGTCCAAGCAGTAAAAGAAGTCGATCTTGAAATCAAGCGAGGAGAAGTCGTTGCAATCGAGGGCCCTTCTGGCTCTGGGAAAACAAGTCTTATGCTCTGTGTTGGAGGAATCATGCGTCCCTCTTCTGGAAAAGTTTGGGTTTCAAACATACCAATTCATGAGTCCTCAGACAACGACTTGGCGAGACTACGACGAAACAAAATCGGATTCATATTTCAAGAGTTCTACCTCGTCCCTACAATGTCCGCTTTAGAAAACGTCTTAGTGCCTCTCATTCCGGTCTCGAGAAAATTCCCCAATTTGAAAGAAAAAGCGAAGGCCCTGCTAGATGAAGTAGGGCTTGGAGAGCGGCTTCGCCACAGGCCAGGGCAGTTAAGTGGGGGCGAAAAACAAAGAGTCGCGATTGCCAGAGCACTGATTAACTCTCCTGAGATCGTATTAGGAGACGAAATAACTGGTAATCTTGATACGAAGACGGGTATGAAAATAATAGATTACTTGCTTGAACTACGAGAAAGAAGAAACCTAACTGTCATTCTCATCACTCATGATCCTAAAGTAAGCGCACGGTGTGATCGCGTGTTTTACATGAGAGACGGAATCTTGTCGGAGAAGCAATAGAGACCATTAGGTTTTCTGAGAATACCTTGTAATTAGATATCTCAAGATAGTAGCAGTTTGCGAAGCAAGGTATTCCGTACTTCCTAGTGACAGGAACATAGCTTTCTTAGATATCGTCGAGATGTCAAGTGCTAGATCTGGAGGAATGTCTTCTTGAGCACCAATGGCGAAGATTGTGTTTGAGAGATCATGATTGATTTTGGGAAGAATTACCTCATAGGGATCCCCTGTAGAATCTAAGAAAACAACGATTTTATCACGGAAATAACCCAAATTCACAGTTTCACCAAATTCTGTGAATTGTGGGTCATGGAATTCCTTCGCAAGCCAAGCCGTGATAGTGGGTTCAGTGAGAAGGTCAAAATCGTTACGTGAAACTGAAAGAAGAGATGGACCTTCAAAAGAACCTAAGAGGTGGACATGGATTTTTGAAGGGTATTCGAGGATATTGCCTTGAAATGAGGCGAGAAGGAATCTGGAGACAACGTCCATCCTACCATGGCTCACGACATAACGTGCCTTAAAAGGAGTTGGTGGTGCTGTTGGAGAAAAAAGACTAAATTCAAACAAGAAGCTTCACCCAGAATTCTGGGGAGGAAATCAAATAATGAACCATTTTGAACGGATAGTGGCTCTGAAGGACTAGTACTCTCCAGGAGTTTTCCGGCTCGCTTTAGAACGAACCTTTACTTGTCCTACGTGAACCGCGCAAGAAACACAATAATAGACCAGAATCTTATTTCTGGGGATAATCGCACCTTGCGCCCTCAATTCTTTGGCGAGAGATCTATCTACAGGACTGATGTATTTTGTTCGTTTTACGGCTTTATCCGCAGGTACGGATTTGCCACAGAATCCACATTGGACTGATTTGGAACGACCTTTTTCTCCTTTGCTTCTGCCACCAGACTTTCTCTTTTTAGGCATTTAGACCAAAGAAAGATCGCATTCTTCGGTTTTTAACTTTTAGGATGGCTCAGATTCCTCTTACAAACAACAAATTCTAACCAACCAAAGAGTAACGAGAACAACTTAGTTTACTATTGGTAATAATAAGGAGATTTAAGAAGTATTTTTTCAAGGATTGGTCATGGAAGTCCCGCCTGCACAAAAAATAGAATTCGATTCAATTAGCGATATGATCAGATTACTTATTTCCTCGGCTCACGAAAGAGGAATTGCCAATTTGTTTGCTTATGTACACGAGGGGAAAACCACTTTTTTCATAACTCAAGTTCTTCCAGGATTCTATGAGTATCGAGGATTACCATTGACGGCGTTTTATACTTATGATAAAGAAGTTCGCGAGTCGTTTGTCGCATATAAAGCCACTGAAGAAGGAGAAGAGTGGGAATTCACCAATGGACTCAAGACCCCCGGATTCCAGATAATACCGATCATTCGCGTCAAAACCCCTCCAAAATTCATGTTAGATCTTTGAGACACAGAACAGTTATAGGAGCGAAGCGATTGAATTTTGAAGCGTGGGCGTCTGTATAGCGCCTTTGTCTTTTTGTAGAAATACCTAGCAAGACAGTATGCGACTTTAAGTTGTATACTAACGATTACTTTAAGAGGCATATCAGATTCTTTGAAATCGAAGAAAATTCCATTCATGCAATACCAGTTGCAATGAACGAGGTGATTTGAACATGATGGCAGGACAGCCAGTAATTATTCTAAAAGAAGGTACAGAAAGAAACACGGGCCGAGACGCCCAGAAGAACAACATTATGGCTGGGATCGCGATTGCTGAAGCAATAAAGAGCACTCTAGGACCCAAAGGCATGGACAAAATGCTCGTTGACTCCTTGGGAGACATGGTCATCACCAATGATGGTGCCACAATCCTTGACGAGTTAGATGTTGAGCACCCTGCTGCAAAACTCCTCATCCAAGTAAGCAAGAGCCAGGACAAAGTTGTCGGTGATGGTACAACCACTGCTGTTGTTCTCGCTGGCGAACTCCTCAAGAAAGGAGGTGAACTCCTCGACAAGAAGGTCCATCCCACTCACATTGTTTCGGGTTACAAGAAGGCAGCAGAAGAGGCCCAAAAAATCCTCGACGAGGTTGCTCTGAGAACATCTGACAAGGACAGAGAGGTCCTCACTAAAATTGCCATGACCGCATTGAACAGCAAGAGCGTCAGCAACGCTCGAGAAATCATTGCAAATTTGGCTGTTGACGCTGCTCTCGCTGTTCTCGAGGACAGAAATGGAGATGTAACCGTTGACATTGACAACGTTAAGATCCTCCAAAGACAAGGAAAATCATTGGCTGACTCCGTCTTGATCAAAGGTATTGCCTTAGACAAGGAAGTTCTGCACCCCGACATGCCAAAGCGAGTCGAAAATGCCAAGATTGCATTGATCAACCGCAACATCGAAGTGGAAAAGACCGAATTTGACGCTGAAATCAGAATCAGCGATCCCTTGAGTATTCAAGCATTTCTAGACCAAGAAGAGAAAATGATCAAGGAGATGGTCGAGAAAATCGTTGCCACCGGTGCTAATGTTTTGATTTGCCAGAAGGGTATTGATGACTTGGCCCAACATTTCCTTGCTAAGAAAGGAATCATGGCTGTTCGCCGTGTGAAGAAGAGCGACATGGAGAAGCTAGCCCGCGCAACTGGTGCCCGCATTGTTTCCAACTTAGAAGATTTGAACGAGAAGGATCTTGGTGAGGCTGGTCTCGTTCGCGCTGAAAAAATTGGCGATGACGACTATGTTTTCGTCGAGGAATGCAAGAATCCACAAGCAGTTACCGTAATGCTCCGTGGTGCCTCCAAATACACCACTGACGAAGCTGAGCGAGCATTTATTGATGCTCTCAGCGTTGTAAGAGACGTTCTTGAAGACAAAGCATACTTGCCTGGTGGCGGAGCCCCCGAGGCCGAACTTTCCGTGAAACTTGAACAATTTGCAAACAAACTCAGTGGCAAAGAGGGTCTTGCAGCCAAAGCGTTCGCCGAAGCTCTAAGAATTATCCCCATGACCCTTGCTGAAAATGCAGGGT
>JAJRWK010000095.1 GCA_024276795.1 archaeon | reverse complement strand
ATATCTGATTAACGATGCTTGTGTTTTTTTGAGAAAACCAAATATCTATGGATCTATCTTTCGTTTCGAGGGGCAGGTAACAGTATTTGATCCCACAAAGGGCCCATGTTATCGATGCTTGTATCCTGAGCCTCCTCCACCCGGACTTGTTCCGTCTTGTGCCGAGGGCGGTGTGCTTGGCGTACTTCCAGGGATGATTGGCACAATCCAAGCAAACGAAGCGATCAAACTCATCATTGGAAAGGGAGAACCACTTATCGGTCGTCTACTGCTTCTGGATGCCTTGGAAATGAAATTCAGAGAATTGAAACTCCGTAAAGATCCTAAGTGTGTGGTTTGCGGGGAAAATCCCAGCATCAGGGAACTTATTGATTATGATGAGTTCTGCGGAGTTGGAACTGAACATGAAGCGACTCTGGATCCATCCGAGCAAATTACCGTAAAGGAACTAGCGGAATTGCTCGACTCCGGGGTTCCTATGCAGTTGGTTGATGTGAGAAATCCTGATGAGACAGAGATAAATCATATTCCAAAAAATATTCTCATGCCATTAGATAATCTTGAGTCAATGGCTGTAGCTTTGGATAAAGAACAACTAACGGTTCTCTACTGCAAAACTGGTGTAAGATCCTTAAAGGCACTTACTCAGTTGAAACAATTGGGTTTTAAGAACGTAAAGAATCTTGTTGGTGGAGTTATCGCCTGGGTTAGAGAAATTGACCCCTCACAACCAATCTATTAGTGTCTAGTCTGTTATTCTGCTTTGGCTTCGGGTTTCTTTTCCTCTTTTCTCCTGATCTCCCTTGCTCGAATTGTGCTCATCTGTATTGCCCAAGAGACTATTTCATCATGACTGTTGCTTACTTTCCAAGGATTCGCAGGAAGTCTATGTAACCCCATTATTTCGATTACTTCAGCCGGAGTGTATACTTCGTCCTTGTATTCTAAGGCGAGGGGGATTCCTTCAGGAATTCTAGAAAAGAGATTTCTCCACAGAAGAAACCTTAATTCCGATAAGTCCTTCACTTTCCCAAAATCAATTCCCATTAGAATAGTATCCATTTCAGGGATCGGGCGTTCTCTCACCAGGTCATTGTAAGAGTAATCTTTTTTTTCTACAAGCTCGCTCTGGACTGAGAAATCAAATTTTCCAATAGTAAATGTCATTATCTTTGTTGGTTGGTTCTTGGGAAGCCGGCCAAGTAGCATGTCAAGAAAACTACCCATATCTCTCACTGCTTTAGTTTGGGACTTTCTTTTTATCACTTATTAACGGGTCAGAAGGAAAAAAAGGAGGAGAAGTACACTTTCAAGGATTCTTCATGAGTTCTTCAGCCATTTTCGCGGTTAGGACTGGGTGTTTTGCTAGGCTTAGCTCGTCTAATTTGTAGGACGCAGTGGTCGTTGGAGCGCTGTCAAATATCTCTGGTTGTTCCTTCGCTTCTTCTATGATTCGTCTAAATGCTTCGGCAATTTCATCTAGCGTTTCCTTTGACTCCGTTTCAGTGGGCTCAATCATGAGCGCTTCATGGACAATCAGCGGAAAGTAAATGGTTGGTGCATGGATCTTGTAGTCAAGAAGTCTTTTTGCAATCTTTAAGGTATTGACACCTGTTTTCTTTTCAAGCGGCACAGAGCTTGCTACAAATTCGTGTTTTCGAGGGATAGATGGATCTTGAGGTAATTCAAGACCTTCAATGGCTGAAACCTTTTTCATGAGGTAGTTCGCATTTACTACCGCTGTTATGCATGCTTTTCGGAGTCCTTCTCCTCCCATTCTTGCAATGTATGCTAAAGCTCGGATGATGACTCCGATGTTGCCATAATATCCATGGATTTTTCCTATAGTTTCTGGATAATCGTAGCTAAGATGATAGTAGTCTTGATTACTGTCGTATCTGATTCTTGGAACTGGGAGATATGGCTCCAGTTTTTGATTAACTAGGACGACTCCTGATCCTGGACCTCCTCCACCATGGGGTGTTGAGAATGTTTTGTGGAGATTGATGTGCATAACGTCGAAGCCCATTTCGGCTGGTTTGACCACTCCCATTATTCCATTGAAGTTAGCACCATCTAGATAAATGAGCCCGCCAGCTTTGTGAATCATATCATTTATCTGGAGAATGTTGGTTTCGAAGATTCCTAAGGTATTTGGATTCGTTATCATCATTCCTGCTGTTTTTTCAGAGAGAGCCGCTTCCAACGCTTCGAGGTCAATCCTTCCTTCTTCATTGCTTGGTATTTCGACAACCTTGAATCCAGCCATGGCCGCAGAGGCGGGGTTTGTGCCATGTGCTGAGTCTGGAATTAATATCTCGTCTCTGTGTTCCTCGTTCTTTGAATGATGATACGCACGGATCATAAGTACTCCAGTTAACTCGCCATGTGCTCCCGCCGCCGGTTGCAAAGAGACTCCCGTAAAGCCTGTTAGCTTTTTGAGAGATTCTTCTAGGAGCCACATCGCCTTGAGTGTACCCTGAACGGTTTCCTCGGGTTGCCATGGATGAGCAAGAGCAAACTCTGGGAATCTAGCAATGGTTTCGTTGATTTTTGGATTATATTTCATAGTGCATGATCCGAGAGGGATCGGGCCGAGGTCAACGCCATAATTCATCTGCGAGAGTCTGACAACGTGGCGAACTAATTCGAGTTCTGAGACTTCAGGTAGCTTTGGATCTTCCTTACGTCTGAGCGGTTCAGGAATCGAAACTTCTGTTTCTGTTTCCGCTTCGAACGGACGGGGAATATAGCATCGTTTGCCAGTGCCTCTGATCTCCGTAATTAAAGGCACGTTCCAGCGTGCTTGCTGAGTCAAGTCTGGTTTATTCATGCTAAGACCTCCTTAAGCGTATTTGCGAAACGGTCAAAATGCTGCCGGGTGTGAAGCTCAGAAACTCCAAGGACAAACAGTGATGGATCATAATCCCAGGGGTATCCTGGAACAAATCCTCTATCAATCATTGTATGAATGAATTCCTTATGATTTGAGACCCCATATCTAACGGAGAAGTCAGCAAAAAATGGGGCCTGAGGAAACATTACTTGTACCATTTCGAGCTCTTGGAGTTTTTTCTTCAAATATTGTGCTCTCTTGTGGAGGCCCAATGAGAGTTCTTTGAATCCTTTTGGTCCGAGAGCTGAAAGATAAATTGCCGAGATTGCTGCTGTTAGGCTTTCATTCGTGCAAATGTTGCTTGTTGCTTTTGCTCTTCGAATGTGTTGCTCACGGGCTTGTAAAGTAATTGTGAAACCTTTTTCACCTGTTTTTTCTTGTTGTGTCATGCCAATTAGTTTGCCTGGAGCTCGGCGGATGTCTTTCTTGTCATAATTAAATGCGAATATTCCAAGCAGTGGTCCACCATAGTTCGGGGCATTGCCGAACGCCTGTCCCTCTCCAACAACAATGTCTGCATTGTATTCTGCGGGTGGTTTGAGCAACCCTAACGAAAGTGCATCGACTCCAACTACGAATTTGGCACCAGCTTCGTGAGTGATTTCTCCGATTTCATGTGCTCGGGGATCTATATATCCTAATGCGTTAGGCATTTCTAAATATACTGCTGCTGTATTTTCGTCGATAGCCTTTTTTAACTCTTCATAGCGTATAAATGGTGAGTTTTTCTCCAAATATGGTTCAACTATTTTGATTCCTTGCGGTTCGAGGTAGTTATGGAGAACTCCTCTTCTTGCCAAGGAGATTGGCGAAGCGATTACGATATTTTTCTTCCCAGTTAGTCTTACGCTCATGAGAGCGGCTTCACCGGCAGCAGTGCTCCAGTCATACATTGATGCATTTACAACGTTCATTCCTGTGAGCTCAGCCATCAGAGACTGGTACTCAAATAGTAGTTGTAGCATACCTTGAGCAACTTCTGGCTGATATGCTGTATAAGCTGTATAGAGTTCTCCTCTACGTATGACTTCATCCAGAAATGCCGGAATGTATATCTGCCGAACTCCTCCTCCCAAAAAAGAGACCAATTCTGTTGGATTTTTGTTTAATTTAGCTAATTCCGTGAAAAATTCTGCAATTTCAGGCTCAGTCATGGGTCCTACGGGGAGTTTGGGGGCTTCTTTTAGTATTAGATCATCTGGAATGTCTGAGAATAGTTCTAGAGCATTATCGATTCCGATAGTTGTTTGTAGCATCTCCTTTAATTCTTCGGATGAAACTCCCAAGTAGGGA
Source organism: archaeon (assembly GCA_024276795.1). Classification (GTDB taxonomy): domain Archaea; phylum Asgardarchaeota; class Heimdallarchaeia; order Heimdallarchaeales; family JAJRWK01; genus JAJRWK01. The sequence continues at coordinate 4,946 of JAJRWK010000095.1, read as the reverse complement.
CTGTATGGTTTCACCAAAGCACCTCGCCTCATTCTTCAGCCAAGTACTCTTTCAGCTTTTCAATGTACTCCTCGGCGGTTAGCAATCCTTCTACTGACCCTGTTGCCTTTATAATTGCCAGGAACCCTTCGCCGTAGGGGTCTTCATTCATCTTCTGAGGTTCATCCTCCAACGATTCGTTTACTTCTAGGATTTCGAGATCAAATGGTGCGTAAACGTCTCCGCTTGCCTTGAGAGATTCGACAACAATGACCACATCGCCTTTAGAAAATGTCTCTCCTACTTCCGGAAATTCAACATAGGTAAGTTCCTTGAGCATTTTTACGGCGTAATCAGAAATCCCGATTTTATACGTGCCGTCTCCTTGGTCAAAAACCCATTCATGGGTCTCCATGTACTTGTATTGCTTTGCAACCTTGTAACCGTCAATTTCTAACATTTCATTCGTCATGAAGCATTCCCGTCAGTGTTAATCATGTTTCATATTATATTATTATTGCAATTGTAGAACCCAACTGGATCAAACCAAGCAAAAGAATTTTGCAGATTTGCAGAAATGCTTGAACTAGCGAGAACTCATGGGTTCGATCTGATTTGCTTATTAATCATTGTTTAGTAACTGTCTCTATCGAACCTTTTAGTTGCTGATTTATGGCCTCGATTTCTAACAAAATACCATTCTTGAGATCAGGCTCTAAAGAATCTGTTTTTGCATAGGAATTAGGCCCTATTTGCAACCAATCAGGTTTTTCTAGAACTGAAGTCAGCGCTAGATATGCGACACTAGCTTGTTCGCTTGTCATAGTGTCCTTGATAAAACGAATTGATACACCCGATCTTCCAAGAAAAACGGGTTTCACACTCTGTATTTTTTGGTGATGAAGAAAGGGCACGTCTGGTTTTTCGACATGTTTCAAGGTTTTCATATCGACATAGAGCTCCTTTCCTGCTGAATAAACAATTCTCACAAATTCTGCTGTGGGGGCTAGAAACACTTGAAACACATGGTTTTCATCGCCTTCCAACACCTCGATTACTTCTCCTGTTTTTGCATTCCACAAATGTATTGCCTTGTCGGTTCCTCCACTCGCCACAATATTGTTTTCTGACAACGCTATTGCATAGATCCTTCCTTTGTGTCCTTCGTATTTTGCAATTGGCTTGAGGGTCTTTAGTTCCCATGTTCGCAGGGTTTTGTCTGATGATCCTGAGACTAGGAGGTTACCATCTTCAGATGTCTCAATTGCTGTGATCATATTATGATGACCTTCTAATTTGCCTTGTACGGTTTTTTCTTCAACATTCCACAGAAGTATCTTGCCATCCCAAGATCCACTTGCTAACAGTTTTTCTGTTACAAATTTAACCGCTGAAATCTCAGATTCATGTGCGGATAGCGTTGCTAATAGTTTTCGTCCTTGAATATCCCATAGTTTTATGGTTCCATCCCAACTACCTGTTGCTAGGGTTTTTCCGGAAGGCGAAACGCTAACGCTAGTTACCTCTTCTCTATGTCCTCTCATTACCTTGATTATCTTACCCGTTGGCTTTTCGATTAATCTGACTTCTCTTCCTTCGCTACTAGTCACAACAATGTCTTTGCTCGCAATAAGTTCCGTTGTATACACTGCCCCCTTAAATGTAGTTTGCAGCTTTTCAACAGAAAGTGTTTCTAGATTTATTATTGAAATTGACTTATCCCAACTTGAAGCAATGATCTCATCATGATCTACAATAAGCCTGCTTATTTGGTCATTATGAGAGTTGAACGCAATTTTCGGTGAATAATCTGATAGATCCCAAATTAAAATGAGCCCATCTGCTGCTCCAGAAATCAATCGATTGCCCTTGAACTTCAAGGCTGTGATGTTTGCGGAGTGCCTTCGTGGTGGATCAATGACTATTTCAAAAAATGAAGAAGCTGCGGCCATCATTGAAAACTATGGTAACATTGCTATAACCCTATCTATCTTGGGATTCGCTAACGTGCTAGTGTGAATCATAATTGGTCGATAATATAATAGATGAATTTTGTCTGGTTTAGGCCAAGGCAAAATATTGAGGAATAATGATTCGATATGCGTTTTGATATGCTGTAGGAGAATACTCGTATTTTTCCAAGAATGCAATTATTGCTCGGACCGTTGTATCTGGATACAATTGCCCTTCCGGTAACTGTTCGGGGTTTGCTCTATCCAATACCTTGAAAAGGATGTCTTGGCCTTCTCCCCATAGTTCAAAGACTCTAATCAATGAATGAATTCTTGGAGTGCAGTAATTTAGGAGCGATTTTTCTTCCATCCCTTCGAGTGATTGTTCCCATTTTCTGAGAGCCATTAAGACCAATACTCTGTCTCTTGTCGTTGTTGATATTTTCAGCAAAGTATCAAGAGTGTTCTCTGGTAAGTCTTGTGGTAAAGCCTGGATCACTTGAAATAGAAGATCGTGTTCAACAGCTGGGAGTAGCCTCACCAAGAATTTTCTCGTTATTTCAAGAGTGTTGGCTCTTTTGAATAATTCTAGTATTCCCAGTTTTTCGAGGAGTGTTAGGTTTTCAAACCGTGTTATTATTCCTTCCAGAAATTCTTTCTGCTGTTCAGTTGACAAGTTCGCAAAAACCTTGGTTGCACAATAAATAGCACTATTTCGAATCGTTGTTTCCTTTGCCGAAAAGAATTGAAGGCAGTGATTTAGGGTCTGGAGGCTAATCTTATCAGACAATAAGTAAAAGCCGTAACACGCTGTCTCCAAGTTGCTTGACTTAGTTCTTTTCTTGGCTAGAAATGTCGTCAGTGGGTTCGTCATGTTGAATCCTCCATTTTCTCGAATCTTTTGGTAAACCTAAGGAGATATCTGATGGCATTTCGCTGTGGCGACGTAATGTCTTTCAGCTCGGAATAATCTATTTCGTCGGGAAGCTCCGGTGGATTTGGCTCGAGTTCTGAGGCATAGGATGCCGATTTGCTAACAATGACCGCTCTATTTTCACGAGGGAGGTCATATGGCGTTCTTGGTTCTCGTGAAGCATATCCGACCGTTAGGTAATTTGCCATGCTCATGGAACTGTACGACTTGAGCACAATAATATCTGGGAGACCTGGAAGGGTTGTTACAAAGTTTTGTCGGGTTTCCAATAAGTGATTTCGCAAGACTAAAAGTTGCGATAGGCCAACTTCGTCATTATTTACCGTAAACACATGGATTTTTCGGTCACTGATTTTAACATAACCATGATGCTTTACAATCGGGTTCCGCGCTATTAAATCTCTGTAATTCTTGAATTTGTATCTCTGAATTTGTCGTGCGTAGTTTTCTGTCTTGTCGAATTCAAGTGCATGTAGCGGCCAGAGATCTGACCAGTAAGATGCTGGAGAGCCATGCCATTGTATTGCTTGTTCAGACGTTTTGACGCGGACTGCTTGTAGCTCCTCTTTCAACTGCTTGGATTCAAAGAGGCCTAGAAGGTCTTGATCAGAGTACAGAGTAGGTGCAAATTCATTGATCGTGGTTTCCTTAATCTGTGAAGCTTTTGTGAGAAGATGTTCACCTATGACTCCGAACGGATTGAGAAAAATATCTTTTATCTGGAAAATCACCGAATTTGCAGTTTCATCATTTAATGTCTTAAGGAATTCATTTGTTACCCAATGAGCAAATCCTTCCACAATTAACTCGTGAAGTGGAATCGATCTGAGTCTTTTCCCTCTGTCTTTCGCAAGTTTTAGGGCTTCGATGAGATAGTTATAAAATACGGAGTTCCTCTTTACAGTGGGCGGTGGCGTGTAAAATTCGGCCAAATCATACTCTGCATAGATTCTCAGCAGTGCTGTAAAATCTTGGAAGTATTGCCATGCCCAAGCCGCGTCTCTTTCTTTAACCAGAGCAACCACGTTATTTAGGAAAAGCTCTTTCTGAAGATAATCCATTCGATATATTCTATAAATCAATTCTGGATATCTAGATATGGTTCTTTCGTTGAGATACGCATGAGCAAGCGTATGAATTAGTCTAGCTTTGGAAACATTAAGATCAACGTTTTCTAATGAGTCTTTTGCGATAAAGGAAAGGGTTGGCTTAGAGTTTATGGTGATTTCCAGGTTTTCAGGGAGACCGTATTTTCTTCTAACTTCTCGTATCGTTTCTCCATATTGAGAGGTTGGAATTCCGTGTGGAGTTGCCGTTTTTCTGGAAACCAAGGCTAGCTCTGTGTGGAGTTCTGAGTCGTTCAGTAGGAGTATTCTATATTCTTCGGGAGTTTCTCCTAAGGTTTTTCTTAGAAACTCTCGACTTTCTTCGTATGCGGTTAGTAATCTCGATTTAGTAGCTTGCAAGACTCTCCCTCGCTATTTGTGATGCTAATGTTTCTAACTTCGCTGGGTCAACAAGAATTGGCTTTGTGATGCCTCGGAGCATTTCAACAGTATCCTTATAGATGGGTGAATTGGTTGCCTTTTCCGGTGCGATTAGGAAATACTGAACAGTCCAAGAAAGTGATTTGTCCATTCGTAAATAGTTGAATATCTGGTTCAACTGAATCATACACGTTTTCATGTCATTGGAGATTGTTCGCGTTTTCATATATTCCACAAATGCATTGCTTGGTATTCCTGGAATGGCACCCTCATAGGGAACATTGGGTCGTCCATCTGTGATACAGATCAATGTTGCGTGTTGTTGTGCTTGCATCGGTAGTAGTTTCTGTTTTCGCGCGTGCTCGACAGCTTTCATTATTGCATGAACCAATCTAGTCCTTCCTTCTGCTTTAGCCTTGAGTAGGAATTGTTCCAGTTTCTTTTCGTCGTCTATAACTTCTGGTGTCTTTGTGATTGGTACAATTGCCAGTGAGAAAGGCTTGAATATTCTTCCTTTCTTTCTATTCACGTTTGTGAAGAAGTAATATAGTCCAAGTGATGTTAACAATGCTCCATCGAGTCTAGACAATCCCT
>JAJRWK010000094.1 GCA_024276795.1 archaeon | reverse complement strand
TTTTATTGCCGAGGTAACGGATTTCTCGAATGTTGTTTTGTCTACGACGCCATTCTGACCACTCTGCAAGAAAATATACTTATCTCCAGAGGTCTCTCCAACGCCAAAATTTTCATCGAATGCTTGGAAATGCAAGTGAGGATCTTTAAGCGAACCTTGAACTAAGATGTTGTTGATTCTTATCTGGATAGTTGCATTAAGATCAAGATTGAAAAAGAGGTCAGTTATATCCTCATATCTTACAAACCTATCTACCTACTTACCCACACTGAGAGAATATACTAGTTTAAAGGCTTCAGCCAATTTAGATTTCTCAGTATCTGGTTCCCCCATTATAATATTACTTCTTTCAGTTGTAAATTAATATCCTTTAATGATTTGAAGTTCTTGATACCCACCGTGAATATCTTATTCACAATAAAAAGCCTATTTGTTAATCTAAAAACACACTCCTTAACCAAGCCCTTCTGGCAATGACCGTGTAAGAAGGATACTGAGCACGATTCTTTCATGTTGTGAGTATAAGTCGCATACCCTTATTACAATGAAATGGGATATCCTGGACTGAACAAGATGGTCCCATGTGGCAAACCAGTTTTGGTTCTTCATCGATAATTTCTATGTGCATTGGCACTTCGCAATGTATCGGCACTGGCTTAGTATAACCACATGCATCACACATCAAGAAGGATTCTGCAATCATAGAGGAAGACTTAGAATGTTTCCTTAATCCTTCCGCATAGCACGACTGACAGCAATAGTAGAACCTTTTGCTTCCCTCTGACAGAGAAATAAACTCGTTAGGTATCACTTTCCCACAAGTATCGCAGTGAAGAACTAGATCAATCTCAGACATCAACTTTTCAACCACTTCTCTGAACGATTCAAAAATAGAATAGTCGATCAAATCAATGTTTATGTCGTTTCGATAATTGTTCCAAAACTCTTTTTTCACAGCCTCCACAAATCTGGTAACCATCAATTGATTTACATTTTCCTCAGTGCAAATGACGAAAATCAAGTCTTCGTCAATCGAGTAAGTAAATCGTTTCTTACTCAAGTTAATCGATTCTATCTCATTGTCTGTTGCCTCTCTGACGAATGACTCAATAGCGCTCAAGAATCCAGAAAGGAGCAATCTTTCAGTTCCTGATTTGGTAGGTCTCAACTCAAAATAAGGCAGACCTCCTCTAGTAATTATCCATAAATTTTCTATCAATAAAAATCACCGATTGTTCTAAACTACGATATGTCCAAACCAGATATATTTTTGCCTATTGGTGAAACCCTTTTTTTGCAACATTGAAAATCTTCTCCCATGGAAAAGATATTTCAAGTTTCCTCAGAAAAACATAATGAATGCGGTATCTTCAACACAAGAAAGAAGCATTTTGGTTCTATAGGTTTCTTTCAAGAATCTACGACGAATGGGTAAACCCATTCTTTTGGAATGAATCAATGAGAGAAGAAGCACTAGAGCTAGGCTACTTTGATCACCCCGACTTGACCGTTGTCGATGTCGGTGCGGGAACAGGTTTCACAACAGAAGGCATTGTCCAACGTGTGAAGCCCGAAAATGTCATCATGGTTGATCAGAACCCATATCAACTAGAAAAAGCCCTAAAGAAGAAATCTCTTAAGAAAGTGAAGAAAAGAATCGGAGACGCTGAAGATCTACCGTTTTCAGATGACACATTTGACAGATATGTTTCTGCTGGAAGTATTGAATACTGGCCCGAACCCTAGCGTGGTATTTGTGAATCTTACCGTGTCATTAAGCCCGGGGGATATGCTTTACTAATCGGTCCTATCATCACTAGCAATGCCTTCACCAGAGCGATCTCAAACATTTTCATGCTATTCCCAACCGTTCAAGACTACCTAACCTGGTACAAGAGAGCTGGTTTCGTAGATATCAAGATTAAATTCATCGCACCGGAGTGGTACGAAGGGAAAGGGTATGGGCTTGCTATCGTGGGGAGAAAGCCTGCACCCGGCAAATCACCTCTAAAACTAGGCCCCAAAAAGGAAGACGTAGAGGAGCCGTTTTCCATTAAGCGCTTCCTTGTGTTTGTTCCAAGATTCTTAATGGGTAGCTTAGCAGGTGGGGTGTTTGTTCCAATGGCAGGGCTACTGACTTTGAACGCGAGAAAAAAGAAGTATCAATACTTGGCAAAAAGAAGAAATGCTCCAAAGAGGGCAACTTGACTCAAAGCCCGATGAGACTAACTTTTCTCTCTCACAGTTTCTCTGTTTAAAAACCGATGATTGTAACTTTTTTCTTACCATGTAATGAAAATGAAGAAATCACTTAAGGGCAAAGCTTCCCTTACTTTAGACAGTTCAAATTTCACTCCTTCCAATTCCGGGGGAAAAATTATGGGAAAAACTATCACAGATCCCGAACAAGAAACGTTCAAGGCTGTTCTTGCTTCATCAAGACCGATTCAAGCCATTCTCTCAATCGCTCAACCTGGTTTCGCTGCGTTAGTTGCATTGAAACGATTTCCTGACCCCATAACTCTTGCAATTGCTATACCTGCAGCCGCTGCAGGCTTTTTCGCAGTGTTTGCCTTGAACGACTTTTGGGACATTGACGTTGACCAAGCCAGATTTTCCAACTTGAGAACACTGGAAGGTTTTGATATTGATACTTTTATTGTTAGACATCCATATGCTCAAGGAATCATATCATTCAAGCAACAAGTGAGCTGGATATTGTTTAACCTCACTGTAGCCTCTTTTCTTGCTTACCTTCTAAATCCAATTAGCATGTATCTATTCTGGGTTTCTATCCTTCTCGAAACCTTATACTGCAAGCTCAAGAAGGTAACCTACCTCAAGTTTTTGGCAACCGGAGCAATGGTTGCTTGTGGGGCCCTAGCTGGGTATTTTGCAGTAGTTGATCTCTCTCAAGCAAACTGGGGAGTGGTAGGTTCTCTATTCCTACTCTTCTTTGCTTGGGAAATTGGCGGAAGGAACATTGTTAATGACTTTTCAGACATTGAAGAGGATCAATCCTTAGGCATCAAGACTCTCCCCAGCGTAAGAGGGTTAAGACCAGCTGCCTGGGCAACCTGTTTATTCTCTCTCCTCACAATAGTTGCGAACATAATGATAACATATTATGCTGGGCTCGGTTGGATCTATGCTGTTTTGTCAACGGTCGTAGGAATCTGGTTCATGTTTATTCCACAGTTCAAGCTCACGAAAATTCCTTCTCTTGAACAAGCACTAAATGCATTCAACAAGGGATCTGTATTTCCCTTCGTGATCTCAGCGATTCTGATCCCTATCCTATACGTGCCCAAACTTCTAAGTTAAACACATTGTGTGTCAGGTAATGAATGCTAATCCCGTCAGAGAAGCGAAAAAAAGAATATAGAGAATGTTGTAAAAGGGAAAAAAGTGCGAAGAAAACAAAGAAATAAAACTTTCACGTTATACTATTAATACTCAAATAATTCAAGAGTTTCTCGATACTGCTCCAATAGCTCTTCTCGCTCTTCTTCGGAGATTTTGAACTCTTCGTCCATGTCTGCGACGACTTCGAGTTTTTCATTTTCTTTATGTTTGATTTGCTCTCGAAGTTCGTACTCTTCCTTCTTTTTCTCGGCATCATACTTTTTGCCGCAGACTTGGCAGACGAGCATCATCTTCTTGGACTTCTTGTCTCGGCGAGGGACGAGCAGACCGTCACATTCTTCGCAGAATTCCATGTGATCACCTTTTTTAATTGTTTTTTATAACCTCAATGTTATGGAGGGTTTATCCGTGCATAATAAGAAAGCTTCAATCCTATTTAACTTATTCGATTAAACTATACATGTAATCACTGAGACGCAGAAATACAGTAGGAAACGATCCAAAAACAAGAACTCATATGGAAACTAAGCATTTTTAGGAAGAATGTGTAGGTGACTCATATTTTCTCATTTTAAACATTCAAACACATGGCAAATTCATACGATTTACGACATATCACATCCCGTAATAAAGCGCTCTTTAATATAAAAAGAAAAACAAACCGTACAAATTCTCGGTTATTCACAATACACGAACTAGTACTTTCCCTTTTCGCGAAGAATCAAGTCACGAATCGCCACTCGAATCGCTTCAGATTTCGAAGGATAAAGCCCCTTCTTAATTAGCTTTGTTAGTCCTTGATGTTGCTCCTCGTTGAGCTTCACACTAATGAGTTTCATTCAAGACATATTGTTTATGACCACCTTATAATTTCTGCTTCACTATCATGAAATACGTCCACTAAACTAATCCGCTTGTTCTAGATATTTACGACGTTTATCGTCTTTGTGTCTTCTGTTTTTCTGGTAATACGCGCTAAATTCTAATATCTCAAGATTATTGTTTTCCGTATGGGGCTGAAGACACGGGCACTGGGTGTGGTAGCAAGAATTGCAAATCTGCACCCACACAGTTTCACGTATCTGGACATTGCTGAACGAATGGGGCTTCCAGCGGAAATTAACATTCCTAAAGAACTAATACCAGGAGCTTCACTGCTAGTCGCCCGAGCATGGGCTAATACTGCCGTTTTTGAAATGAGTCAAACCCTTCCCCGACCATACTGGGCTGAGAAACAGTATGATCCGGGATCTCCCTATTTCGAGCCAATCGGCCATCGACTTCTTTCAATGAACACTACTTTGCGTAACTGGTCGATGGTTGGAATTCCGGGATACAGTACGGAAGGAATTATTGATCCCGTGGGAGCCGTGACACCAAAGAAAGATGAATTCTCAATTGAAGTGTGGGCCGAAAAAGACGGCGTATTTTACTACCCACACAAGCAAGGAAGAGTCTTTCAAACTAGGGATGAAGAAAACTATCCCGCAATACGAACCACGTGGAAATTTGAAGGTGGAGAATTGTCTTGGGTTGTTTTTGCGGAAGGAGACAGTATTGGTGAATGGATTGCTATCGATGTCTATGACCGGCTAAAAGACGGTTTCAAGACAATAATGGCTATTCGACCCTACAATTATGATGGCATTGCCATAGTTGACAAAATTCGAGTTAAGGATAGTATAATCGAACTAGAGCCTTTTGGACATGTTCAACTGACTAGCAAGCCTTCCTATTATTTCCTCGGTGAATATCCGTTTGATGATCCTGTTGATCCGTCACTTGAATCCAAACAACTTGTAGGTAACTATGAGCTGAAGGCTAAAACTCGACTTGCTACTTGTATTCTTGTGTTTGATGGAGGGGCTATTGGCGCAAGGATATTTGTGGAAGGAAAAGAAGCCCTGATTCCTCCAGAAGGTTCATGGGATTCTTACTGGAGAGACGTTCTACCTACGCTGCCGAGAATAGTGATCGAAGAAACTAGCATTGGAGACGTATTCAAAGCTACAGCTGCAGACCTTCTCATGTCTTGGGACGGTGATAGCATCACACCTGGTCCTGCCACGTATCATCATTTCTGGATAAGAGATAATGCTTACATTTTGCCCGCTCTTCTACATTTAGGCAGATATCAAGAGGTAGAGGCCATTCTTCGCTCCTATCCCAAACGACAGAAAAGAAACGGCTATTTTGTATCCCAGAAAGGAGAATGGGATGCCAACGGGCAAGCAATCTACGCAATAGCCCAGTACTATAGACATTCCAAAGATCTAGATTTTGTTAAAACATTGAAGCAATCTATTTGGAAAGCCGCTCAGTGGATAGAAAAAAAGAGGCATTCTTGGAAACCTGAGTTTTCCGAATACGAGGGACTGTTACCCCCGGGATTCAGTGCAGAACATTTCGGAGGGACGGATTCTTATTATTGGGATCAGTTTTGGAGCATAAAGGGCCTCGAAGACGCGACCTTTCTCCTAGCAGCTATTGATGAAACCGAGAAAGCAGAATTTTGTCTTCAATGGAGTGTTGATTTAAGAAAAGCCGTTGAATCGTCATTGAACATTGTTCTTGATCGTCTGGGTTCTCGCGCAATTCCTGCCAGTCCCCGTAGAGGGTATGACTCGGGTATGATTGGAAGCGTAGTAGCTTTTTATCCCCTCGGACTATTTGATGAAAAAGACAACAGGGTCAAGGCAACTCTAGAAAAACTCAGAGAAAACTTCTGGTTTAACAACCTCTTCTACCAACAAAACGGCCATATGGCATTAGGCACGTATCTTTCTCTCCACGTGGC
>JAJRWK010000093.1 GCA_024276795.1 archaeon | reverse complement strand
GACGAGATGAAGGAATTCAAGGACGAGATGAAGGAATTCAAGGACGAGATGAAGGAATTCAAAGACGAGATGAAGGAGTTCAAGGACGAGATGAAGGAATTCAAGGACGAGATGAAGGAATTCAAGGACGAGATGAAGGAATTCAAAGTAGAAATCAACAAGAAATGGGGAGAACTTGCTAACAAAATGGGAACATTTGCTGAAGATATTGTTGTTCCGTGCCTTCCAACAATCGCAAAAGAGTACTTCAGTTGTACCAAAATTCAAGGAATCATAACAAGAGCAGTAAAAACCATTGATAGCGGTAAAACACACAAGGAATTTGATGGCATCCTTGTCTGCGAAGATAAAGTCCTCCTCAATGAAACTAAAATCTCTCCGAAAACAGAACACATCGAAAAATTCTCCGAATTCGTTCACTCTGGTGCATTCTTCAATTATTTTCCTGAACTTAAAGGAAAACGACTCGTCCCGATTTTTTCCTCCCTCTCAATTCCTGAACATGTTGTGAAACATCTTACAAAAAAAGGAATCTACGCTCTAGCAATGAAAGGAGACCACATGGATCTTCTGAACTTTGAAAAAATAAGGAATAAACCATAAATTCCACATCCGAGGAGTCGTCCAAAACACGCAATAGTTTATTCTCCTCCTTATATCTTGCACTCAATATTTTCCGTCTAGATGTATTTTTTTGAAAGAATCAAGTTACATCTTTTTTATAACGTGAAGGAAGAGAAGAAACATTCATAGACAACGCTTTTGTACTTTTGGAGAATAAATGTTAGTATGGCAAGTAGGCGCTGGCACGTCTCAACAGGGATATTAACTGCATTCGGGGTCATCCTGTGGCTATTTTTTGCGGAGAGCTTTAATTACGCAAAAGAAGACATTGCTTGGATCTTCTTAGGAATCTTCATTGGGATTTTTGGTGCAGAATTTCCAGATCTAGATCAACTGAATGTTCCGTCTAATTGGGTAAAACATCGGGACTGGTTTTTCCATAGTTCTTTTCCTGTAGTTATTGTTTCAACAACCATCCTGTTTACTAGCTCCGAGTCAAACATTCTTCTTCCTATCTTGGGCATTTTCGCAATTTCAGAAGGCACGCACCTGGTTCTTGACTTATTTCCGACCTATCGTTTGAAAGAAGAAGATAAGGGACCAACTGGAAGAATCCAGTATTTCTTTAAATGGTTCATGACCGGACTCACTGGACGCGAAATAGACCATAAACTTGTAGGAACGTACCTTATTCATCACCCCTCTCATCATGGGAAAGAACGAAAAACACTAGCACTTCACGCGAGTAGGTGGTATTTATTCCTTAATGGTCTTGTTTCAATGGGATTCGGCATTGCTCTCATATATCTATTCGTACTCTCAAGAACCCCCGTGTGATAGTTTTTATCTGTGTAATTGAGATATTTATACTGCTTCCACCATTTCGTTTACTTTTTCTAATACTTTTTTTGCAGTTTCAAGAGCCTTTCTTGCATCCGTTTCATCAAACATATCAGCAATGACTCCATAATCTGAATCTTCTCTGCTATGTTGCAACTGAGCCATATCCCGGTACAATTTTTTGTCGAATAAACCCTTTTCCACAAACTCCTTATAGAACATGTAAAACGTTCCCTTATGCGTCCGGACGTCAACACCCATGATCGAAAGCAATGCTTTGACCGAATGAAATATAGCATAATAGGCTCGGCTGGTAGCATCGCTAAACTTTAAGTGATCAAGCAATATTTCCGCAGACTCTAGCTTGTCTCTTGCTACCTTAAGATGATCCTGAGCAAGTTTCATTTTTTTTACTCTGTCCTCATTTCCTCGATCTTCCATAATATTATCCCTTCGTGTAGCACCGATCTGATGAACTCGGTGTCCTTTTCTCGCTGAAACTCAGTCTCGTTCATTATCACAAGGTCGTACGTATAAAATCCGCAATTAGCTAAAACATCAAACATGTAATTCTCAATGATCTTCCTCATTCTTCTACGAGATTCCTCTGTTACAACAAATATGTCAACGTCAGAGAATAACGAAACACTTTTTCTGGCCACTGAACCAAATATAATAACCAATGATGCTTCACGAAAAATGGGCTCTAATGCCTCTTTAAGCTCTCTAATAAATTCCTCGGGGTTTATGATTGAAAGATACTTAGGAGTGACCATCTGTTTCAAGTATTATTATCCAAAAAGGAAATTATAAACATCTGGTACCCAGACGACTATCTCTCCCTTCATTGCCCAAATTTGTTAGTTCTAATTTTGTAAAGAGGAAATATGCTGAAAAACACGCTTTGAAATTGACTATTAAGCCCTTACAAACTGTTTTTAATTATCTTTTCAAATAATTACACAGAATGACTCAGATTGAAGAGAGAGTCTCTGATTTAGAAAAAGCCATGAGAAATCTGATCTACGTTCAACACAAAACCCAGCTTAGCATATATGAATTATCCGAAGAGATGCGAGAGTTCAAAGACGAGATGCGAGAGTTCAAAGACGAGATGCGACAAATTACTAGAGAATTAAATATAAAATGGGGAGAACTCGCAAATCGGCTAGGAACCATTGTCGAAGACCTTGTTGCACCAAATCTGCCCTTAACTATCAATAAATCCTTCAATCTGGGCGAGCCCGATGATATTCTAGTTCGATTCAAACGCCATGTCAAAGCAACAGGCCTGAGAAAAGAAGTAGATCTCCTCATCGTATTCCATGAGCCAAAAATTGTGTTTCTTAATGAAACCAAGTCGCAAGCCACCGATGAGTATATCACACAATTCCATAACTTCATTAAGAGTGGACAGTTCCAAGAGATCTTTCCCGAATATGCCGATTACTTGGTTGTTCCTGTTTTTTCCTCCATTATGCTTGAAAAAAATCACATCAAGCACTTGACAGATAAAGAAATTTTCGGAGTGCAAATCGAAGGAGACATACTTACCTTCAAGAATCTTGACGAAGTCAAACCTTTCTACTTTAAGGAATAATCAATAATCCCTCACACTTTTGATTACTTCGCACCCCTTCCCACACATGCCTCTAACATAAGAAGAGAAATGACTTACACAACCCACACATTCGTTTTTGTAGCAATTGTCATAACAAACAACACAATACACCTACACATAGTATCTTCAAAAGATTCAATAAAAAACCTTTTGTGCAAGCTAAAAACCCAAAATTTGAATAAATTAAATTGTTAAGAATATTATTTTTACCGCAAAAACGATTAATGTAGTTAGATTCGATATCGAAAAAAAATAATATGCAGATTGCTTCCATAACCATAATGATTGTGAAAAAACATTTACGAAATCCCGTTGGTGTAGTGGTGTTTTTCACTATCGTCATTTCAATAGGGATTACGGGCATGACCTTGCCCACTACAACCCCTGTTGTTATTGTGTTCGGTAACAGCACCGAAGAAATTTTGGCATTGCAGACATTGCAGCAATTTGTTCCCAACGCGATTATTGTCAAGCACAACAGCTTCCAAGCAGACTTGTACTCTTTTAAGACAACTTCCATGATTTTCTTCATAGGACGCGGATCAAATCAAGGGATTCTGACGCAAGAAGGTGTGTTAAGCTGGGAAAGTATTGTTATGCGTTACCAACAACAAGCAAAGTTGTCGATCTTTCTTAGTTGTCAATCTCCTCGGGTCGTAACCCTGAACGGAATGATTAGCCTGGGAATGGATGGTTCCTTAGTTGACGCGGTCGTTGCTGGAAGTATTGCTGGTGTTTACTGGGGAATATATTCACAAAATATGAATATCATCAGAACTGCTTTAGATTCTCTAAAGCAAAGGAGCGTTCAGCTAGTCCGTGGTGAAGCACTACCTTTTTTCTTGGCAGATAAAATGGAAATCAATGAATGGCTGGATAACGTAAATATAGTCCAAGATGTTTACTTCTCATTTTTCTTGGACAAAGTTTTTGACATTGCTGTTACCTTTCTTGCTCTGGTTGCCGCAGGAAAAATCGTTGCAGGAGCAGTGGGTGCAGGTGTTTCAACTGTGCTTAAGAAGACTTTCATCAATCCTGACACTTTGATTGACGCGTGGAACGCATACTCAACGATCAAGTTTTTTAAAGAAGAAGTAGGGCTAGAAGTGTATCTTTTGAACCCTTTTGGGTCAAAACGATACGATTTCTATATGACCTATGCTGAGCCAAGTGGGTTTGCTTGGGTTACTAAGAATGGAGTTCGGGTGGGAGCAATTGGGACAATAATAACTTACATGGAGATTTGGGATAAAGACCGAACCCAAAAGATTGCTCTTGTTCGGCAGGAATCTACGCTTGCGGCGTCAATCATGTGGGGAACCATGTATTCTGTTGATCTTTTTGCGACGGCAATTGACTGGGACTTGGTGGAAAAATATCCTGCGGGTGGTGGCGGTGGCAATCCATTTGAACCGCCTCGATATACTTGATTCCTGGGTGATGAGAACGTGAATGCTGTTGTTTCAGAAAATCCTGGGGAAAAGAAGTTGTCTTTCTACCTTTGGGCAGGATTCTTGGCGTTCGTGCATCTGGGCGTTTCCTTCTTACTCTGGCCTCCTTGGTTTGAGCCTCTTTCGCAGTTTTCGCAGTCTAGTATTTTGAAAAAAAACTTAGTTTTTTTTGTCAACACTCTTATTGTCGCTAGTACTTTACGCTATGTTACTCGCCAGGTAGGCCAAGAACTGGCTTCGCGAAAAGAGCTTATCGAAACCATCGAATTGACCAGAAGAGCTGATCCCAAAACAAGGAGTGCCCAGAAGTGGAAAGAAGTTAACGACGCGCTTGACACCCTTAATAGCTGGGTAATTACTGGTGCGGTCTTGTTGGTAGGGGGTTTGATAATCTTTTCCTCAATCGTGGAGTATGTGGGGTATGTGATGGAACGTCCTGAAGACTTGCTGTCTTGGAATACCGCGTTGGAGGTTTTCCATCTCCTCATCTTTGATGGTTCTTTTCTCTTGGTAGTAGTAATTTTTTATTATGCTGGTAGGTTGCTGAGTCACTGGTCCGACTACAACACGTTACAGCACGCCAACAAAGCTATCGAGGACAAATCTGCCTGAGAATCAATTATGGCTATGCACGTTGCCTCGATCTGTTAAATGCAAGAATACAAACCGGGCGGGAGCAGTGGCCTATCTCACTTAAGAAGGCTTTATTAGCAAACCAAACGTCTCGGCTTTGCACTTAGCTCGTGCTAAGCGCGAATTTAGTTGTGTCCAAAATCTGTGATTAAAATCCATGAGCGCAAGAAGAAAAGAATGGATAGCGATAATTGTTGTTTAAACTCAGGGTTGAAAACGACGGTTAGCATAACCCTAGCATGGTATCTTAACAATTCAGAGAGAAAAGAATTTAATCAGGAAAAGAGGTTATCCTTCTCTTTTCCCTGTTTCATTAACTTACAAAAGCCACGGGTATTTTTCTCCAACTAATTTTTCCCAGTATTCTCCTAGTCCGACCCATTTTCCAACGTCAGGCTTGAGAGCGAAGACGATGAAAATGATCATGTAAATAAGGTGATCATCAGCAATAGGGTTGTGTTCGATGGGAAACGCAGAGAGCCACATTAAGAATGTAAGAACGGCTCCAGTGATACTGCCGATGCGCACGCCGATCCCAAACATAATGTTTACGCCAATTCCTAGGAGGGCCAACATAAATAGCCAATCGGTGTACCATGTTCCTGCTATGCTATTAAAGAAACCATGGAGGAAGTTGTCTTCGCTTACCCCAAATTTTAGGTAACCAAAAGTTGGAGAATTTGAGGGATTGGGGTTGCTAGTTAGATTCTTGATCCAAGCCTCCTCACTCTTAGTTGAGAAACCAAGCCCAAACAGTTTATCGATAAAGGCCCAGAAAAAGAGCCAGCCTAGTGCTATTTTTAATGCACCTACTGAGTATTGAAAATATTTCTCGTCTGTCGTCGTTTAAAAATTGGGATTAAAGAACTTAAAATTAACGAGTATGTCCGGGAATTTGACTAAATTTCATTTGAAAAATAGCTTTTAATTGAAAACTATGTAGGGCAATAAAAGGAGGGTCTGTTTTCTCACCGGAGAATTCTTTTTGATACCTTGTGTGCTGTTTGCATGAAATAATGTTCAATGGTTTAGGCGGGGACGCTAGAAGCCACGAAGATTTGTCTCACCTCTTCTACAAGAAATACAAGATAATGCTTGGCAAAACTTTGTGTAGCCAAATAGCAATAATAGCAACAATGAAAAGAAAATATCGAAACCTCAGAAAGGTCGAATAACGGGCTTAAGG